>JBEEHT010000105.1:0-63933 GCA_041167545.1 Verrucomicrobiota bacterium
ATAAGGATCACCGCCAATCGAACCACGTTGTTTATACTTTTGACGCGACGAAGCAGCGCGCCCTCTGGGTTAGTTCAGATGCGCGGCCCGACGAGTGGACCCAGCAGTTCTTCGGCAAGAATCCGGAGCGCGGTCCGCTGGCCGATCCTTTTCCGCTGAGCCGAAGAGTTTATCTGCAAGCGCCCGCTCCCATCGCTTCATTCCCACCGCCGGAAGCGCAAGTGCTGGAAGACGTGACCGCAAACGGCATCCGGCATTTGCGCCTTCATCTCGCTTCGCCGCGCGGGGCCGAGCGAATTAGCATCCAAATTAGCGCCGAGATTCTCAGCGCGACTGTCGATGGCAAACCTCTCGCGTCAGGCGCATCAACGAGCGAGCTGGAAAGGAATTGGAGTTTGGTATATCTCGCTCTGCCGAAAGAGGGAATCGATTTGGTGGTTGAGACAAAATCCGCTGTTCCCCTAGCGGTGCGCCTTGTCGACGAAAGCTACGGGCTGCCTCTGCTCGACGGCGCGACCCTGGCGGGCCGACCGCCGCACATGATGCCGGCGCCGTTCGTCCGCAGCGACTTCACTCTCGTGAGCCGGAACTATTCATTCTGACCGTCTTCTGTAGCCGCCCTGTGGGCGGCGTGAGATGAAGCGTCGATCACTCTCACGCTTCGCATAGCGAAGCGGCGACAGAGGAGGGGCAACAGAAGACCGCTACAACAGCGCGAGCGATTTCCCTTCGCGATGCTTGACCTGATCCATCGTGCATTGCTTCGGCGATTTGTCAGGACGATAGCGAAGGATCTTCGTGCCGTGGCGAAAACGCTCGCCCGTAAAATGATCGTAGGTCACTTCGACCACAGTCTTCGGATCGACCGGTTCCCATTCACCGCTTCGCTCCGTGCTCCAACGGCTGGGTCCGCCCGGTGCGTTGCCGGTAAATCCCGGCTTCTTCTTTAGCGCTTCGAATTTTTTCGTGAGCGCCGCGCGTTCGCTCGCCTTGAACGCAGAAGTGAAACCGACGTGATGGAGCAAGCCGTCGTCATCGTACAAGCCGAGCAGCAGCGAACCGAGCAAACGCGAACCGGTCGCATAGCGAAACCCGCCGACAACGCAATCAGCCGTGCGGATTTGCTTCACCTTCACCATCGCGGTCCGTTCGCCCGAGGCGTAAGGCGCATCGATCTGTTTTGCGATGACCCCGTCGAGATTGCCGCCGACTTTATCGAACCATTTCTTTGCGGTGACTAGGTTCGTGGTCGCCGGCGATAACCGAATCCGGCTTTTCGCCTTCAGATTTTCACGAGCGAAAGCTTCGAGCGCTTTGCGACGCTCGCGCAGCGGTTGAGCCAGCAACGATTTGCCCGCCGAATCGGCGAGCAGATCGAACACGATCAACAGCGCGGGATGCGCCGCCGCGAGTTTTTGCACACGGCTCGCGGCTGGATGCAGGCGCAGTTGCAGCTCGTCGAACGACAGAGCGTCGCCGATTGGAATCGCGAGTTCGCCATCAAGAACGAAACGTTTTGCCTCGAGTTTCTGGATCTCCGTGACTACATCCGGGAAATAGCGGGCGAGCGGTTGGCCCGCTTTCGATTGCAGAAAAACTTTGTCGCCATCGCGAAACGCGATGCAGCGGAAACCGTCCCACTTCGGCTCGTACTGCCAGTCATCGCCGATGGGAATTTCATCGACGGAACGCGCTTCCATCGGCGGCAGCGGAGGTTTTAGTTGGAGCGGCATGGTACGTTGGCGTGCCTTCAGGCGCACTTAATGACGAAGGCCGAATGACGAATGTCGAAGGAATGACGAAACACGAATGCCGAAAACAACGCGCATGAGCGTAATGGTTCGTCATTCGTCATTCGAGCTTCGTCATTCATTTACCGTATCTTCGCGGCTCGAGCTTGGGCGGACGCTTTCCTTTTCGGACCGCGCCCGCGACGGAGATGTAGGCGAGCTCCGTGCGATCCACCGCGCAGCGCAGCAACAGTCCACCGCGGCTCATGTCCCCGCGGCCGACGAAATCGGTCGGGAAGCAAAGGCGTTGCCCGAAATGTTCCAGAAGGATATCGACATATTTTCCCGTGGCGACGCTGCCGAGCAGGATCACTTCGCCGTCAGACGCCAACTTCTTTGCCAGCCGCTTTACGTCCCGCTCGAGCGGTTTCCGGTAACGCGGATCGGCTTCGTCGATGTCCACCTCGGCAAACTCGCGCAAATCATCGAGACCGATCGGCGTCGCGGCCGGGATCAATCCGCGAGTGGGCGTGATGACAAGCACGGCGCCGGGCGGGGAAAACGCATTGGCATACGCGAGTTTTCCCCGAAAATAGAGTCCGCTCAGAAAGGTAAACACCTCACCGAGGGTTGGACGCTCCTTACTTCGCAGCCGTCGCGCGAGATCGAATTGCGCGCGTTCGCTCATGATTATCCGCGCTCGCTGGCCGCCCGCGTAGGCAGGAGAGAGAAGAAAAACGCGGTTCGTCATTTCCGCCCGCAGATTCCGCTCACTGCGGGACGCCGTTGCTCGACCGCGTTCGATTCGCCTGCAGTTCCGCCAGATGTTGTTCCGACCATCGGCAAAGACCCTGCAACGGATCGATCAACGTTCGCCCGAGGCGAGTAAGCGAGTATTCCACTTTCGGCGGGACGACGGGATGCACTTTGCGCAGGACAAGTCCGTCCCGCTCCAAACTGCGCAGAGTCTGCGTCAGCATCTTTTGGGAGATTCCGCCGATCGTTCGCCGCAACTCGGCGTAACGCTGCGTCCCATTCGCCAGGACCTGGATGATGAGCGCCGTCCATTTATCGGCGATCCGATCCAGCACCACCCGCGACGGGCACTGCGGTTTTAGAACCGACGCGCCGGAAGATTTCATGCAGACACCTCTCGGATCAATCGCGCGCAGCGCAAGCTTTTGCTGGAGCCGCGTGACTTGCGTTCTCTCGTTTAACTAGGACGCTTCGTTCCGTTATGCCGGACGGAGACGTTTACGCGCTGTGAAAATTCTCGTCGTCGGCAGCGGCGGCCGGGAACATGCGCTCGCCTGGAAGTTGAAACAATCGCCCGGTTGCGACCGGATTTTTTGCGCGCCCGGGAATGCCGGCACGGCGGAGCTGGGCGACAACGTGGCGATTCCGGCCAGCGATCTGCCCGCTCTGGTTCGCTTCGCCAAAGAGAACGGCATCGGTCTGACGGTTGTGGGACCGGACGACGCGCTTGCGTCCGGCATCGTCGATCTCTTCGAGGGAGAGGGACTGCGGATCTTTGGGCCATCGAAATCGGCGGCGCGACTGGAATCCTCAAAGATTTTCGCGAAGGAATTGATGCGCAAAAATGGAATCCCAACGGCGCGGGCCGCGATTTTCCATGAGCAGGAAGCGGCCGTCGCGTTCTTGAAGGAGTCGCGTTTTCCCATCGTGATCAAGGCCGACGGTCTTGCGCTCGGCAAAGGAGTTATCGTAGCCCGCGATGTGAGCGAAGGCCTGGGAGCGGTGGATGCGATGATGAGCGAGCGGCGTTTCGGCGAAGCGGGCCGACGCGTGTTGATCGAGGAATGCCTGACCGGCTCCGAGTGTTCGCTGCACGCGCTCGTGGATGGGAAAAATTTCCGGATGCTCGCAACGGCGCGCGATCACAAACGCGCCCACGACGGCGATACGGGGCCGAACACCGGCGGCATGGGCGCGTTTAGTCCGGCCGACAATTTTGGCGTCGAGTTGCAATCCCAGTTCGATCGCGAGGTGATGCATCCGTTGCTCCAAGCGTTGAGCGACAGCGGGATCAAGTTCCGCGGATTACTTTTTCCCGGCCTCATGATCACGGACCAGGGACCGCGCGTCCTGGAATTCAACTGCCGCTTTGGCGACCCCGAGACGCAGGTGATTTTGCCACGGCTGAAATCGGACCTGCTCGAACTCTTCGAAGCGACAATCGACGGCACGCTGGACCGCACGGTAATTGAATGGGACGAGCGTGCCGCAGTCACGGTGGTGCTGGCCTCTGGCGGTTATCCCGACAGGTACGATGTCGGAAAACCAATCAGCGGCCTGGAGACGGCCGGCCCTCACGCCGTCCAGATTTTTCACGCGGGCACGCGTCGCGAAAACGGCGCCGTGGTCACAGCCGGCGGACGCGTTCTCGCCGTGACCGCCCTCGGCGAAACGATCGCGGTCGCGCGCGCCGAGGCTTACAAAGCTGCCGCGCAAATTCATTTCGAAGGCTGTCATTACCGCCGGGATATTGCTCTTGGCGCGGTTGAAGATAAGATCGTGGGCCACTGATGTCCCGGCGCGTCTCTCTGCTTTTGATCCTCCTTTGCGGGTGGAATACCAATTTGTCCGCGCAGTCTCCGGCCAAACCCGCGGGTTCGCCGTCTGCTTCGCCAGCGGCTACGCCGACGACCAAAGCGCTGATCGATTCGATGGATTCGGCCGAACTGAAGGAGGCGATCCAGCTTTTGAAGAATAATTACATCAAACCCGAGGCGCTGAACGAAACCGAGCTGAGCCGCGCTACGTTTGAAGGGATTCTCACGCGTCTCGGGCGCGGGGTAATCCTGCTGTCTGATGCCGCGGCGGAACCTGCGGAACCGGCCGCGCCATTTTTCGGTGAGATTCTCGAAGGCCACATTGGCTATCTCCGGCTCGGGGCGCTGACTCGCCCGAATCTCGCCGCGCTCGACGCCAACCTGCAAACGTTCGCCGCCAAAAAAGTGGACGCGGCTGTGATCGACTTGCGCGCCAGCCCGGCGACCAATGATTTTCCATTGGCCGCCGAATTCGCCAAACGATTTTGTCCAAAGGATAAACCGCTCTTTACCCTGCGTAAGACGACCGCCCGACAGGAACGCACTTTTACTTCGGACCACGAGCCGGCTTATCAGGGTCTGACCATTGTTCTCGCTGATGGCGACACGGCCGGCGCATCCGAAGCGATTGCCGGCGTCGTCCGGCTTTATGACAAGGCGTTGATCATCGGCCAGCAAACTGCCGGGCGCGCGGTGGAATATTCGGATTTGAAACTTCCGAGCGGCAAGGTGCTGCGAGTAGCGGTGGGCGAAGCGATCCTGCCCGAAGGCCGGCCGCTTTTTCCCGGCGGATTGAAACCCGATCTGCCCGTGGAAATGCCGGCGGTGGACAAGCGAGAAATCTTTCAAGTCAGTCGCGAAAAAGGAATGACGCAGTTCGTGGTCGAGAACTCGCGGCCGCACTTGAACGAAGCGGCTCTTATTTCAGGCAAGAACCCGGAGCTCGAGGCGTTGGAGGCCGCGCAACGCCGGACCCGCACGACGGACAAGCCCGCGGTACACGATCCGGTTTTGCAGCGCGCCCTGGATCTGGTGACATCGATCGGGATTTTCCAGAAGAAATAGGACCTATCCGACGTATACGATCTATATTGGGAGAATCGCTCGCCCGTGAATCCGCTCGAAGAACGCATCGGTTACAAATTCCGGAACCCGCTTCTCCTCGCCGAGGCGCTCACCCATCCGAGTCTGCGGCACGAGACGCACCGATCCCATTTCGATAACCAGCGCCTGGAGTTTCTGGGCGACGCCGTTCTTCAGCTCGTCATCACCGAGCATCTCTACGGACATTTCCACGCCGAGGCGGAAGGTAAGTTAACCAAGCTCCGGTCGCGGCTCGTCTCGCGCGAGGCATTGGCCGTCCATGCCGCGGCGATGGATCTCGGAAGTTATCTCATGATGGGGCGCGGCGAAGAGGCGAGCGGCGGCCGGGTGCGCAACTCGACTCTGGCGGACGCATTCGAAGCGCTCGTGGGCGCGGTTTATCTCGATAGCGATCTCGCCGCGGTGCGTCGTTTTATCTTGGAACAGGCGGCCGACGAGCTGGCGCAGGTCGTCGAGGAACCGACCGATATCAATCCGAAAGGTCATTTGCAGGAGTTGCTCCAGGCTATTTCGCCGCGGAGCCCTGCTTATGAGCTGATTTCGCAGACGGGTCCGGAGCACCAGAAAACTTTTATCGTGCGCGCCGTGTGGGAAGGGATCGAACTTGGCGAGGGCACCGGTCGGAGTAAGAAACAGGCCGAGACCGCCGCAGCGCTCGAAGCGATGCGGGAAAAGCGCTGGGAAAAAACCGAAAGCGCGAAAGTCGGCTAGGTCGGCGAATGGTTGAGCGCGTAGAGGGGCGTCTCTCCCGCCCTTTTCCAGGCGAGATGTTGCGAGATCGTCGCCGTCACGAATTTCTTCGCGGATCGCACGGCCTCTTCGAGCGCTAAACCTTTTGCGAGACCCGCGGCAATGCCGGCAGAGTAAGTGCATCCCGTCCCGTGCGTCGCAATCCCGCGCGAAAACGGCGCGGAGAATTCGACGACTTTGTCTCCGGCGAAAAGAAGATCGATCGCGTTCTCGCCGGCGAGATGGCCGCCCTTCAGCAATATTGGAACGCCGTATTTTTTTGTCAGCGCCGCGCCGGCTTTGCGCATCGCGGGCAAATCCGCGATCGGCTCGCCCAACAACCGCGCGGCCTCGCCGAGATTCGGAGTCAGCAACGCCGCGAGCGGGAACAGCTCGCGTTCGTAAGTCTCAATCGCATCCGCCCGCAGAAGAAGATCGCCACTCGTCGCGACCATCACCGGATCGATCACGAGCGGCGTCACGGCACTCGTTTTCGCTGCGTGAGTTCGAAGGGTTTGCGCGACCGCCGAGACAATATCGCCGGAGAAAAGCAGCCCCGTCTTGATGGCGGCGACGGGAAAGCTACGGAGAAGAATTTCGATTTGCTCCCGGACCATCCCGACGCTTACCGGCTCGATTCGCGACACGATGCCCGGCGTTTCTGCAACGACACCAGTGAGCGCAGTCAGTCCATAGACGCCGAAGGCGCCAAAAGTTTTCAGGTCCGCCTGAATGCCCGCGCCCGAGCTGCTGTCGGAACCGGCGATGGTGAGCGCGACTGGAATGCTGGCCGACATTCTGAAAAACGGGCCCCAGGCCCGCGACTACACTACGCCCCGTCGCTTCCGATCGCTTCGACCGGACAACCTTCCATCGCTTCCTTGCAGAGCGCGTCTTCCTCGGGCGATTCCGGCTGCTTGTAAACGTAAGAGTGGCCGCCGTCGTCGTTGCGTTTGTAATTGGCCGGCGCGGTTTCGCGGCAGAGATCGCAATCGATGCACTGATCATCTACGTAGAATTTCCCCTCGACGTTTTCCGGATATTTATTTGCAGCGTCAGCCATGATTTTCCCCGCTAAAAGCGAAATGGAAGGTAGGAGGAAACACCCCTGGCGCAATGGATATTTGCTTGGCAGCGCCGGTGAGGCGCGACCATCGTTGAGGCCAACGGCGAAGAGTGGGTGATGTCCGCCGGTTTTAAACCATGAAAGCCAAGACTTCCGCCACTCTCCGTGCCTTCGTGGTCGAGCTGGCCGTCTACGCGGTTTTCGTGACCGGATATTTCTTCCTGGTCCTGCATTTCCTGGCCGGCTGGTTGCAGGAGCTACATCTGCATCACGTCAAAACCTACGCGCTCGTCGCGATCGTCCTCATCATCGGACAGGCCGTGGTCCTCGAAAGCATCACGACCTGGCTATTCCGGCTGTTGCGCGGCGGCCGTTCGGAATAACGCATGTTTTTCCCGATCTCGAATTCGCACATCAGTCCGATTTATCTGGCTGCGATCGGGTTCCTGATTGGCGTTCTGGGCGGCTTCTTCGGCGTGGGCGGCAGTTTCATCGCCGGCCCGGCGTTGCGTGCCGTCGGCCTGGATTGGAACTTCGCGGTGGGGACGGACCTCGCGCACATCGTGGGAAAATCCGTCGTGGCAGCGAAGCGGCATCGCGCGCTCGGGAACGTCGATCTGCGTCTCGGCTTCATCATGGCGATCGGAACCATGGGCGGCGCGGAAGTGGGCGCGCAATTGATCCAGATGTTGAAGCGCGCCGGCAACGTGAACCTGGTCGTGAGCGTTGTCTCGATCGTGATCTATGTGAGCATCTCGAGTTTCATGATCTGGGAAGCCTGGCGAACGCTTCAGTTTCAAAAAAAACGCCGGCCGCGCAGCAAGGTCCCCGGAACCGCGTCGAAACAGGACGAATCCTCCTTCAGCCATCGCACCGCCGCCATTCAGCGTTTCCATCTCTGGCCGATGATTTCGCTGCCGACCTCCGGCGTGAAAGCGATCTCGCTTTGGGTGATCATCCTGGTCTCCTTCATTGGCGGCCTCTTCAGCGGCTTTCTCGGCGGCGGCGCCGGATACATCCGGATGCCGATGCTCGTCTATGTCCTCGGAATTCCGACCCATCTCGCCGTTGGTACCGATCTTTTCGAAATCATCATCTCGGCGAGCTACGGCACTTTCAGTCACGCGATCAAGGGCAACGTCGATATTCTCATCGCGCTCGTCATGCATACCGGCGCCGCAATCGGCGCGCAGATCGGCGCGATCTCGACCCAATATTTTGCCGGGCCGAAAATCCGGCTGGCCTTCGTGCCGCTGCCATTGATCGGCGCCGCGATCGTCATTTACACCTTGATGACCGGGCACAAAATTTAACTCCATGCGCATCCTGATTTGCAGCGACGGCACCGACCCGGCCGATAAGCCGATCATGCTTGGCGGCCTGGTGGCAGCGCCCTGCGAGGCCGAGACCACTTTGCTCGGGATCGCGGAAATGCCGGACGACGAAAAGCCGTTGCGCGAAGCTTTGGAAAGCGAGGCCGAAAAATTGCGCGGTTACGGGGTTTCACCCGAACTTGTCTTGCGGACCGGCGAACCGATTCGGGAGATTCTGCACCAAACGACCGAGACAACATACGATCTCACCATCATCGGCGCGCGGCGCAAGGGGACCACGGGCCTTTATTGGCGCGCCGAAAAAACCTACGAAGTAATCAAGGCGATTCCGTCTCCCGTTATGCTCGCGACAGGTGCGTGCGAGACCCTGAAAAGTTTTCTCGTCTGCACCGGCGGGAAAAAATACATCGATGCCGCGGTGGAATTAACGGGCAAAGTCGCCGCCGCTGTGGGCGCGTCGGTCACGCTGCTGCACGTGATGGCGGAACCGCCGGCGATCTACGCCGATCTCGTTCGTCGCGAAGAAGACGTTGACGCGCTTTTGGAATCGGGCTCCGAGCTCGGCCGAAATCTGCGCGCGCAGAAGGAAAGCATCGAGCGGCTTGGCGTTCCGACCGAGGTGCGCGTGCGTCACGGCATGGTTCTTAGTCAGATTTTCGCGGAAGCCGGCGCACGAAAACACGATCTCATCGTCACCGGTTCCTCGCCGACCCGCGGCCCGCTTGGCCATTACATCATGGTCGATCTGACGCGGAGCATTGTGAACCGCGCGAATGTGCCGGTGTTAGTGGCTCGCGCCGCGAAATCCAGCGAAGCGGTGCGTCCAGGTCTCTGGGCGGCGGTGAAGCAGATCTTCCGGTAGCGCTACTTGCTGTTGCGCGCGGTTGGAAGATCGATCGTCCCGGCTTGCGCGCGCATCAATGCTTCCCCGATCAACACCGCATCAACCCCGCACGCCTTGATCCGCTCCAGATCTTCCGCCGTCTTGATCCCGCTTTCGCTGACCAGCACGATTCCATCCGGAACTTCCTCGCTCAAACTTTCGGTGACGCCGAGGTCCACTTCAAACGTCGCCAGGTTCCGATTGTTGATTCCAATAATTCGCGCACTCGTTTCCAGGGCGCGGTCGAGTTCCTCGAGCGTGTGCACTTCCACGAGCGCATCGAGCTGATACGTGTCCGCAGTCTCGAGAAGGGCAATAAGTTGCCGCTGATCGAGCGCCGCCACGATCAAAAGAATTGCGTCCGCGCCCGCTGCGGCCGATTCCGCGATCTGGATTTCATCGAGCATGAAATCCTTGCGCAAAAGCGGCTGAACGACCGCCGGCCGGATCAGATCGAGATAACTAAGCCGGCCTTGAAAGAATTGTTCGTCGGTCAAGACCGAGATCGCATCGACGCCCGCGCGCGAATAATTCTTCGCGATCGCGAGTGGATCGAACGCCTCGACGATCACGCCGGCCGAAGGCGAGGCCTTCTTAATTTCCGCGATGAGCGCGACCTGACCGGGTCCGCGCTGGAGCGCGGAACCGAAAGGCCGGAAATCGTTCCGAAGCAAAGCCGCCTTGTGCAGCTCCTCGCGGTGCGGACGCAGGCGTTCGACCTCCGTCTGTTTCACCTGCAGAATTTCGTCGAGCCGGCTCATCGCGCAGGCCGTCCCTACCTAAAGAACTCCGCCAACTGTTTGGCGACTATTCCGAAGCCGAGGTTTTTGGAGGCGGCGGGTATCAGCGCGCGAATGCTGGTTTCGTAAGGTCCGAGATCCCTCAGTAAACTTGTCGCCGTCTTTCCGAGGTCGTCGATCGATCGCGCGAAACCGCACAGCTCTGGAAACGCCAGACGTTCAATCGCGCCGTTACCTCCAATGCACGGAACGCGGCACAGCAACGCGTCGCCCGCCACCTGTCCTGGAACGAAACTCGTGTCGAGTTGAAGCACGATTTTGTGCCTTGCGAGTTCGCGCAGGTAATCCGGATAGGCCAGTTTTTTTGTCAGGACGCGCAACTTGTCCGCGCTGAACCCGATCTCTGAAAGAAGCCGCGCGCCCTTGCGCCCATCGAAATTGTAGACGGTGACTGGCGCCCCGGTCTCTTCGCTGACTCTCCGCGCGAGCAACAAAGCGGCGAGATGATTTCGCGACGGCACACCCCATTCCCGGGTTCCAATCAAGATGCCGGAACGTTCCTCGATCGGTCGCGAAAAATCCCAGCGCTTATCGTCGATCGGGTACGGCGTTGGAATGAAAGCAACCCGATCCGATTTACCGCGAATCGCTCGGAAAAGATCAGCGGCCTCCGGTGTCGGCGCGATGCAACCATCGGCGCGCCGCACAAGACGAACGAAACGCGCGAGCCGAGCCGGATCGCGAAGCTGATTCGCGATTTGATGCAACCCCGTTTCCTTTAACGAAACGGCCACGAAGCGCCCAGCGTTCTGCAAGGCAGCCAGCGCGCGCTCCGAAGCGGTGAAGTCGCCGCGCAACAAAAGCAAAACCGGCATCGCCTCCGCCACGGCCGCTTTGGTCTCACGTTGAAAACTTCCACGGGTGCAGGCCGAATAAGCATGAAAGTTTGTCGGCTGATGCGGCTGCGTTATCTCACCGGCGCCATCGGGAAAGTATTGTTGCGGATCGCGTCCACCCGGATTCAGAACCGTGAGACGAAAATTGGCCGGATTCGCGGGCGCCATATTCAATCGCCGAAATCCGACGGTGGCGGCGGCGTTGGTTTGATTATGTCTTCGGCCGGAATTTGATCGCTCGGGTGAACGGGTTCAGCGCGACGAATCTGCTTCGGCGGCGTTGGGGTAACCGGTTCGGCTCTGAGGACTGGCTTGGTTGAATCGGGCTCAACTCGTTCGGCTTTCAGGACCGGCTTGATCGCCGGAGACTCAACCGCTTCCGCTCTGGGTGCCAGCTTTGTCGGATCCGGTTCGACCGCCTCCGCTTTCAAGACAGGTTTCGTCGGATCGGGAAGATTGTTTTCCTCGCTCGACTTCGGCGAGTTTGGGGTCTCCGGCTTCTCTTTTTCCGGCGTCGGCTTCGGTTTCATCGTCGAGTTTACGGCGTTGTATGGATCGTTTTCTGCCAGGAGAACCGGACCCTGTGGAGTAATTGGCGAGACCTGCTTTGGATCGACGGCGAGAGAGGCGCGCGGGAATCCTGAGGCCGGCAAATCGCGCACGAGCCGCGTGCGCATTTCGCCGTGGACGTTGCACGGCTCTGTGGGCGTTTGCGCGGCCGTCGCGATCTCGACGTAAGTCGTGCGTTTGCGCACGCCTTCGCCACTACCAGATTTCACGATGTCGTAACATTTGTCGGTCGCGAGCAGGCCCGAGCGCGTGCAAATCTCGACCTTCTGCATTCCTTTCGGCTGCGAAATCTCTTTGGCCGGATAGCGCTCGTTCGCCGCGTTCATCAGATCGACCCAGATCGGCAGCGCGATCTCGCCGCCGAACGCGCCGCGATAAATTTTTTGCGGCTTATCGAACCCGGCCCAGACGGCGCAGGTGATCGAGCTGTCGTATCCCGCAAAAAGCGCATCGGTAAAATCGTAGGCGGTGCCGGTTTTGCCGGCCGCGGGAAATTTCTTCAGCCCGAATTTTTCGCGGGCGATGCGACCGGTGCCCGAGTCGAGCGCATCGACCAGACAGGTGTGGACTTCGTAGGCAGTCTCCGGCTTGACGACGGTCTGTCGCGCCCGATCCGCCGGCGCCTGCCAGACGACGGTGCCATCTTTTTCTTCGATGCGATCGAGAATGTGCGGCGCGTTGGGACGCCAGCCGCCATTGGGGAAAATCGTGTAGGCCAGAGCGAGTTCAGCGAGCGTAATCTCGCTGCTGCCGAGAAACGTGGCCGGGAACGGGCGCAGCGCGGAGCGAATCCCGGCGGCGCGGCAGAGCGCAATGACCGGATCGACGCCAACCGTCATGCCGATGCGGACGGTCGCGCCGTTCTTTGATTTCGCGAGCGCCTCCCGCGCGGTCATCGCTCCTTCGTAACGGTTCTCCTCCGATTCGGGTCCCCATTCGCCTAAAATCCCGGTCGTCCCGCCGATCATGACCGCGCGATTATCGAGCGCCGAATCTTCCACGAGCGAGCCGGGGAAGAGTCCATTCTCGAAAGCGGCGGCGTACACGAACGGCTTCATCGCGGTGCCGGCCGGACGCTTCGCTTGCAACGCGCGATCGTATTGGTTGTGCTCGAAATCGCGGCCGCCGATCAGGACGAGAATGCCGGCGGTTTGATTATCGAGCGCAATGAGAGCGCCCTGCAAATAATCCGGCGCGACCGTAACCGCCGGCACCGCGAGCTGTTTCGCGCTCTTATACCGAGCGGCGTAAACTTCATAAGTGGGATGGTTGTAACCGGGATGCTGCTCGGCTTGCGCGAGATGCGTGCGCATCGATTCTTCCGCCACCTTTTGCAACTCGGCATCGATCGTGGTGTGAATGCGGTAGCCTTCATTCATGGCGCGGTCCCAGCCGACGGCGGCGATGACCTGTTGGCGGATGTAATCGACGGCGTAGGTCTGGCCCTGCGCGCTTTGCCGGCTGCCGATCACGACCTCTTCGGCCTGCGCGGTCTCGCAGCGCTCACGCGAGATGAAGCCAAGATCGCGCATTCGCGTCAGCACAAGATTCCGCGCTTCACGTGACGCGGCCTTGTCGCCCCACGGCGAAAGTTTGTTCGGGCTTTTGATCAACCCGGCGAGCGTGGCGCATTCCGTAAGCGACATGTCGCGCGCCGGTTTTCCAAAATAACCGCGGGACGCGGCCTCGGCTCCATACAACCCGCCGCCGAAGTAAATCCGGTTGAGGTAGAGCTCCATGATCTTCTGTTTCCCGAAGCGCTCCTCGATTCGCTTCGAGAGATAGATCTCGAGCAATTTCCTCCGGAACGTTCTTTCCTTGAGCGCAAAACTATTGCGCGCGAGCTGCTGCGTGATCGTGCTCGCGCCCTGGCGCACGTGGCCGGCTGTAAAATTCTTCAGGGCCGCGCGCATGATGCCGGAAAGATCGTAACCGCCGTGCTGATAGAATTTGTTGTCTTCCATCGCGACAACGGCATTGACGAGATCGCGCGGGAGTTGGTCGTACGGAACCGTCTCGCGATTCTCGACGTAGATCTGACCAAAGATCTTGTCGTTGCGATCCAGGATCACGCTCGCCGATTCCATTTGTTCGAGCTTGTTGAGATCGAAAGTGGCGGCCTCCTGGCTCATCGTCCCGGCGAGGATCCAGAAATAGATTCCGAAACCGAGGAGCAGGACGAGCGCGCTGCCGATCGGGATGTAGAATTTGCGTCTGGCGTACCAGGGGCGGTGAAAGTATTCCACCTGCGGTCGCGGTAGATAGGAGACTGGCATGCTAACTTTACTCTGTCGCGCGCAACCTAGGTGCAATTCGAAGCAAAATCCAAACGGCAAACGACCGATGATGGCGACCGGTGAACCCGCTCTGGTGGAGTTGATCGCGGAGACGATCCGCGCTCACGGGCCGGTGACGTTTGCCTGGTTCATGGAGCAGGCGCTCTATCATCCGGAGTTCGGCTATTACAGTTCCGGACGATGCTCGATCGGCCGGCACGGCGATTATTTCACGAACGTCAGCGTTGGCCCGCTCTTCGGCCGGATGCTGGCGGCGCAATTCGCCGAGATGTGGGAAGTGATGGGATGTCCCGGCGATTTTGTTATTGTCGAACAAGGCGCGCACCATGGCGACTTCGCCCGCGATGTTCTCGAAGCGGCGCAGGGGAAGGCGCCGGATTTTTTTTCGGCGCTGCGGTATCGCATCATCGAACCGTTCTCGATTCTGCGGCAACGGCAGACGGAAACGCTTTCCGGTTTCGCCGGAAAGATGACTTGGGGAAATTCTCTCGCCGATCTCGAACCATTCTGCGGCGTTCATTTCTCGAATGAATTGATCGACGCTAATCCTGTCCACTTGCTGAGGCGGAAGCAAGGCAAGTGGGAGGAGGAGCTCGTCGCGATTTCCGGTGACGGATTTGATTTCGTCAGTGCGCCGATTGCGGATGACACACTGCGCCGCCATACCGAAAAACTTCCGCAGTCGTTGCCGGATGATTACCAGACCGAGGTGAATCTTGCGGCGTCCGACTGGATCAGGCAGGTCTCGGGAAAATTGGTGCGCGGTTATTTGCTGGCGATCGATTACGGCTATGCGCGCGAGAAGATGTACGCGTCTGAGCGGAGCAACGGCACGTTGCAATGTTACGCGCAGCATCGAGCTCTTGGTTCGCCGCTCCGCGAAATCGGTCATGCCGATATCACGGCGCACGTTGACTGGACAAGCGTAGCCGAGCGCGGCGAACAAAACGGTCTCTCCGTTACCGGCTTCGCCGATCAGCATCATTTCTTCACCGGCCTGATCAGCGGATTGATGCAGGAGGAATTCGGCCCGCGATCCTCACCTGCAATGCGCCGCGCACTTCAAACGCTGCTCCATCCCGAATTTCTCGGAACCACTTTTCAGTTTCTGGCGCTATCCAGGAACGCGCCCGTTAAACAACTGAGCGGCTTTCGTTTCGCGCGAGCTCTTCTGTAGCCGCGCCCCCGTGGGCTGCGTCACGTGCGAACTGTGCGTTCCGGAGCCGCAAGCGTCTCCGAAACCGGCGGCGCAAGAAATGGCGCGAACACTTCAAGCGAACGAGTCGGAATCGTTGCCAACACTTTAGTAAACTCATCCCCGTAATCGGCTTCGCGGACGGTCCCGTCACGATGCAAACGCGCGAGCAAATCCGCGCGCGCCGCGGGCAGCCAGAGCTCGACCGTCATCGTCCCTCTCGCGACGAATTCAGAAATGCGCTCGATCAATTCGTCCATGCCCTCACCAGTCAGAGCCGAGCCTGATACCGCGTCGGGAAAATGCCGGCGCAATGCAAACAGCGCGTCAGGATCGGCCACCTTGTCGATCTTGTTCAAGACCACGAGCATCTGCCGAGTGTCGGCGCCGAGATCGGTCAGCACCTTCATGGTCGTGTTGTAAAACTCCATCACCTCGAGCTGCGAGACATCGAGGACGTGGATGAGAAAGTCGGAGAGCGCGGCTTCTTCGAGGGTGGCGTTGAAGGCTTCGACGAGTTGATGCGGCAACTTGCGGACGAAACCAACCGTGTCGGTGAGCAGCAGCGGTTGCTTGTTCGGCAGCGCAATTTTTCGCGTCGTCGTATCGAGCGTGGCGAAAAGTTTATTCTCGATCAAAACGTCGGCGCCCGTCAGCCGGCGTAGGAGTGACGACTTGCCCGCATTCGTATAGCCCACGATCGCGGCGTTCGGCACCGGCGCGCGCTTGCGATCTTTGCGCTGAGTCGCGCGAGCGCGCCGCACCGTTTCCAGTTCGCGCTTCAGCCGATCGATCTGCAAACGAATCTTCCGCTTGTCTTGTTCTAGCTGGCTTTCGCCCTCGCCTTTCGCGCCGATCCCGCCGCCCTGCTGTCCGAGGTGACTCCAGGCGCGCGTCAAACGCGGCAGCGAATATTCCATCCGCGCGAGGTCCACCTGGATCCGCGCCTCTCGCGTCTGCGCGCGCGCGCCGAAAATATCGAGAATGATTTCATGCCGATCCGCGACAGTCATCCCGGCGAGTTCCTCCCAATTACGCTGCTGCGAAGGGCTGAGCTCGTTGTCGAAAACGAGCACATCGCACTCGAGTTTCTTCGCGAGATCGACAATTTCCTGTGCCTTGCCCGAGCCAATCAGATAACGCGGGTGCTGTTCGCGATGATGCACCAGCATCCGTTCGACCACCGGAAGCCCCAGCGTGTCGACCAGCTCTTCCAATTCCGCGAGCAAACTCTGCGCGTCCGCTTTCTTGTCGTGGTCGAGGTACGCGCCTATCAGCAGAGCGCGCTCGACTATCTTATCCTTCGCCTTGATCTCAAACATCCGACCGTCAATCTAGCACGATTCGCCGCCTTGGAGCGCAGCGCTTCCGTTGTGCTGCGCTGCGCACGGAGATGGATTGACCCGGCTCGTCCTCGCGATGGAACGTGGATTGAACCGGTCACGCTGGAGTAACGGGTTCGTTGGTTGGGGGGTCTTCGCTCGTCCGTTGCAAGACAACCCGAGCCGACTGGAAAGAGAACCGGGACACCTGGCCGGCCCACTTCACGAACCCATCGCACGATTCGTCAAAATCGCGGCAGGACCCAGTCTCGCGCACGTCATTTCGTACCTCATCAATCTTTTCAAAAAAATGCCGCCACCGTTCGGCTTCAGCCTGGCTGGCTCCGAGACTGGATTTCGGTTTACCGCGGGAACGATAAGTTTCCATAAACTCCCACCAACTGGTGTCGGTGGCTTGGCCATCGAGCAGATCGCGCAACAACTCAGTACCTTGGCTGGGGTGCCCGGTGAGGATCGCCAGCAATACCAGCACCGCCCGGTGCTCGGCGCGTTCTTTCGTTCCCCGGAAAGCTTCGTCCTCATCGCTTAGGGCGCGCAGGAGCCGGTAAACGTTAACGAACCGCTTGGCTGCGCGAGGCGTCGAAATGAGTGGGTGGAGGCGTTTCATGAATTCTCGCTCGTCATTGCTGAGATTGAGCGGTTTGAAAGGGGTTCGCTTTTTATCGGTGGCGGTCCGTCCGCCGTTTTGCGGAGCCAGCGGCGCGACACTCACTAGGGCTGCGGGCACCGGTGTGGGAGTTACATCCACTTGCGGCTCGGCTTCCTGGCCATGGACAACGGAGCTGGATTTCAACCCAGCAACCGACTCCGCTTGTTCTGGATCCGTTTCCTCTTGCGAAAACTTCCTGGGCTCGGTGAGCTTTTCGACGAGATCCGCGAATCCGCCCGGTTGCATGGGGCGCAGCGAAAACGGGATTTGAAAGATTTTTTCGAGGTAATTGAGCGGGGTCGATTGCCAGTGGAGCCGTTCCTCATCCAGTTCGCCTGCGTCGCCATTCCTCTCGGAGTGAAAGGCGCGGGAGTGCTGTTTCAGCGAGTGAAGCAGCCACCGGGAATCCACGCCTACAACAACCACAAAAAGCGGGAAGGCCAGCAGCAGGTGCACCGCCTGAAGAACATCGACGACCTTATCTTCCGGACAGCGGTCGAGGTCGTCGATGTAAAGGATGATGCGATCGATGCGCGGCAGAAGCAGCTTCTCTTCGAGGAGTTTGCCCTTTCTCTCTTCTTCTGTTTGCTTGCGCACCTCTTCGAGCAGGTTGCTGAGGCGCTGGAAATCGTCCCGAGCTCGAGCGATTACGCCCAGATGGCTGGTGTAGTCACGGCTTTCGTTGCGGCTCTTGATAAAGTTGGACATCTGCCGGTCCGCCCGCAGCTCCTCCAACTGCTGCTCGAGTTTTGCGAGGACCACGGTGGCTTCGTCCACCCGCTTCTGTAAGCTGACAGTCTCCTCCTGAATCTTCTGTTTTCGCGCGCGGAGCTCTTGTTCTTTTTTTCGTCTTTCTTCGTCCACCACCGTGAGTGATTGCTCCCGAGCTTTGCGAATGAACGTTAATGCCGTCCGTGCTTTCGATGCGAGTGGTCCCAACGCCGCCGCGATCGCCGTAATGAATGCGGCCACACGACCGAACGCTGTATCCAGGCTAATTTCTTTCGCCCACCCGGAGGCCTTAGTGAGAGCGTACGATATCGCGACGATCATCACCGCAGCCAGGATCGAGAGCACCGTGATTTTTTTGTGCCGGCGTCCTGCTAGCCATGTCGCTCGGGCAAGCCCTAAGAGCCCATGCAATTCCATCAACTGAGCCTTGGTCTCCGTGGCGGCCGCTTTGACGTTTGAAATATTCAACGTCTTGGCGGCTTCAGCGACTTTAGCTTGCACTTGGGGATCTTGAACGGCGACTCGGTACGCCGCGCGCAAGATGCTGGAGGGCCTGCTTAGCCGGGAGTCAATATCGGCCTCATCGCTCGCTAGCCGGGTGAGACGCTCTTCGTTTTGATGCAACTGTTCGGACGCAGCATTGGTCCGGCGTTCGGCTTCGGCAACGACGTCGCGCTGGCTCGCCGCTGCGGCGAGGAGGCGTTCCCGGGCTTGCGCGGGTTGGGTGTTGTCAGCGGCCAGGGCATCGGCCAACCCGCGGAAAATCTCGGAGCCCAGCGTCGCCCAGAGATTGGTGTCGATATAATACCAGGCATTGAACTTGAGCTGGACGATGTGCGAAGAGAATGGCGAGTTCTCGGCGGCGCCCTCCTTCTCGAGAGACACAATCCGCTCCCACATTTTCTCCATGAAGAAACTCTTCCCAGTTCCCCAGTCGCCAAAGAGCCCGATCGACAACGGTGGCTGCACGTCGCGGGCGGCGATCACCGAGCAAAGCGCCGCGACCTCTGCTTCGATATCGAGCAAATCGACTCCCTTCGCCACGTCCGAACTGACGCCAGGGATATCGCGCCCGGCGTTGACTCGGCCCCGCGGCGAGCCAATGCGAGGCGGCGGGGGACCTGTTTTTTGCTTGAGTAACTCGCGCCGCAGACCGCGACCCTGGAGAGCCTCAGCTGCGGGCGCGTCAACCGAAAGGACGCCAAAGAGCAAATGATGCGGCAGCACAGCGTAGCTATTTTCTGATCTAGCCAAAGCGACGCCAAGCTCAAGGGCAGCTTTGACGCCGCCGGACAAATCAGGCAGTGCTGTCGCCTTGCCGGATTCGACACGAATTTCATCGGGATTAATCGGAATCTTCGAGTCGCTCTGGTGCAACACCGATAGGAGCTTAGGCCAATCGATTCCCGCTTTGTTAAAAGCATCGAGGACGCGCTCATCGTCGCTATGATAAAGCGCCGCTATGAGATGCTCGGTATGCACATGACGTTGCGCGAGTCCTTTCCGCAATGTGTCGGCCCAATCCAGAGCGCGGCGGGAACTCGACGAGAACAAATCGATAGCAGGGGGGGAAGTGCCTGTGCTGTTAGCCGTAGGATCTTTTTGCCGTGCCGTTTCATCGCCTTCACCGCTGGTCGATTCTGGCGTCACAGCCGTAGGTTCCGCGGGCAGCGTCTCCAGCCCTTGCCGGAACTCCGCCTCGGCACGGCTTAGCCGGGCGATCATCCTCCGCGCTTCCCGTGGCAGCTCCGTATCCGCCCCAAAGCGATTCCGAATTTGCCGCTGATCGTTCGCCAAAACCTCGATTATCTCCGCCATCTGGTCTCGTCCCAATCCTCCCTCCTGCGCTTGGAGGAAATCTACCACCATGTTCCTTGGAGATAGCTTCACGCCCCACTCCCGTAATCGCGCATCATCTTCCTCCTCCTGCTGCTCCGAAGTTTTCTCGCCCTCCCGTTCTTTGCTCGCATGATCCCGCTGGGACTGCTGCGATTCCTGCGAAAGAGATGTCTGCTCGTCGTGAACGCGCGCGAGCACCGCGCGAGCAAACTCCGCGACCTTGGTGTTCTGAATCTCGGCGGGATGACTGTTCAGTGGTCGAGCCTCATCGAAAATCGTTATGCGGGCCACACCGGGGAACTCCCCCCATTCGCATGGCTCGGCGACAATTGGAAAAAGCAGCGCGCCGAGTTGCTGGAGATGCTCGACTTCCTCTCGCACGTATTCCGAACTGACGCTGTGAGTTGAGAGCACGACCACAGCGCCAGCGGCTTGCTCCCGCGCTTGCTCCATCTCCTTCCTCCATTGCGAACCCGTCGGAAGACTGCCACGCGACCAGACAGTAACTTTCGATCCTGATTGAATTTCCAACTCAACACGAATCCGGTCACGCCATTTGGCATCCTGCTTCGCCGCAACGATGTAAATAAACGGCGGGCGCTGGGAGGAAGCATTCATGCGGGAAAGTAGCTGCAACGCATCGCGGCGCGGCACGATCCGGTCGGAGCCGCTTCGGCTCCGCCAGCGCCACAGACGGACCTGAGTCTAGCAAGTGGATGCCGCTCGGCGTCAATCGTAAAGTGGGACCGCAAAATGAGCGGACGTTCTGCCACAGTCCGCACGCGACATCATCGGGCTGGGATTATTTGAACTCCTCGCTATTCCGTCCGCAACGCTTCCATCGGATTCACGCGCGTGGCGCGGCGGGCGGGGACGAAGCAGGACAAGGCGGCGACAGCGCTCAACAGCACGATAACGGAGCTGTAAATCCAGGGATCGAGCGTGTTCACCTTGAAGAGGAAGTTCGAAAGCGCCTGGCGGCCGAGACCGAACAAGAGAGCGGCCACGCCGACGCCGAAGAACAAACCGATGCCGAGCTGCCAGGCGCCTTGCGTCATGACCATGCGAACAATTCGCGCCGCATTGGCGCCGAGCGCCATGCGAATGCCGAATTCCTGGGTGCGCTGGCTGACCGAGAAACTCATCACGCCGTAGAGACCGACCGCGGACAAGACGACCGCGGCGACGCCGAAGATAGTGAAGAGATTGGCGGTGATGCGGTTGACGCCGAGAATTTCATCGTGCAATCGCGCGGGCGTGCCGGTGAAGTAAACCGGCAGGTTCGGATCAAGCCCCGCGACGGCGTGGCTGAGGACCGGTCCGAGCGTATCAGCACGCTGACCTTGGTGCGGCCTAACGACAATGGTGCAGAACTGCGGCGAGGGCGAGGCCGCGAGCAGCGGAACATAGAAGCCGGCGCTGTCCGTCTGCTGGTTGAAGGGGCCTTGCATCAGCATGTCGGGCACGACACCGACAATCGTGCGCCACTCCTGGGGCTTGGCCGGATTGAATTGCCGGACGCGCTTGCCGATCGGGCTTTCCTGCCCATACCATTTTTTCGCGAAGCTCGCATTCACGATCGCAACCGGCTGCTTCGCATCGGAGTCTTCGATTGTGAAATCGCGCCCTTCCAAAACTTTCAAGCCGAGCGTGGTGAAGTAGCCGTCCGAGACGGACTCCGAGTTGCCCCGCGGACGATCGCGATCGGTCATGTAGGTTTGGCCGTCCACTTCGAATTGCCCGAAGTTCGCGAAGGTCATCCGGAAACGGTCGGTCATGGCCGCGCCTTCAAACCCGGGATCCGTGCGCAACGAGCGCAAAACGCGAACGAAAAATTGCTGGCGCGCTTCGGAGGTCGGGTAATCGCCTTCAAACAATCCCATTCGCGCGCTGTAAACTCCATCTTCGTCGTAGCCGTAGTTGAGAGCGGTCTGGTTGCGGACCGATTTGATCTGGAGCGTGGCGGCGATAAGCAAGGTGGCGGTCAACGCAATCTGACCCACGACCAGGACCCGAGTCAGGACGTTAACCAGCCGGCTGCTATTGCCACGGCCGCCTTCCTTCATTACTTCGGCGGGATTCGCCCGAGAGCTGAGAAACGCGGGAATAAATCCTGAAACGAGCGTCGCGACTAACGTAATGCCGACGGTAAACAGCAGGACTTTGCCATCGATCGTGAAGCTAACCCAGTAAGGCAGCGGGAAGGGCAACGCGCTGGTGGCGCGAACCAGAAGGCTCACTCCCCAGTAGGCGAGGAAAATGCCGACCACCGCTCCGAGCACGGCGACGAGCAGGCTTTCCGTCAGCATCTGGCGCACGAGCCGCCACCGCGTCGCGCCGAGAGCACCGCGAATCGCGAGTTCTTTCGCGCGCAAGGCGGCGCGCCCAAATTGCATGTTCATCACGTTCACGCACGAAATGAGCAGAACCACGATGACGGCGCCGAGCATCGCATAAACAGTCTGGCGAAGTTGCGGCCCGACAAAGGCATTGAGCAGCGGCTGCACGCTCGCGGAAGTGAACTGTCCATTCGTCTTGGGATTGTCCGTCGCGAGGCGGCGCGCGAGACCGATGAATTCCGCATTAACCTGGTCGAAGTTCACGCCGGGCTTGAGGCGGCCGATCATCTGGACTCCGAGACTCGTGGGATCCCCGCGTTGTTTGAGCGGAAATTCGTTGTAAAGCGGGACCCAGAGCTGTTCCGCTTGAGGGAACTTAAAGTTCTGCGGCATCACGCCGATGATGGTGGCCGCCTTGCCGTTGATCCGGACATTTTCGCCGACGATGTTCGGATTGCCGCCGAAATCGCGCTGCCAGATTTCATAACCGAGCAGCGCCACTTTCTCCGCGCCCGGTTTGTTGTCGTCGGCGGTGAAATCGCGGCCCATGATTGGGGCGACGCCGAGGATCCGGAGAAAATCTTCAGTGACATATGCGCCGGTGTAACGCTGCGGATTATTCTTGTAGGAAACGTTGATGGTCGAGCCGCTGAGGTAACCGGTCAGGAGCGCGAACGATTGCTGGGCCGCGCGCAAATCTTCGTAATCCTGGGCGGCTGGGATAAAGCCGGCGCCGCCGTTGTTCTGCTGGTTATTCGCCTGCGGGTCGAGAAGCCCGACATTCGCCAGCTCTTCGGGATGCGGGAAGGAGAAGCCGCGGAGCACGAACGCGTTCACGACAGTGAATACCGTTGTCACGCCCCCGATGCCGAGCGCGAGGACGATCGCGGCGAGGATGCAAAATGTTTTCTCTTTGATGAGGACTCGGAGACCGACGCGGACATCCTGGCGAAAAGTATCAAACATATTTGGAGTTAGGGTTGAAGTTGTCGGAATGAGAGACAGTGAAGTTCCTTCCAGAATGAGATGCGTCGGCCGGCTGGAATGGATTCAGAAATTGCGAAGCGAATCGCGCGCAGCGGTCGTGCACGCTAAAAAGACGCCACCGGCACGACCTTTTGTTTAAGGCGCCGGGCTGGCAATTTGATCTCAATCGCACCGCGATTCTTGAAACGCCGACAAGCGCGTGAGAACCGCGCCGATCGGAATTAGACGCTGCGTGTATTCGCCTGCTGTGTAATCGACGTGGTGTGCGTCAAGCCGCCGGCCGGAATCGTCACCGGCTGGCGCGCCGCCTGCCAGATCGAAAACACGACACTAAGAATGAAGACGAAATAGGCGACATTCTCCAGCGCGCCGCGGTCGTTCTCTTCAGAGCGAACGAGCAACGTGTAAGTCGACTCGAAGGCAGGTGCGGGATTGTTTTGGTTTTTCATAGGATCGGGTTGTTTGATGCCGACTCCTATTGCAATGCCCGTGCCACCAGTTTCGAAGAGTCATAAACCTTTACTTATCAGACGATTAAATTTTTGAACTGAGCGCGATCGGTTAATCGCCAGTTTCGTGCTCGGGATTTGTCGTTCCGGTTTTGGGACAAATCTCGAACTGTTTGTGGCTGCGGATCGCTTGCTCGAAAGCGCTCTGGTCGTTAGGCGAAATTTCGTCGGGAAACTTCGCGGCGGAACGGTTCCACTTCGCAAGCCAATCGGGTGAGAGCAATTCATGCCGCGCCGCGTCGGAGGTTTTTAGCGCAGCGGGAGTGAACGCGATTGTCGTCTCGATTTTCTCGCCGGCGTTGCGGCCCTTCGCGACATAAAAGCCGGCGGCGAGCAGGCAGGCGCGATTCGCGGTCGAGCAACTGTAGGTGAAAAGTTCAGCGGCGTTTCCCGCGCACGCTTCGAAGAGACGGCGAAATGCATTCAGCGTCCATTGGTCGGCCGACGTTTTGGTGGAGAACATGTCGTAGAAAATGAGATCGGGCGGCCCGGGAGCGTGGGACATCGTCTCGAGAAAATCGCCGGGCATCAGCAGCCAGCTCAATCCGGGATGCTGGCGCGATTGCCAGGAGCCGTCAGTCAAAATTGCGGCCGGCCCGCTGTGGCGCAGGTAAGGAAAATCGCGGTTGTGCCGGAAGGCGAGCCGGAGTGAATCGAGATCGTTTTCGAAACTGATGATGCGTAACGGACGAACGGGATCAGCAGCGGCCCGCTCTTCGTAGCAATTGATCGCAGCCATCGCGTTCGCCGCTGCACCGAGCCCGACATCCCAGATGATCAATGCCGCCGCAGTCGCGGGATCTTCGTTCGCATCAAGCCGCACGCGCTCCGCCAGATTCGATTGCTCGGCGTAAAGCGTGCGCGCTTCCTCCATCGGCGCGGTGCGCGAATGCATGATCTCGCCGGAAGAAATCTGGCGGATGCTGGCGAAGCCTTCCCACGCTTTGTGCACTTCGTAGTTTCCCAACCTCAGCGTCTTTGTTCGTTTCGATTTCTGGGCGCGGATCGGGTTGTCCATGTCCGATTCGTGGAGGAACGCGCGCTTCTCTCGGTAAAGCTCCATGAAGCGATCGGCCAAAATGCTTTCTCGAATTTCCCGCATGAGCTGGTGATAGAAATGGATGTTGTGCTTGCCGAGCAATTGCCAGCCGAGCGTCTCGCCGGTTTTCGTCAGGTGATGCAGGTAAGCTCGCGAGTAACGCTGGCAGGTCGGGCAGTTGCACGTCGGATCGAGTTTCTCGTCGGAATATTTGTAAACGCCGCGGCGCATTTGCAAAAAACCGCGTGAGGTAAAGACCGCGCCGCGCTGCGCGAGTTGCGTCGGCATGATGCAATCGAACATGTCCACGCCGCGATGGACGGCTTCGAGAATATCGAGCGGCGTTCCGACACCCATGAGGTATCGCGGCTTGTCGCGCGGGAGCAGCTCGGCCGTGAACTCGCACATTTCCTCGCGCTCGCTTTTGCTTTCGCCGACCGCCAGCCCGCCGATCGCATATCCATCGAACGGCATTGCGCTCAAGGCATTCGCGCTTTCGCGCCGCAGTTCCGGAAAGAGCGCGCCCTGCACGATGCCGAAGAGCGATTGCGGCGAATCACCACGTGCCGCCAGACTGCGCGCCGCCCAGCGATGCGTGATCTCGATCGCCGCGCGCGCGGTCGCTTCATCCGCGGTTGACGCAATGCAATGATCGAGCGCCATCATGATGTCGCTGCCGATCGCCTTTTGCGTTTCGATGCTGACTTCGGGGCTGAGCAGGATCGTTCGACCATCAAGGTAGCTTTGAAAGACCGCGCCCTCTTCGGTGATTGCGCGCGAATGCGGCAACGAAAAAATTTGGAACCCGCCGGAATCGGTCAGGACGGACCGGTTCCAACTCATGAAGCCGTGAATCCCGCCAGTGCGGCGAAAGACCTCCGGGCCCGGCCGCAAGAGGAGATGGTAAGTATTAACGAGCAGGATCTGCGAGCCGGCTTCTTCGAGCGTTTGCGGGAGCTGCGCCTTCACCGTCGCCTGCGTGCCCACGGGCATGAAGAGCGGCGTCTGCACTTCATTGTGCAGAGTCCGAAAGGTGGCCGCCCGCGCGCGCGAACCGCTCGCCTGCGCCTCAAGATTAAAGTTCAAGCGCGAGCGATCCATGATCCGGATTGAGCGAAAAGATAATTCACCTTGTCTCAGCTTCCGTTGAGGTGGAACTGTTTCAACTCAACGCCACAAGCCTTATGAAACGCATTCTCACGAGCACCTTCATTTTCATTCTTCTCGGATTGGCAGCCGTGCGCGCCGATCTCACGCTACCGGAAGTCAGTCAGCTCGCCGTGATAAAACAGCGAGTCGGGTTGACCGATATCACGATCACTTACCACCGGCCGCTGGTGAATGGCCGAAAAATCTGGGGCGTGCTCGTTCCTTACGGCGAAGTCTGGCGCGCCGGCGCGAACGAAAACACCACCATCGAATTCAGCGATCCGGTTTCGATCGAGGGCAAGCCGCTCGCGAAAGGAATCTACGGCCTCCATATGCTGCCGACGCCGGATAACTGGACGGTGATTTTTTCCAAGATGTCGACAGCGTGGGGAAGTTACACCTACAAGAAAGAGGAAGACGCTCTCCGGGTGGAAGTGAAGCCGCGCCCCACGGCGGAGACGGACGAGGCGCTCGAGTACGAGTTTGAAGAAGTGAAACCGGACTCGGCCATCGTGACGTTGAAGTGGGAGAAACTCGCCGTGCCCTTCAAGGTCACGATCAACGATGCGGAGGCGACGCTCCAAAACATCCGCGGCCAGATGCGCGGGCGCGCGCAATATGAGTGGCAGGCGCCGAACCAGGCCGCGCAGTTTTGCCTGACGAAAAAGATCAATCTGGATGAGGCGCTCAAGTGGGTGGACCTCTCGATCCAGAATGAGGAACGGTTCGAGAACCTGACGACCAAAGCCGATCTGCTCAAGGCGATGAACAAACCGGATGACGCGAAGAAAGTCTGGGACAAGGCGCTCGAGAAGACATCGCCGGTGCAGCTCTATTCGTACGGCCGCCGGCTGCAATCGGAGAAAAAGGACGCCGAAGCGATGGAAATATTCCAAGCGGTGGCGAAGCGAACTCCCGAGACTGCCTACACGCATTTGTCGAATGCCCGGATCAAATCCGCCGCGGGCGATTTTGCCGGTGCGACCGAAGACGCGAAGAAAGCCCTCGGGATGGCCGTTGCGGATGCGCAAAAGAAAAACATCCAGGGTTTGATCGAGCGGCTGCAGGCGAAACAGGACATCAACAAATAAGAGAAGTTTGCGAAGGTCGCGAAGGCGAGCCGCTCGCTGGAGGTCCGTTGCCATGCCTATGATTTCTCGCCGTCCGCCGATTATTTGGAGAACGCTGGCTTTTCTTTTCTTGAGCGCCGTCGTCATATCAGCGGCTGAGCCACCGCCGGGAAATTTTCCGGCGCCGATGAATGCCGCGGAGATTCAGCTCGCGCTCCAGAAACTGAATGTGCTCGGGCGCGTGCTCTACATCGCCGCGCATCCCGACGACGAGAACACAAACCTCATGGCGTTGTGGGCAAACGGTTCGCTCTACCAGACGGCTTATCTTTCTGTGACCCGCGGCGATGGCGGCCAAAATCTCATCGGGCCAGAACTCGGCGAGCGCCTCGGCGTCATTCGCACTCACGAACTTCTCGCCGCGCGCAGGCTCGATCATGCCCAGCAATTTTTCACGCGCGCGATCGACTTCGGTTTCTCGAAAAGCGCGGAGGAAACTTTGCGCATTTGGGACCGGGACAAGATTCTTGCCGACATCGTCTGGACGATCCGCCGCTGGAAGCCCGATGTGATCGTCACACGTTTCAGCCCCGAGGACGACAAGACGCACGGACATCACACAGCCTCCGCGATCCTGGCGCGGGAAGCGTTCCAGGCCGCGGGCGATCCGAAACGTTTTCCGGAGCAGTTGAGCTCGGTCGAAGTTTGGAAACCGACTCGCCTGGTCTGGAACACGTCGCCTTTCTTTTTTTCCAACCGAAATATTCCGTTCGATCAGGCCGGGCTCGCAACGATTGAAGCCGGCGGATTCAATCCGCTCCTCGGCAAAGCGTTTACGGAGATCGCCGCCGCGAGTTTGAGCATGCACAAGAGCCAGGGCGTCGGCAGGCCGCCCAGCCGCGGCGCGCGCAAAGAATATTTCAAGCTGCTCGAGGGCGCGCCGATGACGAGCGGCCTGTTCGATGGAATCGATACGACCTGGGCGCGAGCGCCGAAGTCGGAACCGATCGCGGAAAAGGTAAAGCAGCTTCTCGCGACATTCGTTCCTGCCGATCCCGCGGCGTCGGTTCCGAAATTATTGGAGCTGCGAGCAGCTCTGACCAAAGGCGACAAGAACGATTGGTTCGCGACCAAGGCCGGCGAGATCGACGCGCTGATCGCAGCATGTCTCGGTTTGCATATCGAAAGCTCGACGACGACCGCCACGGTTTCGTTCGGGCAGACGTTTCCGATCAAGCTCGAAGCGATCAATCGCTCGAAAGTGCCGGTGCAATTGGTCGCGGCACGGACGCCTGTTTCCGCGGAGGAACTGCGTCTCGACACGCCGCTGCCGCAAGATCAATTCGTTACCAAAGATCTCGCGCCAACCTTGAGCAAAGACGCGCCGCTGACGCAGCCGTATTGGCTGCGCAAACCGGCGGCGCTCGGCACCTTCGTCGTCGATGATCAGAAGTTGATCGGGCTTGCCGAGAATCCGCCCGCGTTTCCGGTAGAAGTGGTGGTGCGGGTCGGCGATCAAGACCTGCGCTATCTCGTCGATACGAAATATCGCACCGTCGATCCGATCGCAGGCGAAGTGCGGCAGGCGCTGGTCATCGCTCCTCCCGTTTTCGCGAACCTGCCGAATCCGGTTTTCGTTTTTGGTGACGACAAGCCGAAAACGATCCAGGTGCGCGTGACGGCTTCGACTGGCGCGGTTCGCGGCGATCTCAAACTCGACGCTCCGAAAGGATGGCGGATCGAGCCGGCCTCTGTCCCGGTGGATTTGAAAGCGGCGGACGCTGAATCGTTCGCCGAATTCACGATTCATCCGCCGCCAAATCCGGGCGAGGGGACGTTGCGCGCCGTCGTGACGGTTGATGGCCGCGAATATTCGTTTGCGCGCGAACGAATCTCTTATCAACACATCGGCGTTCACACCTTGATGCCGCCGGCGGAAGCGAAGATCGTTCGTGCCGACATCCGCAAGAAAGCCGAGCTGATCGGCTTCATTCCGGGAGCCGGCGACGAGATTCCGCAAAGCCTCGAGCAGATCGGTTGCATCGTGAAGACGCTGGATCCGTCGGAAATCACGCCGGACAATCTCAAGCGTTTCAACGCCGTGGTCCTTGGTATTCGCGCTTACAACACCCAGCCACGCATCGCGAACTTCCAGCCCGCGCTGATCGCGTACGTGAATGCCGGCGGAGTGGTCGTCGTGCAATACAACACGACGGCCGATCTCAAAACGAAAGAGATCGGACCGGCTTCGCTCGAGATCTCGCGAGACCGCGTGACCGATGAAAACGCGGAGGTGCGGATTCTCGCGCCGCAACATCCGCTGCTAAACGCACCCAACAAAATCACCGCCGAAGATTTCAAAGGCTGGGTCCAGGAGCGCGGTCTTTATTTTCCGAACAAGTGGGACCCGGCCTGGACGCCGATTTTATCCTGCAACGATCCGGGAGAAAAACCGCTCGATGGCGGGTTGCTCGTCGCGAAATCCGGAAAGGGTTACTTCATTTACACAGGCTACGCGTGGTTCCGGCAGTTGCCGGCCGGCGTCCCCGGCGCCTATCGTCTTTTCGCCAACATGGTATCGCTCCGCGACGCGAAATGAGATGAGCGGCCACGATCACCTCCCAATCTTCGGCACGTGGCGCAACGCCTATTGGTTCGCCATCGGCGCGTTCGCGCTCGAGGTCGCGCTCCTCTACGCGTTCACTCTCCGGTTTTCGTGAACCGGATCGATTACTTCGTCCTCTTCGCGACGATCCTCGCGATCCCGCTCTACGGTTTGTGGCGCACCTACGGCCACCCGAATCTGCGCCAGTATCTGAAGGGCGATCACAGCATCCGGTGGGGAACGATCGGCCTCTCCGTTCTCGCGACCCAGGCCGGCCCGATCACGTTTCTCTCGATGCCGGGCCAGGCTTACGAAAGCGGCATCGGTTTCATCCAAAATTATTTCGGCCAGCCTTTCGCGCTCATCGTCGTCTGCGCGATCTTCGTTCCGATCTTTCAACGGATGAAGGTCTTCACCGCCTACGAATATCTCGGCCAGCGGTTCGACACGAAAACGCGATTGCTCGGCTCGTTTTTATTTCTGGTGCAACGCGGGATCGCCGCCGGCATCACGATCTACGCGCCGGCCATTATTCTCTCGGCCCTGCTCGGCTGGGACCTGAACCTGACCATCTGGCTCGCGGGCGGGTTCGTCATTGCCTACACCGTTTCCGGCGGAACGAAAATCGTCAGCCTCACCCAACGCTACCAGATCATGGTGATCCTCGTCGGCATGGCGATCGCGTTTGGGATCGCGGTGCATCGTTTGCCCGCCGACTTGTCGTTTGGCAATGCACTCGAGATCGCGGGCAGGATGGGAAAACTGCAGGCCGTCGATTTCTCGATTGATCCGTCGCGGCGCTACACCATCTGGTCGGGCATCCTCGGCGGCTTTTTTCTTTCGCTCTCCTACTTCGGCGCGGACCAATCGCAGGTGCAGCGCTACCTCGCGGGTGGTTCGCTGCGCGCGAGCCGGATCGGTCTCCTCTTCAACGCCATCGTGAAAGTGCCGATGCAATTTCTCATCCTTCTGCTCGGCGCGATGGTCTTCCTCTTTTATCAATTCGAAAAGCCCCCGATGTTTTTCAACCAGCCGAGCTATCAGCGCGCGATCGAGCGCGGCTACGGCCCGCAGTTGACCGCGTTGGAGACGGAATTCGACGACGTCTTCATCCGCAAACGCGACAGCATCCAGGCGATGCCGAAAGCATCGGCCGCCGAATCGCAGGCGCTCACCGCGCAAGTCCAGGAGCTCGATGCGAAAGCGAGAATGATCCGCGACAGCACCCGAAAGGTGCTGGAACAATCCGGAGCGAGTCCGAAGGGCAAGGACTCCGATTATGTTTTCATTACCTTCGTCCTGCATCATCTGCCGCACGGGATCATCGGCTTGCTCGTGGCCGTGATTTTTTGCGCGACCATGTCCGCGACCTCCGCGGTCTTGAATGCACTCGGTTCCACGACAGCCATCGATATTTATCGCCCGCTGTTGCGGCCGAAGGCGAGCGACCACCACTATGTGGTCGCGACGAGATGGCTGACTGCGGCCTGGGGCTTGGTGGCGATCGCGGTCGCTTCCTTCGCCAGCCTCGTCGAGAACCTGATCGAAGCCGGAAATATTCTCGGCTCCGTGTTCTATGGGAGCGTGCTCGGCCTTTTTCTGGTCGCTTTCTTTCTGCCGGCCGTGCGCGGCTCAGCGGTTTTTTTCGCCGGAGTCATTGCGCAGACACTCGTGCTCGTTCTCTTCTTCACCTCAAACATTGGTTATCTTTGGTACAACGTCATCGGCTGTGGCAGCGTCGTGATCGTGGCCTGGATTTTTCAGCGCACCCTGTTCCGCAACGATTTGCCGCCGGCCGCGCAAACCTGAAGAGCATTCATGGACCAACCGATAATCTGCTTCGGCCAACAGCCGTGCGGGTTTTTCCCGAAGCGATTTCTCTACTCGAAGATCGTGACCGCGCGCCGGCTTCATCAGGAGATTGGCGGCGAGATTGTTTTCTTCTTTCACGACAGCGATCACGATCCGCGCGAGACGGCGACCCTGTTGCGCGAACGGCACACCGGGCGGGAGGAGGCGCTGAATTTCCAGTTCGCGAACAAGGTGCAGAAGCAATTCTCTCCACTCTACGCCAAGCACATCGCGTCGGAATGGCAGGCAAAGACGGCGCGACAATTACCGAACTATGTCGATCTCGAATTGGTCGAGCATTTCCAGGGAATCGAAGCTTCGAATGCCGCTGATTTCTGCCGCGACATGTATGCGCGCATGGGATTGCTGAAAGGGATTCGCGTCGAGCGCTCGAGCGATCCGGAGTTCAGAAAAAAGGCGGCGCCGGTCGATGATTATTTTGTGGACGTGCGCTGGGAAGGCGAAATCGTTCGCGCGCGATACCGCGATGGAAAGCTTCTCCTTCACAAAGGCGGGGATTGTTTCGTGGAACTTCCTTCGCAGCAACGCAACGCAACCCAAATCAGCCCGGCGCGCGATACGCGTCTGCGCTGGATGCAATCGGTCATCCATTGCACGCATTATGTGGCTGGCGCGGGCGAGCGCGCTTATCTGAATGAAGCGGACGCGCCCGGCGTGACTTTTGTGCAGCGTGAAGAGATTTCCGATTCCGACTTTGCGTATATTGGCGAGTGATGGAAATGCGCCCCATGAAGATCGGGATCACCTGCTTCCCGTTGATCGGCGGCAGCGGAATTCTCGCGACAGCGCTCGGCACCGAGCTAGCGGCGCGCGGCCACGAAGTTCATTTCTTCAGCCACGCAAAACCGGTCCGGCTCGATGTCTCCCTGCCGCGAATTCATTTTCATCAGGTCGCCGTGGGGAACAACAGTGTCTTCCCGTGCCCGGATTACACTTTGCCGCTGGCAGTCAAAATGGCTGAGATTGGGCGCGCGAAAAGTCTGGATGTGTTTCATGTCCATTACGCCGTTCCGCATGCCACGGCAGCTTTCCTCGCGACGGAAATGATCGGCGCCGGAGCGCCGAAGGTCGTGACCACCCTGCATGGAACGGACACGACGCTCCTCGGTCCGAATCCGCAATACCGCGAGGCGATCGAACACGGACTCATCCATTCCGACGCTGTCACGACCGTTTCCGAAAGTCTACGCGAGCAAACGCAGGAGACCTTTCGCCTGCAAAAAGAAATTCAGGTCATTCCAAATTTTTTCACGCCGAATCCGTCGAGCAGGACCCGCGAAGAAGTGCGGCGCGAACTCGGTGTCGGCGACGATGAATTCCTGGTCGTGCACATGTCCAATCTCCGGCCGACCAAGCGAATTGATCTGCTGCTGCGGGTAATCGCCGCTGCTTCGCGTCGCGATCGGATTCGGCTCTTGGTATTGGCCGGCAGTTCCTTCGCTCCCTTCGAACCGCTCCTAGACGAATTGGGGTTGAGGCACAACGTGATCGTAAAAGAAGATGCAGCCGTCGTGGAGAATTTCCTGCCCGCGGCGGATGCCGGTCTCTATACGTCGGAAAACGAAAGCTTCGGCCTGAGTATTCTCGAAACGATGTTTTTCGGAAAGCCGGTCATTGCTTTCCGGATCGGCGGCATCCCGGAAGTCGTGGGTAACGCAGCTCACTTGCATCCGTTCGGAGATGTTGCCGGCATGGCCGCATCGCTCGATGCCCTGATCGAGTCACCGCAGGCCGCTGCAGAGTTGGGCGAGCGCGGTCGCGAACGCGCTAAGACGCATTTCACCGCCGAACGCGTCGTGCCCCGTTATGAGGGGCTTTATCACAAGGTGCTCACAGACTAGCGGAGCGCAGTTTCGACCGCCGCGGGAAATATTTCGCTCACTTCACCTTCGATTCGCAGCGAAACGGATGGCTCGTGGTCGTGTTCCGTCGCGCCGCGGTTGACGATGACGTAAGGAACTCCGCGCTGCGCGGCCAGGAGCGGAAAGGAAGCCGCAGGATAAACGGATAAGGTGGAACCGAGTGCCACGACAAGGTCGGTCTCCATCGCGCCTTGTTCGGCCTTGGCGAGAACCTGAGGTTCCAAATTTTGCCCGAAACTAATCGTGGCAGGCTTTAGGAATCCGCCGCACTCGCACAAAGGCGGTTTGCGGTTGGCGCGAAAGAATTCGAAGTGCGGCTTTGGATCATCGCGCCGGCGACAACTCTGGCATTCCACCAACAGGTTTGTGCCGTGCAGTTCAACCAAACGGTTCGCGCTCGTGCCGGCCGCCGCGTGCAAGCCATCGATGTTCTGGGTTAGAAGCGAGAGAACCTTCCCCGCTTTTTCCAGGCGCACGATCGCGTGGTGGACCGCGTTAGGTTGCGCGGTGCGAAAGCCATCCCATCCTTCCAGCTTGTAGTCCCAGTGCTCGACGCGCGCCGCTTCCGAGCTCATGAAATCCTGGTAGTAAACCGGCTGGCGACGCGTCCACACGCCGTGCGGCCCGCGAAAATCCGGAATCCCGCTGCCGGTCGAGATACCGGCGCCGGTGAAGATTAGCGCTTTATGCGAAGCGCGCAGGTACTCAGCGAAGGCTATCGATGAGGGCGCGACTGGTTGCGATGGCGGTTTCATCGGGAGTTGGGTTCGTCTTCAACAGCTCGATCGATTTTTCCGCCGCCGTGATCGCTTCCTTCTTGTTACCCAGCTTCGCCAGGATCTGCGCCTTCTTATATTGCATGAAATACGCTGTTGGATTTTTCTCGATCGCCTGGTCGACCCATTTCAACGCCTGCGGAAGATCTTTGTTTTGATCAAAGTAGAAGCTGGCTGCGTTGTAGTAGAAGTTAGCGTCCTGCGGCTGCCCGCCCTTCACCGTCTTGTCTATCCCCTGCATCACTTTGTCGACATCGCTCGTCGTCAGTTTCACGGGCACGCGGGTCTTGTCCCATTCGAGATAGAAGGTGGCCGAATTCGCTCGCAAATCCTCAAAGCCGATCGTGAAGGTCTCGGCCGCGACCGGCAGGGCTAACGGTTTTGCGGTAACGCGGGCGGCTTCATCCGCCGGTTTGTGATCGGTCAGAGCTTGCGCGTTCAGATTTTTCGAAAGAACCAGAGTCCACTCGTTTGCGCCCGGAATCGTGTAGAGAACATATTCGCCGGCCGGGACCTCTTTGTCGGCCAGCTTGAGCGGAGCGCTGGTCTTGATCTTTGTCGGTTGATTCGCGCCCGTCCGCCACGGTTTATCGAATGGCACGAGGCCGCCGAAAATTTTTCGATCGTTCTTGTTCGGCCGCGAGTAATCCACTTCGACGTCGGTCAAACCGATGCGCTGTTTCAGGACGGCGTGTTGACTGGCTTGGGGAAATTCGACCTTCTCATCGGCGCCGAAGGCGCGGGCTTGAAGAAAAAGAACGGCGAGGCAGATCGCACATTCAATCGCGAAGGCCGTCCTTCGCTTGCTGCTCCAGTTCGATGGCAAGGTGGCAAAACGCATATCAGGCATAATCGAGATCGCCGAAATTAGTGCAAGCCCTCAGGGAACCTTGATCTTTTCGACGCCGGCTGCTTCGAGCTCCGAATTTACGGCGGCGACTTCCGTAGACAGGGCCGGCCAGCGTTCCATGACCGAGCGCGCCTTAGCTTGCAGGTCCACTGCGGCCGCGTGGGCCTGCGACGTTGGCCCAGCGTCCACCTCCTGCAGATCGCCGAAAAGTTTTTCGACTTTGTTCAGCACGTCCAGCTCCAGCGCTTGTCCGGCGCGAACCTGATCGGGGTTGGCAAACTCCTGCAGCTTTTTGATCAGCTCTTCGACCTTTTGCTTGGCCGGTTTTTCTCCAGCCTTCTCTTTGGCTTTCTTAAGTTCGGCGGCGAGCGAGGCAAAGCTTTTCCCGATCGGCTGCAGGGCGGACCGCAGATCGTAGAGTGCTTTCGATAACTCGAACTGTTTCGCCAAATCCGCGGTCGAAGATTTCACCCGCGTATCCATCTTCACCGTCAGCGGTTGCGTGAAACTCTTGCCGCTGGCGGTCAGGACGAGGGAATAATTGCCGGGCGAGACCCATGGTCCCGTCGGTTGCGCCGCCGTCTTCTGGACGACAGCAGTCATCGGGTATTCCGGATCCACTCCCTGCAGCGGGGCGAGATGCATGTCCCAAAAGAATCGGTGCAGGCCCGGTGTTGCCGACAAAACGCGCGGCGGTTGCACCCAATAGCGCGGGATTTTCAATTTCGGATCGGGTGGCGCGATTGGATCCGTGCTCGCGTAACGCCGGACGACGGTTCCTTTGCTGTCCTTAATTTCGAGCGTGACGGGACCAGACACATCGTTGGCCAGCCGATAATCGATCATCGCGCCCTCGGGCGGATTCTCACCCACCGGTTCGTCGGGCGGGAGCGGCGTATCCGTGTTGAAATTCCATCGCACGCGCATCGCCGTTTGCGGCTTGAACAGAATCGTATCCCGGCTCGCCACCTCGGGTTGTCGCAACACCGTGATGTTGTCCAGAATCCAAAACCCACGGCCATGCGTGGACACCGCGATGTCGTCGTCTTTGAGAATCAGATCGCGGACGGAAGTTGCCGGCATGTTCAAGCGGAGTGAGTCCCAGTTTTCGCCGTCGTCGAAGGAGACGTAAACCGCGCGTTCCGTCCCCGCGAAAAGCAGGCCGCGACGATGCGGATCTTCCCGCACGACATTCACGTTCTCATTGTCCGGAATCCCGTGAACGATTTCCTTCCAGGTTTTCCCGCCATCGTTCGTCCGGTAAATATGCGGCCGCAGATCGTCCAGCCGGATTGTGTTCACCGCCGCGTAAGCAGTGTTCACGTCGAAATGTCCCGCATCCATCACGGAAATTTTCTGCCAGGGTGTGATCACGGGTGGCGTGACGTCGGTCCATTTCTTCCCGCCGTCGGTAGTCAGGTGAATCAAGCCGTCGTCCGTTCCCGCCCAGATCCGATTCTTGTCGAGTGGCGACGGCGCGACCGCGTAGATCACGCCCCGTTGTCTCGGTTGCGCCGATTTTTCCGAAGCATATTTTCCGACGCTCGCCGGAATCGCGAAGGTTTTGCGCGTCAGGTCCGGACTGATCGGCGACCAGTGCTGCCCGCCGTCGCGCGTTTGCCACAACGTGTTCGCGGCGAAAAAGAGCAGGTGCGGATCGACTGGCGAGAAAAGAATTGGCTGCGTCCGCACCATCCGAAAATCGTCGGAGCGAAACGGTTTGGGCAAAATGCTCTGAGCCTGTCCCGTGCGCCGATCGTAGCGCGTCAATTTCCCGCCGTAGATGATATCGGGATCGAGCGGATCAGGAGCGACGTAACCATATTCCTCCGCGCCGACCGGTCGCCAGTCGCGAAACGAAATCGCGCCATCCGATCCGCGGCTCGTGATTCCGACCGAACCGCTTTCCTGTTGCCCGCTGTAAAGGCGGTAAGGGAAGGCGTTGTCCGCGCTGACATGATAAAGCTGCGCGGTCGATTGATTATACCATGAGCTCCAGGTCGCGCCGCCGTTCACCGTGATGATGGCGCCCTGATCGCTGCCGAGAAGAACGATGTCCGAGTTGGTCGGGTTGATCCAAACGTTTTGATAATCATCGCCGCCCGGTGCGCCGCGCCAGCCATCCCATGTCTTGCCGCCGTCGGTCGATTTCCAGCAAACCACGCTCGCGGAATAAACGACGTTCGGATTCTGCGGATCAATCTTCAGCAACGGCAGATCGCCGCCGCCGATCCGCGCGCCCGGGCGCTCGTCCTCCGTGGCGAGCGTCCAATTTTCTCCTGCGTCGTCGGATCGATAGAGCTTCCCGGCATCGAGCGTGGCGACAGCAGCGATGAGCGTCTGCGGCGCGCTCGCGGCGATCGAGAGATTTGCCTGCACGATGTCGTTAGGCAGGCCGTTCCGCAGTTGCTTCCATGTCTTTCCGCCATCGACCGATTTGAAGATGCCGCCATTAGTTCCCTTCCAGGCGCCATTTTCCCACGGGCCTTCCCGCGACTCCCAGAGCGAGGCGTAAACCGTCTCTGGATTTGACGGGTGGATCTGCACGTCCGCACCGCCGGTGTTTTCATCCTTGGAGAGCGTTTTCTCGAAAGATTTTCCGCCATCGAGCGAAAGAAAAACGCCGCGCTCCTCGTTAGGCCCGTACGGATGTCCCGCCACCGCCACAAGCAGGCGGTCGGGATTGCGCGGATCGACCGCGATCTGCGCGATTTGTTGGCCATCGCGCAATCCGAGATGGGTCCACGTCTTGCCGCCATCGCTCGATTTGTAGATGCCGTCCCCGACCGAGAGGTCGGGACGATGCAAACCTTCGCCGCTGCCAACGTAGATGATGTCGGGGTTCGAAACCGAGACGGCGAGGGCGCCGACCGATCCGGTCGGTTGATCGTCGAAAATCGGCTGCCAGGTTCGCCCGTAATCCGTGGTCTTGAACACTCCGCCGTTCACTTGCGCGCAATAAAAAACATTCGGTTGAGACGGCACGCCGGCGACCGCCCGCGTCCGGCCTCCACGAAACGGTCCGATATTTCGCCAGCGCAGGAAGGTCGAGAAATCCTGGCGCGTCTGATCGGCGGCGAGACAAAGGTCGCCTAGGAACAGGGCGACCAGGAAAAGACCGACCGATCGAAACCGCATCTAGATTGTCGGAGCCGCTGCTGGCGCCGGTTTCTTCTTCGCGGCTGCGGCTGCCAGGTTCGCGTCTACCTCAGTCGCTTCAACGGGGTGAATCTTATGATAGTAGCTGTTGGACTTGGCCAGCTCAGTTTTGCGCAGGAGTAAGGCGTCGAATCGCTCGCGCTGACTTAACTCGAAGACCTTGTCCATCTTGATGGCCTCGAAGGGACAAACCTCGACGCAGATCTGGCAACTCATGCAGACGGAGATGTCGATGTCGAAGACCTTGGGATAGAACTGCGGTTTGCCCATGTAATCGGGCTTTTTGTCGTCGCTCTTGACGATGTAGATGCATTGCGGCGGACATTCCTTCTCGCAGATTTTGCAGGCCACGCAGCGCAAGCCCGCCTCGGGATCGTTGTCGAAAACAAGGAAAGGGAAGTTGCGATAGTTCTCAGGCAGCGTCTCGCGTTCCTCCGGATATTGCACCGTAATCAACCGGTCCTTCTCGAAATAGCTTCCGAGAAAGTTCCGCGCGGTGACCGCCATTCCCTTTAGGACGCCTGTGCCGATCATGATGTTATCGGTCCACTTCTCCCATTACGATATCGATGCTGCCAAGGATCACCATCACATCGGCTACCGTGTGCCCTAGACACATGTCTTCCAGGATGGTCAGATTGATGAAGCTGGGTGGCCGCACGCGATAGCGGTACGGATTGCTAGTGCCGTCGCTAATCAGATAGAAGCCTAGCTCACCTTTTGGGCCTTCGATCCGTCCATACGCTTCGCCGATCGGTGGCTTGAAGGCGCGAATCTTCACCTTCGGATTCATGATCGGGCCGGCTGGAATTTGTTCCATTGCCTGGTGGAGAATGCCGAGGCTCTCGCGCATCTCCAGGGCGCGCATCATCAAGCGATCGTAGCAATCACCGTGATCGCCGAGCGGCACCCGAAATTTGAAACGCGGATAGATGCCGTAACCATCTACCTTGCGCAGGTCGTAGTTTACGCCGCTGGCGCGAAGCATCGGTCCGGTAATGCCGGCGTTAATCGCCAGCTCGGCGGAGACTTTGCCAATGTGCTGCGTGCGCGCGATGACGATTTCATTGGCGACAATGAGTTTTTCGAACTCATCGAGGAAGCGCGGAAAGACGTCGATAATTTTCTTGGCACGCGCCATCCAATCCGGCCCGGCGTCCACCCGGCAACCGCCGAAGCGCATGTAGTCGCACATCATTCGCGAGCCGGAAAGCGACTCGAACAGGTCGAGAATTTTTTCTCGTTCGCGGAAGGCATACATGAGTGGTGTGCCCCACGCGCCCATGTCGCTTAGGAGAAAGCCGAGGAGTGAAGTGTGGTTTTGCAGCCGGGTCAATTCCGCCAGAATCACGCGCAGGTATTCGGCCCGCTCGGGTACCTCGATGCCGGCTAGCTTTTCAACGCTGAGCGCGTAGGCCCAGTTGTTGGTCATCGAGCAGAAGTAATCGAGCCGGTCGGTGTAAGGCATCGAGCCGAGATAGCTCGTGTTCTCGCCGATCTTCTCATGGTTGCGATGCAGGTAACCGAAAACCGGCTTGAGCTTGCGCACGATCTCGCCATCGAGCGCGACGTTCATGCGAAAGACGCCATGAGTAGATGGGTGCTGCGGTCCCATCGAGACTTCCATCAACTCGCCTTCGAGCCGCGAAGTCATGGCCGCAGGCGGTGACTCAAGCATTTCAGGCATGGCTATGCTCATGGTTGCGTCGTGAGACTTTCCGCGCCGTCGAGTTCGGGCCGCGCGGCATAATGTTGTTTCGCCTTTTCAAGCACGTCATCATGCGGGGTCGGTTCGTATTCGTAGTCGTCCGGCTCGCGATAATCTTTGCGCATCGGGTAATCCATGAATTCGTCCCACATCAAAATGCGGCGCAGATCGGGATGCCCGTCGAAGTGGATCCCGTAGAGATCGAAAATTTCGCGCTCCTGAAATTCGGCGCTGCGGTAAACGGAAGTAAGCGACGGTAACCGCGCGCCCTCGCCGCGGTCGACCGTGCGCAGGCGAATCACGACCGGGCCGTGCTTGAGCGTCATGGAAAAGAGGTGATAGACCGCCTCGAGATAGCCGGGAAAAAATTCTTCCGCCGTCTCTTCGACTTCCTTTTCCACGCCATCGACCATCTTCTTTATCTTCGTTTTCTTGATCATCTTGCGGTCAAGCCAATCCACTCCGGTGACATTGGAGCAGTGATCGAGTCGCAGCGCCGGGTCGTCGCGCAAGAACCGGGCGACAGCCGCCGCGTGTTCGTGGTCGAGAAGCAGTGATGCTTGATTCGCCGGGCCGGGATTCGCGACGATCTCGATCCTTGCCCCGGGCACGGCCGCTTCAGCACGCGCCTTGATTTCTTCCAACGATTCCATCGCTATGTGCGCTCGATCGCCGGCGGACGAAAGATTGAGGGATTGCTCGGCGGCTCGAGGTCGTGCGCGCCAAAAGCGGGCACCGGATATTCGCTCGCCTGATCGCGGCGCAGGAACGCGGCCTTGCTGTCGCCCGTCAGTTTTTGGTCGTCGATCTTGCGCTGCAATTCCATGAAGGCATGGAGCAACGCCTCGGGCCGCGGCGGACAGCCGGGAATGTAAACGTCGACGGGGATATAACGGTCGATGCCTTTCAAAACGTTGTAACCCTGTTTGAACGGGCCGCCGGAAATCGCGCACGCCCCCATCGAGATCACGTATTTCGGATCGGGCATCTGGTTGTAGAGGCGCACAATTTGCGGCGCCATTTTCTTGGTGACGGTGCCCGCCACAATCATCAGGTCTGCTTGCCGCGGCGACGGCCGGAAGACTTCGCCGCCGAAACGCGCGAGGTCGTAACGCGACGCCGCGGTCGCGATCATCTCAATTGCGCAACAGGCGAGTCCGAACTGGAGGGGCCAGATGGAATTGCGCCGGCCCCAGTTGTAAAGCTCCTGCGTGGAGGTAACCCAGACGCCGCGCTTTTGCAGTTCGCTCCGAAGCCCTTCGTCGATTTCCGCGGCCATTTTCGACGTTACTCTAAAACTAACCCTTCCGCATTTGCGACCAATCCAGGCAACCTTTGCCCCAGGCCCAGACGAGCCCTTCGATCAGGAGCAGCAGAAAAATCAGGATGGCGATGAACGCGCCCATTGGCAGGCCGGTGAACGCGACCGCGAACGGCACCAGAAAAACTGCCTCCACGTCGAAGATCAAAAAAATGATGCAGAAGAGATAATATTGCGATTGGAATTGCACCCGCGCCTCGCCCACCGATTCGATGCCGCATTCGTAGGTCGCGTTCTTTTGCGGCCCCGGTTTTGGCGGCTGGAAGAATCGTCGCCACATCCACGCGAGCGCCAGCGGCATTACGGGAAAGACGAGCGCGACGCCGCAAAAAATGACCAGGAAAAAATAAGGATCGGGCGTCATGCGATGCAGATCAGATCACCCGTTTGTTAACCGAGACTCCTTGCTCCCGCCAGTGCATTCTGACTTGATTTAAGAAGTGGACATCACTTTCCTTCATCGCACATGACCGGCGAGTCGATCGACCAGTTCTTTGTCCGGGCCAAACCGTGGCTCTTGTCGTTTATGTCCGGCGCGCCCGACTGGGTGCAGCTCGTCGCCTCCAGCCTTATCAACATCACGGCCGTGCTGGTCGTGTTCATGACGCTCTTCGCGCTTATCTCGGTCTTCGAACGAAAAATTCTTGGGCGAATCCAGAACCGCTATGGGCCGAATCGGGTCGGGCCGTTCGGACTTTTCCAGCCGATTGCCGACGGCATCAAGCTCCTGATCAAGGAAGACATCGTCCCGATCCGCGCCGACAAGGCCGTCCATTTTCTCGCACCAATCATGATGGCCGCGCCGACGATCCTCGCGCTGGGCGTGATTCCGTACGGACGGAACATGACGGCGTTCGCGATCGACGGCGGCATCCTCTTTTTCTTCGCGGTTGGTTCTGCGACAGAGCTCGCCGTTTTCATGGCCGGGTGGGGGAGCAATAATAAATTCTCGATGCTTGGCGCGATGCGGGCGATCGCGCAAATGGTGAGCTACGAATTGCCGCTCCTCATCACAGTGCTGCCGGTGGTGATGATCGTCGGCTCGCTTTCGCCGGATGCGATCGTCGAAGCGCAAGCAGGCTATTCCCACGGGTGGGCGCCGCGCTGGTTTGCGTTTACGCCCTGGGGCGCGGCTGCATTCCTTTTGTTTTTCGTCTCCGGCCTTGTTGAATCAAACCGCACGCCATTCGATGTGCCGGAAGGCGAATCCGAAATCGTGGCCGGACACATGACCGAGTATTCCGGCTTCAAATACGCCATCTTTTTCCTCGCGGAATATTTTGGAATGTTCGCGGTGAGCGGGCTGGCGGTGACGCTCTTTCTCGGCGGCTGGCACGCGCCGCTGCCGTGGCTCGAGTTTCTTCCTTCCTACATCTGGTTCTTCATCAAGCTGGCCGCTTTGCTTCTCGTATTCGTCTGGATTCGCGGAACGCTACCGCGGATGCGCGTCGATCACGTGATGGGTTTCGCCTGGAAATTCATGCTGCCGATGGCGTTCACCTGTGTTGTTGCCGCGGCGGTCTGGCATTATCAGGCGCATGGCTTGAGCGGATGGCTTGGATCGTTGGCAATCGTCGCGGTTGTTTACCTCGGGCTGTCGTGGGTCTTGAATACGCGCAAGAATCTGTCCGTGCGCACTTACCGTTTCGCCGAATGAGCACGAGCGCATTTATCGTGATCGCGATTATCACGCTCGCCGGCGCACTCGCGGCCGCGTGTCTGCGCAAGCTCGTCCACGCCGCGCTCTGTCTGGTGGTGGCGTTTGTCGGGATCGCGGCGTTTTACTTTCTGCTCGGCGCTGAATTCGTGGGCCTCGTGCAGATATTTGTTTATGTCGGCGCGGTCGCCGTCCTCATTGTGTTTACCATTCTCCTCACGCGGCGCGAGGATGAAGAGAATGTTCGATTTAACTGGAGTGGCGTCATCGTGGCCGCGGCGGTTTTCGCCACGCTGTCGTGGGCGATCCTCAAGACGACATCTCTTTCTCTGCCCGCGCCTGCGATCGAAGCGCTGACCGTGAAGCGAATTGGCCAGGTGCTGATGACCGATTTCATCTGGCCGCTCCAATGCGTCGGGTTGCTGCTCACCGCGGCATTGATCGGCGCGCTCGTTCTCGTGATGGAGGAAAAGCGATGAGCGAAAGATTCCCGATCCCCTTCGTCGCGTCATGAACGTCACCCTCCAACTCGTTCTCATCGTCTCCGCCGCGTTGTTCTCGATCGGCTTGCTCGCGGCGTTGAGCCGGCGCCACGCGATCTTCATCCTCATCGGCATCGAGATGATGCTCGCCGCGGCAAATTTGAATTTCATCGCCTTTTGGCGGTTCGGCCCCGCGTCGCAAAATCCCACCGGTGTCATGGTCGCGATCTTTTCGATTGCCATTGCCGCCGCGGAAGCTGCGGTCGGCCTGGCGCTCGTCATTGCCGTCTACCGTCATTATCGAACGACCAACGTCCAGCGACTCGACCAACTCAAAGGATGAACCTCTGGATCGTTGATTATCTCTGGCTCGTTCCGGTAGTGCCGCTGGCGGCCTCGCTTCTCATTCTCACGTTCGCCGGCTCGCGTTCGAAAGCCGGAGCCGCGCTCGCGATCATCGGCCAGCTCGCCTCGCTCGTATTAGCGATCGTTGCCTTAGTCCCAACCCTCCAGCAGCCGGGTTGGCGCGCATTTCACAATTTCACCTGGTTCACATTCGGCGTGAACGCGGTCCGCCTCGGCTGGGTCCTCGATCCGCTCACCGCCGCAATGCTGGTCATGATCACGCTAGTCGGTCTTTGCATTTTTGTTTTCAGCAAAGGCTACATGGCGGGGGACAAAGATTTCTCGCGCTTCTTCGCCTACCTCTCCTTTTTTTCCGCGGCGATGCTCGGCGTGGTCATCGCCAACAGTTTGTTGTTGCTCTTCGTCTGCTGGGAGCTGGTCGGGCTCGCCTCCTATCTTTTGATCGGTTTCTGGATTCACAAACCGAGCGCGGCCGCCGCGGCGAAGAAAGCTTTCATCACGACCCGAATCGGCGATCTCGGATTTTTTCTCGGCATTTTTTGGCTCTACGGCAGCAGCGGGACCCTTCTTTTTTACGATAACGGAAATGGCTGCCTCGAAGCCGCGGGACTTCTCGCCATCGGTTCCAGCGCGACCTTCATCGCGCTCCTGATCTTTTGCGGGGCTGTCGGCAAGTCCGGCCAGTTCCCGCTCCACGTCTGGTTGCCGGACGCTATGGAAGGCCCGACGCCGGTCAGCGCGTTGATCCACGCCGCGACCATGGTCGCGGCCGGCGTTTTCCTGGTCGCGCGTGTCTATCCGCTCTTCTCGTTAGGCGCGATTGATGGCGTTACGCCTTCTCTCACCGTCGTGGTTTGGATCGGCGTCATCACCGCTCTGATGGCGTCGCTCATCGCAATTGCGCAGGCCGATATCAAACGCATCCTCGCCTATTCGACCGTCTCGCAGTTGGGATTAATGATGGTGTCGTTAGGCGTGGGCGGCGTCGCGGCCGGCATCATGCACCTGCTCGCGCACGGCTTTTTCAAAGCACTCCTGTTTCTCGGCTCGGGCTCGGTCATTCACGGATGTCACGACGAACAGGACATCCGCAAGATGGGTGGCCTGCGAAAAATCATGCCGGTGACATTTCTCACCTACGCTGTCGGCATGATGGCGCTGAGCGGTGTGCCGCTCTTCTTTTCCGGCGCCTGGACGAAAGAAGAAATCCTGCATAACACTACGCATTGGCCCGCATCGCAGGCACCGTATTATCTCATGCTCGCCGGAGTCGTCCTGACCGCGCTCTACATGACGCGCCAGATGATTTACGTTTTCTTTGGCAACCGCCGCGCGGCCGCGCAACAAGCACACGAAAGTCCGCGCGTGATGACCATGCCGCTCATCTTGCTCGCGGTTTGCACCGTGGGCCTGAGCGCTGTGGTCACACCGGCGTGGCCGTGGCTGCACACTTATCTGAGCGGCGAACCGGCGCATTTCGAGATGGCGCAGTTGATCCAGCCCATGCTGTTCGTCTCCCTCGCGCTCGTTGCCGCCGGTATCGGACTGGGCGTTTTGATTTATCGCCGGGCCGGAGAATTCGATCCGTTCGCGCGCTCGCAACCAGGTTTCTTTCGATTCCTGGAAAACAAAATGTGGATCGACGAACTTTACGCGTGCACGGTCGTCGGCTTCAGCAAAATCGCCGCAGTCTTCGCGGACTGGATGGATCGATATATCTGGGATGGGCTCGTGCGCGCGCTTGGGGCAATCGGTCAATCCTTCGGGGTGTTGACCAAGGGCGTCGATGAGCGCGGCATCAATGCCGGGGTCGACGAAGGAGTGATCGGCGCGCGCGGGATCGGCCGCGTGATGTCGGCGTGGCACTCGGGAGAAATCCAAACCTATCTGGGCGCAGTCGCGGTTGGAATGCTGGCGCTGCTTCTCTTTTACGCATGGCTGGCGTGATCACAGCGCTGATTCTGCTTCCGTTGCTCGGCGCTCTTTGCGTCGGAGTCGCACGCGAGAATTACGCTCGCGGCATAGCTCTCCTCTTCAACACGATCACCGCGATCGTTTGCTTCCTCCTTTGGCGAAACTTCGACACCAGCGTTGCCGGACTTCAATTGGTCGAACGCCAGGTCTGGATTCCGGCGATCGGCGCTGAATATCTGCTCGGCCTGGACGGCTTGAGCCTCCTCCTTGTCTTGCTCACGTCGCTCATCTTTCCGTTCGCGTTTCTCGCGCAATCCCGCTCAGCGGGAGGCCGCGGTTATTGCGCGCTCATGTTGGTGATGCAATCCGCGCTCTACGGGACGTTCACCGCCCACAACTTCGTCCTTTGGTTTTTGTTCTACGAGATGAGTCTGATTCCGGCGTTCCTGCTCATCAGAATCTGGGGCGGACCAAATCGCGACCGCGCCGCGACAAAATTCTTCATCTACACTTTCCTCGGCAGCGTCGCTATGTTGCTTTCCTTCCTCGGGATTTATTTCGCGAAAGGCACGTTCGATTTCGCGGCCCTCGCGGAACTTGGCCGAAGCGGTCCTCTCCTCGACGGCAATCTGGCGTGGCTCGCCTTCGCCGGAATCTTTCTCGGGCTCGCGGTGAAAGTGCCGCTCTTTCCATTCCACACTTGGTTGCCGGATGCGTACGAGACCGCGCCGGTCGGCGTTTCGATGGTTTTGACCGGCGTCCTTTCCAAGATGGGCGTCTACGGTTTCATCCGCCTGCTCCTTCCGCTGTTCCCGCACGAAATCCAAGTGCTCAGTCCGTGGCTGCTCGGGCTGGCGGTTTGCTCGATCGTTTTCGCTTCGCTTGCCGCATGGGCCCAGTCGGATTTGAAACGAATGGTCGCCTACCTATCAGTCAATCATCTCGGTTACTGCATGCTGGGACTCTTTGCCGTAACCACATCCGCGACGCGACCCGCTGTCGAGATGCAAGCGGCGCTAAGCGGCGTGTTCCTCCAAATCCTTAATCACGGCATTACGGCGGCTGCCCTGTTCTATTACGTTGGACTGTTAGAGGAACGCCGCGGCTCGCGTGGTATCGGCGATTTCGGCGGGCTGATGCAACGCACGCCGTTGCTCTGCGGTTGGATGAGCGTCGCCATGTTTTCTTCGCTTGGCCTGCCCGGCCTGAACGGATTCGTCGGCGAATTCCTGATCTTTAAAGGTTCGTTCATGCTGACCGGCCCGGCGACGGCCGTCGCGGTGATCGGCCTGCTCTTCACCGCCATCGCCTTTCTGCGCGCGATGCAGATGCTCTTCAGCGGTCCGTTAACCGAAAGTTGCAGTGCGTTTCCCGATCTCTTGCGCAGGGAGAAGTGGATCGTCGTTCCCGTCACCCTTCTCATGTTCGCCATCGGCATCGCGCCGCAATTCATCTTCAACATCGTCAATACCACCGTCGTTCAGATGGCGCGGTTGTTCGCGTGAAGTCACCGGTATGAAAAAAGAGATCATTCCCACGGCACGAATCGCTCAATCGATCCATTTCCTGCGGGGCCAAAAGGTGATGCTCGATTTCGACTTGGCGGCTTTGTACGGCGTCACGACAAAAGTTCTGAATCAAGCCGTTAAGCGGAACGCGGTGCGCTTTCCGGATGATTTTATGTTTCGACTGACTGCTGCCGAGGCGGAGAATCTGATATTCCGAAGCGGAACATCAAAACGGCAAGGGCGGTATGGGAGCGGTCGTTCAAGGTCACAATTTGTGACCTTGAAGCGCGGCCAAAATATCAAATACCTACCCTACGCTTTTACGGAGCAAGGCGTCGCGATGCTGTCGAGCGTCTTGAAGAGCGACCGCGCGGTGAAAGTAAATATCGCCATCATGCGCGCGTTCGTCAGGTTGCGCGAAGCGCTCGAGACAAACCGCGAACTGGCTCTGCAGTTTGCTGAACTCGAAAAACGCGTCGGCAAACACGACGCGGAGATTTCCGCGATCATCGATGCGATTCGGCAGTTGATGGCGCCGGCCCCCAAACCCCCACGCGAAATCGGATTTCATGTGCGCGAGAAGGCGTCGCGTTATCGCACCCGCAACCAGCGATGATTGCCTGGACCATTTACATCACGTTCGCGGGCGCGCTTCTGCTGCTTTTCCTGCCGCGCGTTCTGGCGCGCTGGATGGCACTGCTGACTGCACTCGCTGGCTTGATCGTCGGTATATCGGAGTTCTTCAACGCCTCGGATTTCGCCGCGTTCAAAACCGTCGTGCGCCTGCCCTGGGTGCCGATGCTCGGGATGGAATACCATCTCGCCGCGGATGGCATCAGTCTGACCATGGTTTTGGTTACAGGACTTACCGCGGTGAGCGCGGTGCTATTTTCCTGGGACGTGGAGGAGCGGCCTAACGAGTTCTTCTTCTGGCTCCTTCTCGTCGTCGGCGGTTCCTATGGCGTGTTCCTGAGCGCCGACTTGTTTTTACTCTTTGTCTTCTACGAGCTCGTCATCGTGCCAAAATATTTCCTGATCGCGATCTGGGGATCGACCAACAAGGAGTACGGCGCCATGAAGCTGTCGCTCTATTCCTTCTTCGGCGGAGCGCTGGCGTTTCTCGGGATCGTGGCCATTTATGTCACGGCCGGAACCGCGAAAAACGCCGCCGCGGCGCTCGATCTCCAGCAGCTCGCGCACTTTGCCTTCCCGTTGCCATTTCAAGCCTGGGTATTCCCGGTTTTGTTCCTCGGCTTCGCCGTGCTCGCGGGCATCTGGCCGTTGCACACCTGGGCGCCGACCGGTCACGTCGCCGCGCCCACGGCGGGTTCGATGCTTCTCGCCGGCATCGTCATGAAGCTCGGCGCTTACGCGGCCTTGCGCGTCGCGATGAATCTTCTGCCGGAAGGATTCCACATGTGGAGGAGTTGGATCGCCGTTCTTGGCGTGATCGGAATTGTTTACGCGGCGGCGGTGGCATTGCGGCAGTCCGATCTCAAATTCGTCATCGGCTATTCAAGCGTAAGCCACATGGGTTTCGTGTTGCTCGGGCTGGCGACGGCGAACGCGCTCGGTGTCGGCGGCGCGGTGCTGCAAATGTTTTCACACGGCGTCATTGCGGCCCTTCTCTTTGCTGTGGCGGGACGGATGATCTATCGCCGCACGCACACGCGCGATCTCGACATGTTGTCGACGATGGGACTCGGTCGCGCGCTGCCCTTCGCCGCGTTTTGCTTCATCGTCGCCTCCGCGGCATCGATGGGCATTCCAGGCTTCAGCGGATTCGCGGCCGAAATTATCATCCTGATCGGCGCGTGGAAGGCCTATCCGGCCGCGGTATGGATAACAGGCGCTGGGATGGTGTTGGTCGCCGCCTTCACGATTCGCGCTTTGAAGAAAACCTTCTTCAGCGACGCATCTTCGATTTCTGGAGGACTAGCCGTTTCACACGACGAACGCCTGGCGCCGATCACGGCCGCAGAGAAACTGGGCGCCGGCCTGCTAATCTTCGCGACGCTTGCCGTCGGCATTTATCCGAAATTATTGCTCGATCGCATCCTGCCAGCGGTCGAAGCGATGAGGTTCCTGAAATGACGAACTATCTGGATCTCCTCCGGCTCGCCGCGCCCGAAGCAGTGACCGTCGTCACCGCGCTCGTTGTCCTCGCTCTTGGCTTGGCGAAGGAGCGCACGTCGGGAATTTGTTCCGCGGTTGCGGCCGCGGGCCTCCTCTTTGCCTCGGCGGCAGTGCTGATGTTGCCGCCGCAGGCCAACCTGTTTCACGGCATGCTCGTCATCACGCCTCTGACCTCCCTGTTCAAAATCATCTGCCTCGCGCTCGCCTTTTTCACGGTGATCCTCGCGCGCGACAACGGTTCGTCCCGCCATCACGGCGAATATCTCGCGCTGCTTTTGCTCGCGACGATCGGTCTGATGCTGCTGGTCGGCAGCGAAGAACTGTTAATGATCTTCATCGGCTTGGAGCTGACCGGCCTGTCGCTCTACGTCATGGCCGGCTTCGACAAAAGCGACGTGCGCTCTGCCGAAGCGGGACTGAAATATTTCCTTTTCGGCAGCACGGCCAGCGCCTTCACGCTTTTTGGACTTAGCCTGATCTACGGCATGTGTGGCACCACCGGATTGGCGGCCATCGGCGCGAAACTCGGTGTCATCCCGATTCAACCGCTGCTTTTCCTCGGCATCGTCATGACCGTTATCGGCTTCGCCTTCAAAATCGCCGCGGCCCCTTTTCATCTGTGGGCGCCGGACACTTATCAAGGCGCGCCTGTTCCTTCCGCTGCGTTCATTGCCTCAGGCTCGAAGGTCGCGTCGTTCGTGGTCCTTGGAAAAATCGTGCTCGTTGGCTTCGCTCCCGCGCAAGGAAGCGCGGCCTGGCATGCCATGACTGCAGGCTGGGCGCCGGTGTTGGCGGTCCTGGCAGCTTTGTCGATCCTGCTCGGGAACCTTGTCGCTCTGGCCCAATCCAACGTCCGGCGTTTGCTCGCTTACTCCGCAGTAGCGCACGCGGGTTATACCTTGCTCGGACTCATTGCCGGCGGGCGCGAAGGATTCACCGCGACCTTGTTCTATACGACCATCTACGCTTTCACGCTCGTCGGAGCGTTTGGTGTTGTCGCGCTCGTGCGACGCGAAACCGGAGGCGATGACCTTATCCACTTTTCCGGCTTGCGATCGCGCTCGCCGCTCCTGGCCGGTTGCATGGCCATCTTCATGTTATCACTGGCCGGCTTGCCGCCGCTCGCTGGATTTTTCGGGAAGTTTTATCTTTTCAGCGCTGCGCTGCGCGCCGGGGAGAACCACGGTTTGCTCTGGCTTGTCGCGCTGGCGCTCTTCGGCAGCCTTATTTCGTTCTATTACTATCTCATCGTCCTCAAAGTCATTTTCCTCGAGGCGGAGTCCCCTTCGAGCGCACCTCGTTTGCCGATCAAGCTCGATTTCCTGCAAAGGATTTCGATGGCCGTGCTCGCGGGCATCGTCCTGGTCCTCGGTCTGTTGCCGGGAAGCTTCGTCGCGCGCATCAGCGCTTCTTTGCCTTAGACCGTGGTCTTGACTCCGCAATCCGCGCGCGGATAAATCTCGGATGATTACTTGCCTGAAATTTCTGCGCCATAACACGATTTGCCGGTCGCTCACCGCGCTCGGGCTCGTTCTCGCTCTTATCTCACTGGCTTCGTCCACGCTCGCGCAAAGTCCGACTCCACCAGCCAAGGATTCCAACACGACAACGACCCCGCCGGGCGACGCCGAGATGATGAAGCAAATGATGGCGCTCGGGCGGCCGGGCGAAAATCATAAATTGCTCGCGGGTCTCGCCGGCTCGTGGACTTTCGTCGTCAAAATGTGGGCGAATCCGGCGGACCCGAAAGCGCCTCCCACCGAGTCACCCGGCAGCGCAGTGAGAAGAGAAACGATGGATGGCCGGTTTTTCATTGCCGATTTCATGGGGGTCGTCCCAATGCCGGCGGCCGACGGCAAGATGAAGGACTATGAATTCCGGGGCACATCGTTCGAGGGCTACGACAACGTCAAAAAGAAGTTTGTCACCTCTTGGATCGATAACATGGGCACAGGCATCTTGAACTCCGAAGGCACCTACGATTCAGCGACAAAAACCTTCACCTACACCGGCGACTACGAGCCGATGCCCGGCATGAAGTGCAAGATCCGACAGGTGCTAAAGATCGTGGATGCCGACCACCATAACCTCGAATGGTACGAGGATCGTGGCGCGGGAGAAACCAAGACGATGGAGATCAAGTACGCGCGCCGGAAGAAATAGCGCGGCCTTTTTTCAGTTGTATGTCTCCGCGCGAGACGCAATATCAATGGCTCTCTAGCTGCTGCGTATCGTAAGCATGTTCACCGAAACCGCACCCTCTGCGCCGCCGCGGATCGTTTACTCGAGAAAGAACCCATTTCCCGCAGCTCTCCCGGTCAGACGCAAACTAACCGAGGCTGGATCGGAGAAGGAGACGTTTCACTACGAGTTTTCGCTCGAGCAATCCGGACTGGTCTTCGAGATCGGAGATTCGCTGGGAGTGTTCCCGGTCAACGCGCCCGAGTTAGTCGAAGAAATCATCGTCCTCCTCGGTTTCGGCGGTGATGAGGAAGTGACCGCGCTCTCCGGCGAGAGCATCTCCTTGCGCACGGCGCTCCTGCGCGATCGCACCATCACCACGCCTTCCCGGCAATTTGTCCAAAGTGTCGCGGAGCGGATGCCGGCCGCGCGGTTTCTTCTCGAATACTGCGAGCCGGCCCAGCGGGCGAAACTCGATTCGTTTCTCTGGGGACGCCACATCGTCGATTTCCTGATCGAGTATCCCGAGCTGCGAAATAAGTTCGAGCCGGGCGAATTCGTCGGTCTCCTTTCGAAATTGCAGCCGAGGCTTTACTCCATCGCGTCCAGCCTGAAACGGTATCCGGAAGCCGCTCATCTGCTCGTGACGAATGTTCAGTTCGTCAGCTTCGGCCGGCCGCGCAAAGGCGTTTGCACCGGCTTCCTGTCCGAGCGGGTCAAGGACGCCACGCGGATCCCGGTCTTTGTCCATACCGCGAAACACTTTCGCCTGCCGGAAGATCCCGGGGCTTCCATTATCATGATTGGAGTCGGCACTGGCCTCGCGCCCTACCGCGCCTTTCTTCAGGAACGGAAGGCCACCGGCGCGACGGGTCGCAATTGGCTTTTCTTCGGCGACCAACGCAGGACCCTGAACTTCTATTACGAACGCGAATGGGAAGAACATCTCGCGAGCGGACTATTGACGCGAATCGACACCGCGTTCTCACGCGATCAGGACTACAAGATCTACGTCCAGCATCGGCTGCGCGAGGCCGGTCGTGAGATTTGGTCGTGGTTGAACGACGGCGCTTATCTTTATCTCTGCGGGGATGCGGAGCGAATGGCGCCGGACGTCGATGCGGCGCTCGTTGCGATTGCCGAGGAGCCCGGCGCGATGAGCCGGGAAGCGGCGGCGGAATATATCGCCGCTCTGAGAACCCAGAAGCGCTACCGGCGCGACGTTTACTAAGAAATCTTTTCGCTCCTCGTCCGCGCAAGTTGCCTCCTTCAGGCCTGTTAAGCTTGACGCCGGCGAGCCGGCGTCGCCAGAATCGCCGGATGAAGACAACCGTAAACTCACTGATCGTTCTTTTCGCGATTGCGTCGATCGCACTCGCGCAAACTCCGTCGGCCGCGCCGAAGGTCCCCTCCGCCTCCAGCCCGGCCGCCAATTCTCCGGCGGCAAATTCCCCAGCCGCCAATTCTCCGGCGGCCAATAGCCCAGCCGCTTCGTCCCCGGCCGCCAACCAGCCGAGCGCGGAAGAGATGAAGCAGATGATGGAGCTGGCGAAACTTAATGAGAACCACAAGCTCCTCGCCAGCATGGCCGGCACCTGGAGTTATACCGTGAAAACGTGGATGGTTCCCGGCGCGCCGCCAAGCGAGTCGACCGGCACCGCCGTTCGCAAATCAATCATGGAGGGCCGGTATCTGACCGGCGATTACTCTGGCAAATTCAAAATGCCGGGCGCGGACGGCAAAATGAAGGAGATGAATTTTCAGGGCATGTCGATGGACGCCTACGATAACGTGAAAAAGAAGTTCATTTCCGGATGGGTCGATAACATGGGCACCGGCATAATGATCATCGAAGGCACCTACGATGCCGCCACCAAGACGTTCACCTACATCGGTGAGTCCGAGATGATGCCCGGCGTAAAAGCGAAAATGCGCCAGGTGATCAAGATGGCTGACAAAGATCATATGAGCATGGAGTTCTACGAGGATCGCGGCCAGGGCGAAACCAAATCCATGGAGATCACCTACAAGCGGGGCAAGTAGGATATCGGCGCCGCCACGAAGGCGGCAGAACAATCGCGATTCGCCACCGCTGTCGCTGTCGCCATCACTGGCGGCAGCGCGGCAGGCCCCGCCTGACTTCCGCCAAATCTGTGCTATACTCGACGATGTCCAAACCATCTGGTGCCTCCTTCTCGCGTCGTATGCCCGACAACATCACGGAGGAGCTCGTGGCGGTTCTCTCTTCCCGGGCCTCGTTCGAATTCAAGCCGTTGTTCGAGATTATCCTCCTGAACCTCCGGGAACGGAACGCTGCCAGTGGTGGCGAAGAGATGCTGCGCTTGAGGGCTTATGAGAAACTCCAGAGCCTCGTTAGCCAGGGCGCGGTCAATCGGACCGTCAATGGGACCACGAAAAAATACAAAGGCGTCGCCCCCCGCCTGCTCGCGCTCCGCGCCGAGATGAAAATCTTGCGGGCCGACTGGAACCACCGCGCCCTCGCCAAGGCCGCTGCCGGCAACTGATCCGAGGCTCGCTCCTTCGGTTATTGGTAAATCGTCTTCGGCTCCGGCCCTTCGACGAGGGCCTTGAAGCGCGGATGCGATCGCAACGCATCCCAGAGCGGATCGATCCGCAATTGGGCCTGGGTCAGCGGGAAGGCGCCATACGCCAATTGCAGAAGCCGTTCGATGCGAGCGATGGCGGCGTCCGGTTTCCCCAGTCGCGCTTCGATTTCAGCCAGGCTTGATTCTGCCGCCGGCGCGAAAACAGGATCGTCCGAAGCGGCCGCGACTTCCATGGCACGTTCGCCTTCTCGCAAGGCATCCTCCGTGTTCCCTAATCCCGCTTCCACATTCGACAGCGACATGGGAATCCAGAAATTTGTTGGCTGTTCGCGTCGATATTTTTCCAGCTCGGGTTTCGCCTCGAGGAATGCTTTCTTCGCACCGTCCGTGTCGCCGGCCAGGAGGCGGATCGAACCAAGCCATTCCAGGGTTGTTGCGCGATCGACGCCCTGAATCACGTCAGATCGGGACAGCCTCTTTTCAATTGCGCCCACGGCCTCGGCAAAATGGCGTTCGAGAATCATGTGCGTGATTTCGACATCGGCCTTTTTCGCTGGATCCTTAATGCGTTCTATCACCGCGCCCGCCGCCTTCAAGTCACCCGTCCAATGGTAAAAATACGCCTTGTTTGCGAGCACGTCCCCATCTTCAGGCACGATCGCTTCGGCTCGCTCAAACATTTGGAGAGTCGCGGCGTAATTGCGCAGCATCGAAAACGTCCAGGCCCGGTCCATGAAGAGGTGCGCGTCCCGCGGGTTCAACTTCTCCGCCTCCTCGAACAGGCGGATGCTCTCTTTCCATCGGCTTTGTCGCCGCGCGATCCGCGCCAGCGCTTCGACGGCCTCGCTGCTGTTCGGCATCTCGCGTCGGATTTTTTCGAATAGCTCGCGCGCGCCGTTGTAATCGCGCTGCCCGTGATACCGGTAATAGGCGTTCGCCAGCAGCGTCTCGGGTAACGCCGGGGCCAGCCGGGTTGCCGTCTCGGCCGCTGCTCGCGCTAATTCGTGGCGCGCAGCCGTTCCGTCGAAATGCATAAAATAAAGATCGGAGCTCGTCCGCGACAATCGCGCCCACGCCTGGGCAAATTTTGGATCGAGACGCACTGCTTCCTCGAACGCTTCCGCTGCCTTTCTGTCCTCGCTGGGGGTCTGGCCTGGCCGCGAATCGAAATCGATCCCGCGCAGGTAAGCATCGTAGGCCGCGAGATTGCTCGTTGGCTTTTCCGCCATCGCCTGCTGTTCGCGTCCCGTGAGCTCCGTCTGGAGCGAATGCGCGATCGCCGTCGCCAGCTCCGTTTGCACGGCAAAGATATCGGTCAGATTGCGATCGTAAATTTCGGCCCAGAGATGGCCTTCGTTCGCGGCGCGAATCAGCTGCACATTGATCCGCACCCGATCGCCGATCCGCTGCACGGTCCCTTCCACGAGGTGCGATACGCCGAGCTCGCGCGCGATCTCCGCCAAATTTGTCGCCCGCGTTTTGTAGCGCTGGGTGGAAGTGCGCGAGATCACGCGCAGCTCGGCGATCTTCGCCAGACGCGTGATCACTTCATCCTGCATTCCATCCACGAAGTACGTGTTCGCCTTGTCTTCGCTCAGATTCTCAAACGGCAGCACCGCAATCGACTTTATTGTTGTGTCCGCCGGCGCCGACCGCGGCGCCGTTTGCCGCCCAAGAAAGAACAACCCGACCGAAAGCAAACCGCCTGCGATGACGATATAAATCCAGGTGCGCCCGCCCAATTGTTTCCGCGGTGTTTCCGCGACGGACTCCGTCCGCTTCAATCCTTCCGGCGTCAGCTCAAACGCCCACGCAATTACCAAGGCGATGGGAAACCCAGTCACCACCAGCAAAATCACCAGCCGGATCGCCCAGTTCGGGATATCGAAAAATGGAAACGTCTGGGTCGCGATCTGGACCAGCAGCCATCCGACCACAGCGTACGCGACCGCGACCTTGTAAACATTCCGTCGCTTCAGCTCGGTGAAGAATTTCATCCGGTGCGCCAGTGTTTAGCTGGTCCCATGGATGGATGCCAGCATAACGGCGCTGATTCCCGCCCCCTGGCCGAGAATCAACGAAGTCTGACGAGCGTTTACGACGCTGCCGGTATCGCTTTAGGCTTGCGCAGATCGAACGCGAATTTGCGGTTCCAATTCTCGAGCACCGCGGCGTGAGAAGCGGCGAGCCGTTCAATGAGAGTTGGTGCAATCGACGTGGGTGCGGGAATTAGATGATCGTCGGAACTGCGAGCGGTCGAAGGAATCCCCAGGGTTTGGGTGTTCATGCTTATCTATTAAGCATCAGGCATGCGGCTATCCCGGGGATTACTACCGAGAGCGCATCAATGCTTTGCCAGGCTCCCGACAATGTAGGCGTTCCCGATGCCGTGCATGACCGCCACGATCCAGAGATTGCCCGATCTCCGGTAGAGCGCACCAAAGAACAGACCGATCGCGAAGATCGCCGCGAACATCGGGACCGCGACCGCGCTGCGCGACCAGAAGTAATTCCAGTGCAGCGGTCCAAAGGTATAGAGAACGTTCGCGACGAGAATGCCGATGAACGCGCCCCATCGCCGTACCAGCTCGGACTGCACCATCCCGCGATAAACAACTTCCTGATAAAACCCGAAGAAAAGATAGGGAACGAACCCATTCCAAATGATGGAAAGCGCCGACGGCTGAGCCAGAATGAGCTTTAGCTTGCTGGCGAACACGAACGAGAAAACGACGTTCGCCAGAACCAGGAGCTGGATGAAATAGGACTTTTCAACCGGAGTCCATTCGCGCCACCGATACAGTCCGATCTGAGACAGCTTCAGTCCCGCCACGAAGCGAACCAACAACAACGCGCCAACCAGGAAGAGCGGAATGAGAATCCAAAGAGGCACGCCCGGGTAGAGCCACCTTATGGCCAGCCGCCGGAGAGCCTCGATTCCAATGGCGATCAACAACAGGCGCAACCCGGTCGACTCGTCGTAGCCAGGCGACTCCTTGCGGTCGAAAATGAGGACGTGCCCGGCCAAATGGATCAGAAATCCTTCCGGCTTCGGGGAATCTGGAGAAACAGAATTAGCCATGGCCGATCAGCGATGTTGCCATGAAGACTTTCTACTTCCTACTTCATAATTCCTACTTCGCTTCGTCGTTGTGAATCGGACACACGCGGCGGAAGTTGCCGCATGAAAAGCAGCAGGATCGCGCTCGTTACCGGCGCAAATAAAGGGATCGGCTTCGAAGTCGCGAGAGAGCTCGCGCGCCTGAGATTTCACGTTTACCTCGGCGCGAGAAATGTCGAAGCTGGCCGCGCTGCCGCGGAACAACTCAGCGCCGATGGTAACGTCACCTTTCTCGAGATCGACATTTCCAAGCTCGATAGCATCCGTCGCGCGGCCGAAGAATTCTCACGCACGTCCGATCGGCTCGACGTCCTGGTCAACAATGCCGGCATCATCGTTGCCGGCGACGAAGACATACTCACCGTCACGCCCGAGATTTTCCAGGACACTTTGCGCACGAACACGCTTGGCCCGCTCCTCGTCGCGCAGGCCTTCGTGCCGCTGCTGCGCAACAGCAAAACGCCCCGCATCGTGAACGTCTCCAGCGGCGGCGGTCAGCTCGCCGACGGCGCTGACGGTTGGGCCCCCGCCTACTGCATCTCGAAGACCGCGCTCAACGGCGTCAACTCTCAGCTCGTCGCCGCGCTACCCGGCTTTGCGATCAACGTCGTCTGCCCCGGCTGGGTCCGCACCGAGATGGGCGGCGAAAACGCCACTCGCTCCGTCGCCGAAGGCGCCGCCGGCATCGTCTGGCTAGCCGCCGAAGCGCCCCAGGATTTCACCGGCCACTTCGTCCGCGATCGCAAAGTGATCCCTTGGTGAGAACGTCTGTTCTCTGCCCCCTTTACTTCCTACTCGCTTCCAGCAGCTTCTGAAACCGCGGATCCTTCCTTATTGGATCCCACACCGGATCAAGCCGGAAATTGTTTACTTTGTAGGCCGACGGAAGGCCGAGAAAGATCTCCATCTGCTTCAAGGCTGCATCGGACTCCGGCGCCCAGGTATAAGCTCGCGCCAGGTTGAAATGGTACCATCGCTTCGCAACCATGTCGGTCGGCGGTCCCAGTTCCAAGGCACGAGCCGCCTCGGCAAGCGCGGGCGCTTTCCAACCCATCTGCGCGTAAAGAAGCGCCAGCCCGGCGTGACCGTTAGCCGACTGCTGGTCGCCTCGGACCTCGACCTCAGCCTTCCACCTCTCCGCATCAAAAAATCCGTAGGCGTGCGCATAGTCGCCGGCGTAGAGACGAATGATTGCCTCATTGAATATTTTCGAGTCCTGCGTTCCGAAGCCACCGCTATCGACCCAGGGCAATGTTTCACCCGGATACGCCTGGAGCAGGCGCAGCGCTTCCGGAAAATTACGTTCGTAAATGGCGAGAGTGCAGTAGGCGGAAGTCACTCTGCCGTCCGGATCCTGCCCGGTCGGCAGACCGGCTAGAATCGCGCGGGCGCGTTTGGTGTCGCCAGTCCAGGAAACCTCTGCCTGGGCGCGCTCCAGCCGAAAGTAGATCGATTCGGGCGCCAGGAGCAGCGCCTGATCCAAGGCCGCGCGCGCTTCCGCTTCCCGATCCATCTCTATTAGAAGAGCTCCGTAACTAAAGAAGGTTTTTGCTTCTCGCGGGCCCAGCTCAGTCGCGCGCTTGAAATTAACGACCGCTTCGTCGTTCCAACCCATACCCCATTGCGTGACCGCGGCCGTCAGAAGCAGGTAGGCGTCGTTAGGCAGAAGCCGGACAGCTGCCTCAAGTTCACGCTTGGTAGTAGCAGCGTCGTTGACGCTTTGGGCACAGCGCGCCAGCGACGAATGCGCTTCGGCCGAATTTGGATCCAAGCGCAACGCTTCTTCTGCGTTCGCCCGCGCCTCGGCCAGGCGGGCCGCGTTGGTCGCCTCGAAATGCTCGTAGATCGACGCCTGGACCAGACTGAGCCGCGCCCGCGCCAAGACAAACTTCGGGTCCAGCGAGATGGCCTGTTTGTAGAAACTCTCCGCGCTCAAAAGATTCTCGCGCGAGTTTTCCGGACGTAGCTGCACTTCCCGGCCCCGCAGATAAGCGACGTAGGCATCCGGGTTATCGGTCGGCTTCGCTTCGAGGCGCACCTTTTCCTCGGCGGTAAGACTCGCGCGCAACGCTCCCGCGATTTCGGAGGCCAGCTCGCCCTGCAACGTGATCGAGTCCGTCAGAGTGCGATCGTAACGCTCCGCCCAGATGTGTTGGTCGCTCGCGGTATCGATCAACTGCACACTCACCAGCACGCGATTTCCCACGCGACGGACACTCCCTTCCAGGACACTGGCGACGCCAAGTTCCTTCCCGATCTCACGCAGATTGCGCGTGCCTTTGTTGCGATACGACATCACGGACGTTCGCGAGATCACTTTCAGGTCCTTGATCTTGGCCAGGCTCGTCAGCAGATCGTCCTGAATGCCGTCAGCGAAGAACGCGTTCTCCTTGTCGTCCGAAAGATTCTCCAGCGGCAGGACCGCGATGCTTTTCGCCGGAGCCCCAACAGTGGTCGTCTTGCTGGATGCAACTGGCGACGTCCCCGTGCGCTTTGACCACAGGAATATGCCAACGGCTAGAGCGACCAAAAGAACCAGCGCCGCTAGACCGAGCCGGCGGCGGAGAGTCTTGCGGCCACGCAGCGTCTCCACTCGTTTCGCCCGTTGCACCTTCTCCGGCACCGCCGGATTCCCAACGTCTCCGGTGTAAAGATTAACGAGCGAGACGATCACCCCGTGCTTCACCTCCGCTTCGCCGAGGTCGTGCAGGTGTGTTTGCCAATTACTGTATTGCGCGAGATCGGCTCCCACGCGCTTCGACAAAAGAATGTGGCCCGCGTCGCCACAATCCATCACGCGTTGCGCCATGTTAATGCCGGCGCCCGCCACATTCGGCCGGTCGTTCACGTCCATGATCTGATCGACCGGCCCGCTATCCACGCCCATGCGCAGCTGGATTTTCGGACGGCTTTTGAGTGCCTCCGCAATCTCCAGCGCACATCGCACCGGCGCGTCGACGCTCGTAAAAAACGCGAGCGCCATTCCGTCGCCCGTCGGCAACCGTACCAGCTTTCCCGCCGCCTCCGCCGCTCGAAACTGCTCCGTTCCCCGGACGACTTGGTTCAATTGCCCGAGCAACTCGCTCTGTTGATCGATCGGCTTCTTGGAATAACCGACGATGTCCGTGAACAAGACATGCGCGATCTCCAGTTGAGAATAGTTTTCCGACTCAGAGGCCATGTCCTGCCGGCAAGCCTACCGGTTCGCGCCTCCGCACCACGAGCAAAAATCAAATGACCTCCGTCACTCCTTAGCGGTTCGAGCAAGTGTGCGTTACTTTTCCCAGTGGATAATCTTTCCGTCTTCTTTCTCGCCCAGGGCGAACAATCGGCCGATGCCGTCATGGCTCGGCTCACCGCCTTCCTCCGCGCCGCCCGGCAGACTCTCGATCTTGCCCTTTACGACATGCGCCTGAGCGATCCGCTCCGGGCGCAGTTGGTAGCGGCGTTGCGCGAGCGAGCCGCGGCCGGGGTGCAAATTCGTTTTTGTTATGACGGCGACAAACCGCGCCAGCCGAATGTTGCCGCCGGCCAGGACCCCGCGCCCGCGGGCACGGGCGCATTCGTCCAGTCGTTAGGCTATCCCTGGCGCCGCATCGCCGGGATGAAACTGATGCACAGCAAATTCATCGTGCGCGATCGCGAGTCGGTCTGGACCGGCTCCACCAACATGACCGACGACGCCTTTACCCTGATGGAAAACAATATCCTCGAGATCGATTCGCCCGCGCTCGCCAATGCCTACGCCCAGGATTTCGAACAGCTCTGGGAGAAAGAAAATTTCGAGGGCACCGGCAGCATTCACACCGCCCCTGTGTCCCTCAACTTTTCCGGTCGACCGGCCGAGGCGCGCGTCCTTTTCTCACCCGGTTGCGGATTGGAGATCGATACCGAGATCGCGCGCCGCGTTCGCGCTGCGCAACACCGCGTCCGCATCTGCAGTCTGTTGATCAACTCCGGCACGCTCATCGGCGAGCTGGGCAACTTGTTGCGTACAGGTCGCGTCCGCGTGGATGGCATCTACGATCGCACCCAGATGGCGGAGGTTTATGTGCAATGGCAGGAGGTGCCATCGAACCGTTGGAAAATCGGTGCGTTGCAGGAGATCGTCGCGCGCGCCGGCCTCGTCGGGAAAAACTCCACACCCTACACCCCGACCGGGCGGCACGATTTCATGCACAACAAAGTCCTCGTGATCGACGACACCGTGATCACCGGCTCCTATAACTTCTCCCGGAGCGCCCAGTTCAACGCCGAAAATATTCTCTTCCTCGAAAGTCCCGCCCTCGCCGAAAGTTACAGCGGGTATATCGATCATTTGATTGAGAAATACCGTTCCTGAACGTCTCGGTTCCTGCTTTGAAACTCGCTCACTGCCCGCGTTCGCTCGCTGCTACTCATCGCAGCTTTGCCTTCCATGTCGCGAATCCCATCGCTCCATTCCACCTTACTTCTCTGACCTGTGATCTCTGACTTCCGGCTTCTGTTGCGCAGCGACGCTCCCATCCTCGCGCTCGCGCCGATGCAGGACGTCACGGACCTGCCGTTCATGCGCTTGATCAGCGGCTACGGCAACGCCGACGTTTACTTCACCGAATACTTCCGGGTCCTGCCCGAGTCGCGACTCGATCCGCAAATCCTCTCTTCGATCACCCAGAACCCCACCGGCCGCCCGGTCATCGCGCAAATGATTGGCAACGACATCGCGGCGCTCGTGCGCACCGCGCGCGAGTTAGAGCAATATCCCGTCGCCGCGATCGATCTGAACCTCGGCTGCCCTGTGCCGATCGTGTATCGCAAATGCGCCGGCGGCGGCCTGCTCCGCGACCCCGACCGGATCGATCGAATCCTAGGCGCGTTGCGGGAAGCGATCACGATCCCGTTCACCGTGAAGACGCGCATCGGCTTCGATGACACCGCCGTCTTCAACGAACTCCTTCCGATCTTCGCCCGCCATTCGCTCGACCTGCTCACCGTTCACGCGCGCACCGTGAAAGAGATGTATCGCAGCGCGCCCCGTTACGACTTCATCGCGCGCGCCGTCGCCGCGATGCCGTGCCCCGTGCTCGCGAATGGCAACATCTATTCCGCCGACAAGGCCGGCGAAGTCCTCGCCCTCACCGGCGCGCGCGGACTCATGATCGGCCGCGGCGTAATCCGCAATCCCTGGCTCTTCCGCCAGATCCGCGAGAGGCGCCTGGGCCAACTCGTCTTTCGCCCGACCGGCCGCGACGTGCTCGAATATGTGCACGCGCTTTACGAAGCCGTCAGTACCCCTGGCATCCGGGAGTCAGCCCAGATCAACAACATGAAGAAATACATGAACTTCATCGGTCTCGGCTTGGAACCGACCGGCGAATTCCTCCACCAAATCCGCCGCGCCACCACCCGCGCCGATTTCTTCGCGCTCTGCCGCCAGTTCCTCGATCACGACGACCCGATGCCGCTTGAGCCCTTCCCGATCGCGTTGAAGCCCACCGACGTTATGGCCGGCGCTATGCGCTGATGGCAGAAGTCAGAGGTCGGACGTCGAGGACGGACCTCAAGAATTGTCGCACCTGATCATGGGTTTCCATCATGTGGAAGTAGAGCACGCGACCGTCGGGCTGATCCTTGGATGCTATACGTGAATCACGTATAGCTGCAGGGAGACACGGGTTCGGGGGATTTTGGACGAACTCGCGGCGTCTTATCCCTGGGAGGCGGTTCTTCGTACTATACGTGAATCACGTATAGCGGGAAACAGTGAGGGATCTTGGACGAACAGCAAAGCGTGCAACGGTTTCTTACAAACTTGGGCGAACGGTGACGCCTTCATATGGTATGAAGCAGTCTAGATGCTATACGTGACTCACGTATAGCAGTTGCAGCCGACCGACAACGTAAAGGAGATGCCGTTTTTGATACCTGTCTAGCCTCTCTGCGGAACGGTGGTCACGGGATGCCGACTAAGTCGCGCCAACCTTTCGCCATCCGCGATCATCGATCCTCGCAGCCGCTCCCTTTCGCCAACTCGTCACATGTCACTCGTCACTCGCCGCTTTCCCCAATATCATAATTAACCATGGATCTTCAGCTCGCAGGCAAACTCGCGCTCGTCTCCGGTTCGACCGCCGGCATCGGCTTCGCCATCGCGAACGCGCTCGCTCATGAAGGCGCGTGCGTCATCGTGAACGGCCGCGGCGACGAGCGGGTGAGGAGTGCGATCGAACGCATCCGCGCGCAGAACCCGAACGCGCAGCTCGAGCCGCTCCCGGCCGATCTCGCCGGCGCGACGGGAGCGGAGGAAGCGGTCCGCCGTTTTCCTGAGGTCGATGTCCTCGTCAACAACCTCGGGATTTTCGAACCGAAACCGTTCGAAGAAATCCCCGACGCCGACTGGCTGCGCTTTTTCGAGGTCAACGTGATGAGCGGTGTGCGCTTGAGCCGCGCATATCTGCCGCGGATGAAACAGCGCAATTGGGGCCGGATCGTTTTCATCTCGAGCGAATCGGGCCTCCAGATCCCGGCCGAGATGATCCACTACGGCGTGACCAAGACCGCGCAGATCGCGGTCGCGCGCGGGATCGCCGAAACCTGCGCCGGCACCGGCGTCACCTGCAACGCGGTGTTGCCCGGCCCGACCGCATCCGAAGGCGTGAACGAATTTGTCGGTTCGCTCGCGCAACAGGCCGGCCAAACCCGGGAGCAGGTCGAGAAGGAATTTTTCGAGAAAGCGCGGCCGAGTTCGTTGTTGAAACGCTTCGCCACGCCCGACGAGGTCGCGGCGATGGTTGTATTCGTCTGCAGTCCGCTCAGCTCCGCCACGAACGGCGCCGCCCTCCGCGTCGACGGCGGCGTCGTCCGCTCCCCGTTCTGATCTCCGACTTCCTACTTTCGACTTTCACCAGCCATCACCTCGAACCACAGGCCAGCCGTGGTAAAGAGTTTCGCCGTCTCGATCGAAGCAGGTAATGTTCAGTTCAGCAAAGAAGCGGCAGCGCAGTCACATGTCACTCGCCTGCCACGCCAAAGCCTCGCGAAGGCGGGTCACGGCCTAGCATGAAAGTGATCCTCGAGACTGATCGACTCCTGG
>JBEEHT010000106.1:0-11276 GCA_041167545.1 Verrucomicrobiota bacterium
GCCGGCAAGCTGCCGGCAACTGCAGGCTGGCAGCCTGCGCTCCCCAGAGAGAAGGCGTTTTCACATTTTCGCGCGAGACATGGTAAGATGCGCGACATGGAGGAGGACTCAGCACAGGCCCTGACGCCGTTCGTTTTTTCCGATCCGGCCGGCAAACGCTGGCCGCGGCTCCGTCTCGCCCTGCTCATTTTCGGCATCCTGACGTTTTTCGGCACGGTCCTTTTCGTGCAAAATCTGTTCGTCGCGCCGCAACTGAATCTTCCCTTTTCGCTGCGCCAGTTGAAAGGCCAGCTCAAGTCCTTGCAACGGGAAAACCCGGCGGGAAAACTGCCCGTGAACCAGGCGCTGTGGGAAAAATTTGCGGCCGCGCGAATGGCCTCGAAAAAACCGCCCGGCTCCGCGGCTTCCCCGCCGGCGCATCCGCGGAGAAAATCGGCGAAGAACGAAGTGCGCCTCGCCTTCTACACCAACGGCGATCCCTACAGCTACACTTCGCTCGAACAACACGCCGCCCAGATTACACACGTCTGTCCCGAATGGATGGCTATGATCAATGGATCGGGCGATCTCCAGGTCGACCCGGATGTTCGCATCCCAAAATTGGCCGCGGCCAAAGGAATCGCCCTCATGCCGCTTCTCACGAACCTCATCGGCGAGAGCTGGCAACCGGAAGCGGTGGAAAATCTCGCGCATAGTCCTCCGGAAACGCAGGACCGCTTCATCCAAAAAGTTCTCGCCGTTTTGAACGAGGCGAAAGCTGCGGGCGTGGTCATCGATTGGGAGCAGATCGATCCCGCTTACAAGAAAGACATCACCCTTTTTCTCGACCGATTCACCGATGCGCTGCACTACGACGACAAACAACTCTGGCTTTGCGTGCAGCCGGGACAGGACCTCGATTACATCGACTTCGAGGAATTGTCCGACAACGTCGATCGCTTTGTCGCGCTCCTTTTTGACGAAACGTCGGACATCGATCCGCCGGGGCCGCTGGCTTCACGGCGCTGGTTCGAAGGCTGGCTCAGTGTGCTGATGGACGGCGCGGAGTCCAAGCAATGGATCATCGCGCTCGGCAATTACGGGTATGATTGGACTGGCGGCGCGAAGAAGGCCGAGCTGATCAGTTTTCCGGAGGCGATGAGCCGTGCGAGTTATGCCGAGGTCGCTTCCGCCACGGTCGCGGCGCCCCACTACAATCCTTATTTCTACTACGAGGACGCGGGCAAGGATCATTCCGTCTGGTTTCTCGATGTCGTTACTTTCCTGAACGAATTGCGCGAGGTCCGAAAAACGAAGGCCGGCGGATTTGCGATTTATCGTTTGGGGACGGAGGACGTGGCGATCTGGGACGGGCTCAATGTTCCGGCCGATTTCAAGATCGACCCGGCGGCGCGTGAGCCGCTCGAACTGCTCAGGGGCACCGACACCATTGCCGACGTGGGCGAGGGAGAGATCGTCTCGGTTGATGAAACGCAATCGGATGGTGCGCGTTCGCTCGCGGTCGATGCGGAGGGATATCTGACTGCGAGCTATTCGAAATTCCCGCAGTTCCCCACGCTTTACCACCAGGGCGCCGGCGCGGCCCATCAAGTTGCCCTCACTTTTGACGACGGGCCCGATCCGGAATGGACGCCACAGATTCTCGACATCCTCAAAGCGGCGAATGTGAAAGCCGCTTTCTTTCTCGTCGGCGCGAACGCGGAGCAATATCCAGGACTCGTCAGGCGAATCGTCGCGGAAGGCCACGAGATCGGGAATCACACGTATTACCATCCGAACCTCGCCCTCTGCTGGCCGGAACACGTGCGCCTCGAGCTGAACGCGACGCAGCTTTTGCTCGAGACAATCACGGGCCGGTCCACCACGCTTTTTCGCCCGCCTTACGCCGCGGACACGAGCCCTTCGAAGATCAGCGAGCTCACGCCGCTGAATCTCGCGCAGGAACTCGGTTACCTCGTCGTGCTCGAGAACATCGATCCGCAGGATTGGGCGCAACCGGGCGCAAACATTATCGTCCAGCGCGTGAAACAGCAGCGGCGCGATGGCAATATTATTTTGCTGCATGACGCCGGCGGCAATCGCGAGCAGACGGTGGAGGCGCTCCCGCGGATTCTCGATTATCTCCACACTCGCGGGGATTCGGTGGTCTCGCTCGCCACTTTGCTCGGCACCACGCGCGATGCGTTGATGCCACCGACCGACACCACGAAACGAACGCTGAGTCATTTCGTGGCCGGCGCCGGATTCCGGATCTTCCATGCGGCCGAACAATTTCTCTGGTCGTTTATGATTGTCGCCACCGCGCTCGTCGTTTTGCGCACACTCACCGTCATCTGGCTGGCCGCGCGTTTTCGCCGGACCTGGTCGGGAAATTTTTCCGAACCGATCAGCGTGATCATGGCCGCGTATAATGAAGAGAAGGTGATTTTGGGGACGTTGCGCGCCCTGCTCGCGACGGATTATTCCGGCGAGCTCGAAGTCATCGTCGTTGATGATGGCTCGCAGGATGAGACTGCGACGGCAGTCGAACTCATGGCCGGAAAAGATCCGCGCGTGCGTTTATTGCGTCAGGAAAATCGTGGCAAAGCGCGCGCCCTCCAGCGGGGTCTAGCCGCCATGCGGACGGGAGTCGCGGTTTTTCTCGACGCCGATACGCACTGCCAGCGCGACACGCTCCCGCGCCTCGTTCAACCTTTCGCGAACGGCGAAGTCGGCGCCGTTTCCGGCCACGCGAAAGTCGGCAATCTGCGGACGTTCATTGCGAGATGCCAGGCGCTCGAATACACCTGCGGCTTCAATCTCGACCGGCGCGCTTACACGCGCTGGAACTGCATCACCGTCGTTCCCGGCGCGATCAGCGCGATCCGGAAATCGGCGATCGATGAAGCGGGCGGGCTAAGCCTGGAGACGCTGGCGGAAGACACCGATCTCACCTTGATGTTGCACAAGCAACGCCAGCGAATTGTTTACGTGCCGGAAGCGATCGCCTGGACCGAAGCGCCGGAAACCGTGAGGACGCTCGCGCGCCAGCGTTTTCGCTGGGCTTACGGGACGTTGCAATGTCTCTGGAAACATCGCGACATGGTTTTCAACTGGAACTATCGGGCGCTCGGATGGTTCAGTCTGCCGAGCGTTTGGTTTTTCCAAATCATCCTCGTCGCCATCACGCCGATGGTGGATTTGTTTTTGCTCGTGTCACTGCCATTCGGCGCGTGGAGCGCGGTGCTGCCGTTCGTGATCGTGTTCCTGAGCATGGATGTGATCCTGGCGACGCTGGCGTGTATCATCGAGCGTGAATCCATTCTGCGCGCCTGGCGCATCCTGCCGATGCGGCTGATCTATCGGCCGATGTTGAGCTACGTCATTTGGAAAGCGATTTTCCGTGCGGTAAAAGGCGCATTGGTCGGCTGGGGGAAACTGGAACGGACCGCCTCAGTCCCGGTGCGCGCGTAGCCCGCACGGAAATGACGAAGCACGAATGACGAATGACGAAGGAATGACGAAGTCCGAATTGTCTATTCGTCATTTGAGCATTTGGAATTCATTCGTCCTTCGTCATTCGTCATTCGTCATTTTGGCCGTGGCGTGCGTCGCCGTCTCTGCGTGTCGGAAATCCAAGTCCCAAAACACCCGCCTTGATCCCAACGCTCCCGTCGAAGTTCTCCTGCCGGCCACCGGCGCTTACACCGGCGCGTTCATGGATTTCGGCGACGCGGAAGACGAAGTGACGCTTGAGATGATCGAAGAGTTCGAGACCATGGTCGGCAAACACCAGGCAATCATTGCTTCGTCGAGCTACTGGGGTGAACAAAGTTTTCCCACGCGGAACCTCAATGTGATCTGGCGTCACGGAGCGATGCCGCTCGTTTTTTGGTCGCCGTGGGATCGGCCTTACACGCAGAACCGCGGCCCGGATAAATTCAATCTCAACGAAATCATCGCAGGCAAGTGGGACGCTTACATCGACAAATGGGGCGATGCCGCTCGCGATTTCGGCAAGCCGATGATCGTGGCGTTCGGTGTAGAAATGAATGGCGATTGGTTCCCGTGGTCGGGTTGGTACTACGGCGCGGACGAATGGGTCGGCGACACGCCGGATGAATGGGAAGGGCCGGAGCGTTTCAAAAAAGCATATCGTTACGTGGTCGATCGCGTCCGGGCACGCGGCGCGTCCAACGTGAAATGGATGTTTCACACGAACAATTATTCTTATCCAATCGACACGTGGAATTTTGCTCCGGCCTATTATCCCGGCTCCGATTACGTTGATTGGCTCGGGATGAGTGTTTATGGGCAGCAGTTCAAGGATGAACCCAATCCGGATATTCCTTCGCTGGTCGACTGGCCTTACAAAGAACTGAGCGGACTGGATCCGCAAAAGCCGATCATGATTGCGGAGTGGGCGACGGGTGATTTTCCCTTTTCGGCCGATGTGCAGGGGATGCTAAAGCCGGAGTGGACTAAACAGGCGCTGGAATTGTTTCGGACGCGCTATCCGCGGATCAAGGCGGCGATTTACTGGCACGAACGCTGGCAGAATCCCGACCAGACTTACAGCAATCTTCGAGTGAACTCGTCAGTCGAATCGCTCAACGCCTATCGCGCCGGCGTCGCCCATCCGGATTGGCATGGCGATCTGAGTTTGCGGCCGGTGGAGAAGAAACGGTAGAGCTCCAGTTACGCGCGTCGTCACAGGATTTCTGGGGAGCGCAGGCTGCCAGCCTGCAGTTGCCGGCAGCTTGCCGGCAACATCTGGGGACGTGAATCGCTTTCGCGCATTATGAAACCTAACGACGCGTCTCGGCAAGCTGCCGAGACGAGCAGGCTGGCAGCCTGCGCTCCCCAGAAATTATTCGGCCCGCAGCGCAATCATCGGATCGACGCGACTCGCGCGCCGCGCCGGAATCCAGCATGCGAGCAGAGCCACGATCGCGAGCAGGAAAGTCACGCCGATAAACGTGGTCGGGTCCATCGCGTCAACGCCGTAGAGCACGCTCTTGAGTAATCGCGTCGCGGCAAACGCAATCGCCAGACCGATGACCGATCCGATCAGCGCCAGCGTCATGCCTTGGCGCAAAATCAACCCGCGGACGTTGCCGGTTTGCGCGCCCAGCGCCATGCGCAATCCGATCTCGCGCGTGCGCCCTGCCACGACATACGACATCACGCCATAAATGCCGACGGCCGCCAGGACCAGCGCGAGAACACCAAAACTGCCGAGCGCTCCCGCTGCAATCTTCGCCGGGAAGAGCGGGATTTTCATGTGCTCCTTGAGCGTCTTCAGGCCGTAGAGCGGCAGCGTCGGATCGAGGTTCCGCATCTCGCGTTGCATGGCGGCCAAGACGGTTTTCGGGTCGCCTTTTGTCCGCGCCACCATTGACACGGCGGTGCTGTAGTCGCGCCATTGCGGCCGGAAAAGCGCGGCCTTCGGTTCTTCGCCCAAACTGTTGTATTTGCCATCGCCGCAGACGCCGATGATTTCCCAGAACGGTTTGTCCGCCCCACTGAAGTTGAACCGTTTTCCGACCGGATCCTGGCCCGGGAAAAACTTCTTCGCGAAGGTTTCGTTCACGATGGCCACGCGATTTTCCACCTTTTCTTCCTGGTCGGTGAAGTCACGGCCGCGAAATGAGATCCCCATGGTTCGGAAGTAATCGGGGCTGACCGAGCTCGGAATGGCGAGCGGAAGCTGGCTGGCGGGAGTAGGCGGCTGGCCCTCGATGTAAATGGTCGAGCTGTTGTAATTGAGACTGAGCGGGATGTTGTCCACCAGGGCGGCTGCTTCGATCCCGGGAAGAGCCCGGATTCGCTCGAGCGCCTGTTTCTGGAGGGCGCGCCCTTTCGTTTCGTCGTAACCCTGCAACGCGACATCGAAAGAAAACGCGACCGCGTTCTCCGGATTGAATCCGGGCCGCATTTTTTGCGCTTCCTGCAAGCTTCGCACGATAAGGCCAGCGCTAATGAGGAGCACAAGCGAGAGCGTGATCTGGGCGACGACGAGCGTGTTGCGCAACCGGGACCGGCGGAATCCGGCCATCGAAGTTTCGTCTTTCAACGCGGGGACCAGCTGCGGCTTCGATGATTGCAGCGCTGGAATTAGACTGAACAGCATTCCGGTCAGGACCGAGAGACCGAGGGTGAAGGAAAGCACGCGCCAATCAATTCGCAGATCGAAGACGAGCGCGATGTCGATCGGAAAGTCGACCCGCTGAACGACGCGATTGATCGCGGCCGCGACCAGCACGCCAAAAATTCCGCCGGCCAGCGAAAGCATGACGCTCTCCGTCATCAATTGCCGGATCAGCCGGCGCCGGCTCGCGCCGACGGCGAGGCGGATGGCGATTTCCTTGCGCCGTTCCGTGGCGCGCGCGAGGAGCAGATTGGCCAGGTTCACACATGCCAGGAGGAGGACGAGGAAACCGACCGCTCCGAGAACGGCCGTAAACGCGAACACACCATTCCGGATGTCGGGAATGAAGAGGCCTGGCGGAATCAGCTCGATGCCGCGGCCGGCATTCTCTTTTGGGTATTCCTTCCCCATCTCGAACGTCAGGGCGCGCAGAGACGCTTCCGCCTGCGCCTTCGTGATGCCGGGCTTGAGGCGTCCGACGACGAAAATATTGTCGCTGGCGCGATTTTCGAGGGCGTTGTTGCCCGGTTCGATCACCGCACTCATCATCAGGGGCGTCCAGAATTCCGGGGAGTAGGCCACGTCGGTGCCGATGAAGCCTTTCCGTGCGACGCCCACCACTGTGAACGGGACGTTGTTCAGCAGGACGGTGCGGCCGACGATCGTAGGGTCGGAACCGAAACGTTTCTGCCAGCAACCGTAACTCAGCACCACGACCGGATGCGATTTCGGCGTTTGATCTTCCTCCGGAAGAAAGCCGCGACCGAGAAGGGGCGGCACGCCGAGGACATCGAAGTAATTGCCGGAGGCCATAGTGCCCCAGATCCGCTCGTTGTTGCCGTTGTGGCTCAGGCTGGCGACGTCGATGCGATACGCCATCAGCCCCGAGAAGACCTGGTTGCGATCGCGGTAGTCCTTGTAGTTCAGATAAGACTGAAGCGTGTAGTCCGCGCCGTTGTGCAAGGTGCCGTAAAGTTCCTGGAGCTCGGACGCATTTCGGACCGGCAAGGGACGGAACACGACGGTGTCGACCAGGCTAAAGATGGCGGTGTTGGCGCCAATGCCGAGCGCCATCGAGATGATGGCGAGAAGGGTGAAGCCTGGACGCTTGAGAAGCTGCCCCGCGCCGTAACGAAGGTCCTGGAAAAGCGTTTGCATGTTCGCGAGTTCCCAGATGGGATGCGCGCCGCACCCGCTTTGGATTCAAAAAATTTAGCGCGTGCTATTTTTCGGCCGGCAGCGCCTGCTGCCAATCGAGAACCAGTTTCCAATGGCCTGCGTCATCGCGCTGCCAGATTTGGAAGTAGTGTCCCTTCTCGTTGCCTTCGCCGGCGCTGGAATATTTTCCGTAGGTGTAAGCCAGGTCGGCGGAATGGCTCATGTCGCCGCCTAATGCCTCCAAGAGTAACTTCCGGCCTTGAGTAGCGAGGAGCCCGCCCGCCGAAGCCAGTCCAACTGCGGGAAAGTGCGCGTCGCGATAAACCCGGATGTCATCCGCTGCAACCGCCAGCGCCGCTCTGCCGGAATCGGCTTTCGCCGTTTCGGCGAATTTCTTCTGGGCTTCTAGCAACGTTTTGCGCGCCGCATCTGGATCCGGCTTCGCTTTCGATGGCTTATCGGAAGACACCATCCGCAGAGATTCAGGCTTCCCTGTCGGCTCCGGAGTTTCCGTTCCGGCATCGAGCGCCACTTTCCATGAACCGTTCGGCTGTTTCTTCCAGATGGAAACGAAGGTGCCGTAACCGAGTGGTTTGCTTTCGTTCTTGTTCGCCTTCCACTTCGCGGGACCGGTCGTGTATCCGAAGTCGCCACTGCGCGCCATGACGGCAAACGTCGGCTCCCAAATCAGGTCGAGCCCGTTCTCCGCGCGCTTCGTCCAGACTTCCTTGCCGTTCGACGGTCCGGGCCGAAACACGATGCTGTCGTCCGCCAGGAAGGTGAGGAACGCGGCGCGCGTGCCTTGCTCCTGCCCGGTCTGGTAAAACTTCCTTTCCGCATCCACCATCGCGCGGACGGCGTCGCCCGGTTTCTGTTCCTCCGCTCGCGCGTCAACGGCGAACAAAAGACAGCAGCAAAAAAAGAAATACCGCCAGCGAAGAAGAATCTGCATGGTGAGCATCCTGCGATTTTCCGCCGGTTCACCCAAGCCAAAATCCCGGCGCTTTTGTTTTCAAACGACTTTCATTAGAACGCTTTTGTGAGCGAGGAAAAACTGGAAGGCGCCTGGCTGGAAGCGCCGGGACGCGAGCGGATCCCCATCCAGGGGAATTGCTCGATCGGCCGCTCGCAGAAAAGCTCGGTGGTCCTGGACTCGCCGAAAATCTCGCGCCGCCATGCCATCATTAACGTCCAGAACGTCGGCGAGTTTTGGCTCATCGATCTCGGGAGCATCAACGGAACTTTTTTGAACAAGCGCCGCGTCCATCAGCCGGTGCGCCTTTGCGACCAGGACACGATCACGATCGGCGACCAGGTCTTCACCTTTCGCCAGCCGGTGCCGATGTCCGCCGAATATCAAGCCACCCTTGCGCAGCGAACGATCCGCGAAATCGCGGATGAACCGTGCTGGTTGCTTCTGGCCGACATTGAGAACTTCACTCCGCTAAGTCGCAGCATCGCGAGTGATAAACTCGCCACCCTGATCGGCGGTTGGGTTTCCAGTTGCAAGGAGGTCATCGAAGAGCGGCAGGGTTCGATCGACAAATACCTCGGCGATGGTTTCCTGGCTTACTGGCAGGATGACGAGAAGGCGGCGGAGAATGTCGCGGCTGCCGCCCTCAAGTTAAAGGAACTGCAGGCGCAAAAGGAACCGCGCTTTCGGCTGGCCCTGCATTTCGGGCGGGTCGCCATCGGCGGCGCCTCATCGAGTGAAGAGAGTCTGATGGGATCGGAGGTGAACTTCGTTTTCCGAATGGAAAAGCTGGCCGGCTCGTTAGGTGTTTCTTTGCTGACCAGCGCCGCTGCAAAGGCGAAGCTCGACACGAAGGTCAAATGCGACCCAGCCGGTTCTCATGAGCTAAAGGGCTTCGAAAGTTCTTATGAGTTCTTTAGCTGTTGACGTGGAGCCGGCCTGCCCCCAGGACGGACGTATCACGACAAGAGTCGAACGGCCTGAGGGCAGGCCGTCTCCAAGTCGAAATAAAAAGATCGGACCTAGACGAAAGCGTCCATGGGCGGCGTCTGAGTATTGTCGCCAACATCGAACCTAACCTCTTGCTATGCGAAAACTCTTTTTACTAACGTTGATTCTCACCACCGGCTTTTCCTGGCTCACATCCTCGGAAGGGCAGAACCCGGCGTCCTCCGAGTCAAAGGCAATCCCGATGCAGACCGAGGGCGGGATGCCGGCGATCGAGCTGATGGTGAACGGCAAGGGTCCATTTCTCTTTGCCTTCGATACCGGCGCGGAAGGCGGACCGCGCCTTGATTCCTCCCTTATGGAAAAGCTCGGCTTGAAGCCATCAGGTCAAATGCGGGACGGCGACCCGTCGGGCCGGAACCCAGGGATGGCCGAGATGGTGAAGCTCGATTCCATTGAAGCCGGCGGCCTTCGCTTTACCGACGTGGCCGCGACGGTAAAAAACTATAAGAACTCCCCGCGACCGCTCGCCGCCGACGGCATAATCGGCCTGGCTTTGTTCAAGGACTATCTGCTGACCCTGGATTTTCCGGCGAAACTCGTTCGCATCAGCCGGGGGGAATTGCCCAAGTCCGACGGGATGGAGATTCTTGATTATCACGCCGAGCATGGCGTGCCGTCGGTCGAGCTGAGCGTGGGCATCACGAAGATCGGCGCTCACCTCGACTCTGGGAACAGGATCGGCGCCTTTGTTCTACCGACCGCCTTCGTCGAGAAACTCACGAAAGCTTCCGAGCCCGTCGTCGTTGGCCGCGCCCGAAGCGCGAGCGGCGAGATGGAGATCAAGCAAGTCCGCATCAAAGAAGTCGTACGGTTAGGCCGTCATGAATTTCCCGATGCGACGGTCACCTATCCCGCCCTATCCGACGTTGGCAATGTTGGAGTAAAGACCCTGAGCCAGTTTGCCGTCACGTTCGATCAACAACACGAACGTGTTCGCCTGACGCGCTAGCATCGTCCGATTCCGGCGCTGTAGCCGCTTCGCTGTGCGAAGCGTGATTGCGATTTTGGTCCGCAGATTGCGCAGATTTACCCAGATTTTTTTCTGAGTTGGGATGACCTAAACGCGAGCCGCGATTCTTGCCGCTCAATTCGCTGGATGCGCTGGCGATCCATTGCTAGAATCAGTTTCCCCTCGCGACAAGAAATGGCATCCGAGAAAGAAAATCCACGGCAAAGCGAGGGCGACTCAGGTTCAGCGTCTGAGCAACAGGCAGACGTCAATCGCGATGCGGAACGCGTCGTGGCCGACCAAGCCAAACGGCAAAGTCGCAGCGACTCCGACGCTTCGCGCGATCTCGGGAGAGCGGACGCGGGGAGGAGCGGCGCCGAACGCCAGGCGGAGGGAGACGAAAGATTGCGCGTCGAAAGAAAAACCTCGGACGAAGCCATCGATGCCGAGCGATTCCGCACGGATGCCGCCACCGAAAAGGGCCGCACCCATCATCAGGCCTCCGCCAAGTCGTCCGCCGACCTGTTATCTCGCGAACAAGAGAGCCACCGGAAGACAAGGACGGACCTCACCACCAGGGAAGAGTTTCTCGCGATCGTCAGCCATGACTTAAGAAATCCTCTCAATCACATCTCCATGGCTGCCCAGGATCTGTCCGAAGAGGTAGGCGAGCCAAAAGCGGTAAAAGAGATCGCCGCCTCCATCAAGAGAAGCGCGGGCGAAATGCTCCGGCTCATCGAAGATCTGCTGGATATCGAAAGGATAGCGGCCGGCAAGCTGGTCCTTCACTACGAGAAGCACGACGTCTGTGAAATCATCAAAGAAGTCGTGGGGGATTTCAAAGCGGATGCCGCCGGCAAAGGGATAACCTTGACCGCAAAACCGGAAGCGGGGTGTAACGACGTGATCTGCGACCGCGGCCGCGTCCAGCAGGTCTTATCGAATCTGATCGGCAACGCCATCAAGTTTACCCCGGCCAAAGGTCAAATCTGCGTCAGTTGCGCGCGCACGGGTCCGGAAGGCCAGGACGTGCAAGTATCCGTGAGCGATACCGG
>JBEEHT010000107.1:0-4473 GCA_041167545.1 Verrucomicrobiota bacterium
GAAATGCCGACCGGCTTTCCGTTTTCATAAATCACCGAGACCTGCGACTTCGCGTCCGGCCGCAGCCATTCGGCGTGGCCGCTCTTGCGAATGCGCGTCAGCTCTCGACCGAGCCGATGCGCGAACATGATCGGCGCCGGCATCAATTCCGGGGTGTCGTCGCACGCGAACCCAAACATGAGTCCCTGGTCGCCCGCGCCCTGTTCCGCCGTCTTCTTGCCTTTCGCCCTTTTCGCATCGACGCCCTGTGAAATATCACCGGACTGGTCGGTGATGACGGTGTTCACAAAAATCTTCTTCGCGTGGAAAACGTCGTCGTCGTGCACGTAGCCGATCTCGCGGACGGCATCGCGCACGATCTCGACGTAATCGAGCTTCGCCTTCGCCGTGATTTCGCCGCCGACCACTACGACATTGCTCTTGGCGTAGGTTTCGCAGGCGACGCGGCTTTTTTTATCCTGCGTGAGGCAGGCATCGAGGACGGCGTCGGAAATGGTGTCGCAAACTTTATCCGGATGGCCTTCGCCCACGGATTCGGAAGCAAAAATAAAGCGTCGGAGCATGTCGTTAAGGATTCAGGGTTCTGGTTTCAGGATTCAGGAGGATTGGCGGTTTTATCTGAAACCTGAACCCCGCAACCTGAAACCTCATGACCGGACATATTGACCAATCATGATACGTCGATATATCGTGGAGGTGCGAAATGCCGTCAACCATTAATTTTCTCCGCCTCCTGGCCGATCCCACCCGGCTCCGGCTCCTTTTGCTCCTGGAGGAAGATGAACTTTCCGTGGCCGAGCTGCAGAAGATTCTCGGGATGGGGCAATCGCGGATCTCGAGCCATCTCGCGCAATTGAAGCGCGCGGGGGTGGTCGAGGATCGGCGGGCGGGCAAGAATGTTTATTACGGGCTGACCGCGAAAGAGGAACGGAATCCCGCGCGCGCCAAGGTGAGCGAATTGATCCGCGTGCTCGCCCGCGAAATGCCGGAGACGGCGCGCGACCGCACGGCGCTGCAACTTGCGCTGCGCAAACGCCGCGACAAGGCGCGCGAATATTTCGATGAGCTGGCGGGGAAATTCGGGCGGAGCTACGTGCCGGGCCGTTCCTGGCAGGCCCTCGCCCACACGATGATTTCGCTGCTGCCGGCGTTGACCGTGGCCGATCTCGGCGCGGGCGAAGGCACGCTCGCGCAACTCCTGGCCAAGACCGCCCGCAAAGTCATCGCGATCGACAACGCGCCGAAGATGGTCGAGTTCGGCGCGCAACTCGCCAGGCGCCACGGATTCGCCAACCTCGAATATCGCCTCGGCGATATTGAAAATCCGCCAATCGCCAAAGCGAGCATCGATCTGGCGATCCTGAGCCAGGCGCTGCATCACGCGATTCATCCCGAGCGCGCGATCGCGAGCGCTTATCGCATGCTGCGCAAGGGCGGGCGGATCGTGATCCTCGATTTACTCAGCCACCGCTTCGAACGCGCCCGCGAACTCTACGCGGACCACTGGCTCGGCTTCAGCGAGGTCCAGCTCCATCAATTTCTCGAATCCGCCGGTTTCAAGAATATCGAAGTGACCGTGGTTTCGCGGGAAAAACAAAGCCCGCATTTCCAGACGGTTTTTGCAACCGGCGTGAAGTAAATCGGCGACCCACAGGTTGAGCCGGACGCCGGCGGCGTCGTTGATTTCACTCGTCAGCGCAAAGAGCCGCTGATAGGACTCCATTTCGCCGGTCGCGGAAAAATGCCGTGAATCTTAAAAATTTTTTCGCCGAGTTGCAGCGGCGAAATGTCTATAAAGTCGCCGTCGCTTATGGCGTCGTGAGCTGGTTGCTCATTCAGATTGCGACACAGATTTTTCCGGTCTTCGAGATTCCAAACTGGGGGACTCGCCTGATCATCCTCGCGCTGACGCTGGGTTTTCCGATCGCGCTCATTCTGGCCTGGGCCTACGAACTCAGTCCGGAAGGAATCAGGCCGACTAGCGAGCTCGTTCCCGGACAATCGATTGCGACCTCGCGGAAGCTCGACTTTGCGATCATCGGCGTGTTGCTCACCGTGATCGCGTTCATGGCCTGGCAGCATTGGCGGCCGGCAAAGACAGATGCGGCTAGTGAGCGGCCGGCCAAGAGCATCGCGATCCTGCCGTTCGTCGACCTGAGTCAATCGAGGGACCAGGAATACCTAAGTGACGGCGTTACCGAGCAAATCATCGACTCCCTCGCGCACCTCCACGGTCTGTTCGTGGTCGCACGCACGACGGCGTTCTCTTTCAAGAACAAAACCGGCGACATTCGCGACATCGGGCGCCAGCTTCAAGTAACCCATGTCCTGGAGGGCAGCGTCCGGCGCGGAAATGGAAAGGTGCGCGTCGTTGCCCAATTGATCAATGTTGTCACCGGGTTCTATCTTTGGTCGGAGACCTACGATTCGACCGAGCAAGACTTGCTTTTCCTGCAACTGGACGTCGCGAAGAAAGTAGCCAGCGCCCTTCAAATCGAGCTGCACCTGGCGGAGACAACCCAGTTAGCGAAGGCTCTCACGCACGATCCCGAGGCCTACGACCTGTATTTGCGCGGACGCTATCTCCTGAACAAGCGCACGGTCGATTCGATCCGAAAAGCGCTGACTGTTTTCAAGGAGGCGGTGGCGAAAGACGAGCAGTTCGCGCTCGGCCGGGTGGGCGTGGCGGATTCGTACATCCTTTTAGCGAAGATAGGAGCGCTGGGCGGGCAGGAGGCAGCCGCGGTGGCCTGGCCGGAGGTCACAAGAGCGTTAGCCATCGATTCGCAACTTGCCGAGGGCTACGTTTCGCGCGCGATCCTGCTCACCGACTTCGACTGGAACTGGGCCAAGGCGGAAGCCGATTTTAAGAAGGCGCTGGCGCTGAGTCCGAATAACGCTGCCGCCCATCACTGGTATGCGCGCCATCTCGAACAACTCGGCCGCGACAAAGAGGCTCTGGGCGAGATCGCTTCCGCCTTACAAAACGACCCACTCTCTCCGACAATTCGAGTAGCAAAAGGCAAGATTTTCTTTGACGCGCATCGGTATCGCGAAGCGGTTGACTCGTGCAAAACAGCGCTGGACCTGGAACCGAGCTTCGCTTCGGCCTACCAGGTTCTGGCGCAGGCTTACGCTCATCGGGGCGAACAGACGAAGGCGATCGAAGCCGCGACAAAGTACGTTGAGCTTTCGCAAGGCAGCGGCTGGGCGCTGCTGGAGCTGGCCTATGTTCACGCCGTCGCCGGGAACCGCGGCGAGTGCGACCGCATCGTGAATGAAGTCACGGCCCGTTCCGGAGAATTTTCGCCTTACGACATGGCGACGATTCGCTCGGCCTGGCACGATCCGGACGGGGCCATGCCGTGGCTGGAGAAAGCCATCGCAGCGCACTCCGTGGATGTCATTTTGATCAGGGTCGACCCGCGACTTGATAACGTGCGTTCTGACTCGCGCTTTAAAGAACTCCTGACGCGAGTAGCGCCACGGCAGTGAGCTTACCCCACGTTAAAGCTTGCTATCCACGAAGCATCTTCATCCAATAGCCAACCAAAGGACCCCTTATGCCTGCAAAAAAAACACGCCGCTCCACCGGAAAACTTTTCAGAAAGCCGAGCCCGCTCGGCAGAGTCTCCAAGTTTCCGTGTCCAAACCCCGATGCTCCGCTGACGCTGCAGGAGATCGTCGATCGAATGCAATTCGACTCCGACTTTGCGCAGTTCATCAGCCGTTTGTTGTGCGCGTCATACACTGACGATAAAGCGAAGGCCTGCCTTGCTTCGTACTATAAGCCGACGACTGATGAGCTCACTGGCCTTTGTATTCCAAAGAAGTACCACAAACTGATGATGGCCTGCACCGTTCCGGACCAGGATCTATTGATTGCAGTTCCGGCCCGGTACTTCTCGCAGCCCGGTAGCTAACGAGAGCTCACTAACTAAATGGGCCGGCCCTGGCTGCGTCTTCTGGCCCAGATGCAAAAGCTGCCCGTTACCGACGGCGTCTGGCGTTATTCTCGCCGGCCTCGGTCGGACGAGCCCACCCAAGGCTGGAAGATTCATGTTTCTGCGACGGTTCTTTCCGCGGCTGAAGTTTTGTCGCGGGTTCGTCCGATCCTCCGGAAGTATAACGCTTTTTTCAAAATTCCGGCGCGTCCCGATTTGCTGACATCGTTGAATGCCGGTCTGCCGGATTTCGCCCAAGTCGGAAAATTCCTGACCGTTTACCCGCGCTCCACTGCGGAAGCCACGACCCTCGCGCGCGAACTTCACCTTGCGACCCGCGGATTGCCCGGGCCGCGAATTCCCTTCGATGCGCGCTACCGCGCGAACAGCCTCGTTCATTATCGTTACGGTGCGTTTCGGGCCTCGCCGAAAAATCGGTTCGGAAGCGTTCGCGACCCCGCGGGAAAGTTAAGACCCGACAAGCGCGGGCCCGGGTTAGCCGTCCCGGACTGGCTTGAAAATCCTTTCC
>JBEEHT010000108.1:0-10701 GCA_041167545.1 Verrucomicrobiota bacterium
CAATTTGCAGATGTGAGGTCCCTCGCCGTCTGCGCGGCTCGAGATGACACGCCGTAGAAACAACCAACTACAGGCATGCTCTTCGCATTTTGCTTCCCAACGCTCCGGGGTTCTGTTGATCATTGCCGGCCATGCCTAGCGAGTCACCAGCACCCGTCTACAAGCGCATCGTCCTGAAACTCAGCGGCGAAGCTTTGCGCGAACGTGGCGCGAAAGAGGACATTTCTCCCCAAATCGTGCGCGAGATCGCAGAGCGCATCAAAGAAGTCCGGGCATTGGGCGTGCAAACATCCGTCGTCATCGGCGGCGGCAATATTTGGCGCGGATTGGCCGCGAGCCATCGCGGCATGGATCGCACCACGGCCGATTACATGGGAATGCTCGCGACCGTCATCAATGGCCTCGCTTTGCAAAGCGCACTCGTCCAAATCGGCGTGGAAACGCGGGTGCAAACGGCCATCGAAATGAAAAATGTGGCCGAACCCTTCATACTCGGCCGCGCGATTCGCCATCTCGAGTTGGGACGCGTGGTGATTTTCGTGGCCGGCACTGGCAATCCCTACTTCTCCACCGACACCACCGCCGCGCTCCGTGCGAGCGAGATTCGCGCCGACATCATTTTGAAGGCGACGAAGGTGGATGGAATTTACGATCGCGATCCCAACACGGATGCGAACGCGAAGCGCTTCGAGAGCCTCACGTTTTCCGAAGCGCTCACCCAACGCCTTCAGGTGATGGATTCGACCGCCTTTAGCCTCTGCATGGATAACCGGATTCCGATCGTTGTTTTCGACATGAACAAGCCGAGCAACTTCACCGATATCGTGCTTGGCAAAAAAATCGGGACGATGGTGTCGGAGTAGCCATTTCGTGATTGCGGTTCTCCCTCCCGCGGGTTTCTATTGCACTCCGTCTTTCAACCCATGACCTCCGAAGAAATTCTGTTCGACGCCGAAGTCTCGATGGAGAAAAGCGTGGACTACATGGTCCATGAATTTTCCAGCGTGCGAACAGGCAAGGCGTCGCCGGCGCTGGTGGAGAATGTGGACGTGGAAGCGTACGGCTCCGCGATGAAGCTGAAACAGCTCGCGCTCATCACCACGCCGGAGCCGCGGCTGCTGGTGGTTCAGCCCTTCGATGCCAGCACGGTGAAAGACATCGAGAAGGCGCTGAAAGAATCGAAGATCGGAATCATGCCGTTGGTGGATGGGAAGATCATTCGCCTGCCCATACCCGAACTTTCCGAAGAGCGCCGAAAAGATCTGGTGAAATCATTGCGCCAAATGGCGGAGGAAGCGCGGGTGCGGGTGCGAGCGAACCGCCGCACCGCGGTGGACGACGGACGGAAGATGCAAAAGGCCGGCGAATTGACCGAAGACGGACTGCGCGACCTGGAGGCAGATGTCCAGAAGCTGACCGACAAATCGGTGAAGGAGATTGACGGACACCTCGAGCGCAAAGAAGCCGAGGTCATGAAAATCTAGTTTCGGCTACAGCCGCACCAGATCGAGCAGAAACTGGCACCAGAGATATACCATCCCGCGCCAGGAATACTTTACCTCGCCATCCGGCGTCGGCTTGAGGACGCCCTTCTTGATGTTATGCGCGATCTGGTCGCGCAAATCATTCTCCACTTCGAGCTGAATCCGGTCCTCGTCCATCGGATCGATTACGCTGGTCTCGACCTGATGTTGCCGCAAAAACTCGCGGTGACTCTGGTAAAGCTGCCAGAACGATTGATCGGGCCGCTGCCGATTGATCCTGAATTGCGGAGTGAGTTTCAATCCGTAGGAGAGCGGATAGTTCCACGTCGTCCAGATGATGCCGTCGTTCGAGCGCGAAGAAATTCGGAGGTAATAAAACGACAAATCGTTCTGCTCATTGAGGCAGATGGTCGCCTGCGCGCGATCGTCCTCCTTGTAAAAAAGGCGGAAGAACTGGCGGTAATCTTCCCAATCCCATCCGGCGTCGTTCACGTGGTGGAAACCTTCGTTCTGAATTTCGCGCGTGATTTCTTCCAGCGTCGGGAAAACGTCGGAAGAGGGCGGGCTCTTGGGTCGGAGCGCTTTTTCTTTCGGCAGACGTAGAGCGCGGATTCGGGTCAGGATTTCCAACCACGGCAGGAAAAGCCAGGTGAGCGCGGCGATCAAACCCAGCAGCCAGTTTCCGGAGAGGAAGTAAACCGCCAGAAAGGTGGACGCCAGGATGCCGATCGCCCCCGTTTTCTGCGCGAAGGAAGTTTGGTAGCTTCGCAACGCAACGCTGAGAACGGCGACGCCCAGCGTAAGGAAAAGGCCAAACAGCATTAAGGTTCGATCCCGTGCGTGTTCAGAAATTTTTCCAGCTGGTCGGTATCAAAATTAGCCAGGACTTCATCGCCCGCGACGAGCGTCGGCACGTAGGTTTGCTCGGAGAGCTCGGTCATTTCCTTGTAGGCGTCGCGGTCCCGCCCGACATCGATCTCGGTGAAGTTAAAGCCGCGCTCAGTGAGATATTCCTTCGCGTCGATGCACCACGAGCACCATTCGCGGCTGTAAAGTGTGAGATCGGTCGCCACGCAGGGAATAAACAAACCCATCCCGGCTCGTCAACCATGCGGTCACCAGCGTTGATCAATAAGACTTCGCCCAAACCACCCGGCGCGGGCTCGGTTGTCCGGTGAAGGGGCAGGTCCCGGGTTCCGGCGGATTGGCAGGCTCGTCGAAAGGGATGCACCGAATCGTCACCTTCAGATCGCTTTTGATTTTTTCTTCGACCTCGCGGGCGCCATTCCAATGCGCCAGCGCAAAGCCGCCGTGGATTTCCGGTTTCGCGGAATCGGCCGGCGTAAAGAACCGGTAGAATTCTTCCTTCGAATCGATCACGCGAGTATTCGCGTCGCGAAATTGTTTCGCGCGGTCGAAGAGATTTTGCTGGATCGATTCAAGCATCGCGATCGCACCGGAAACCAACTCCGCCGTTGCCAGGAACTCCTTCGCTTTCACCGGCTGATCGCGCCGGCTCACCGCCACGTTGCCCGATTCCAAATCGCGCGGGCCGATTTCCACGCGCAGCGGCACCCCCTTCTTGATCCATTCCCAATTCTTCAGACCGCCGCCGAGGTCGCGTCGATCAACTTCCACCTCGAGCGGGCTACTGAAAAACGTTAGCCCGCGAAGTTCGCCCGCGAGTTTATCTGCCGCTTCCAGCACCGCGGCGCGCGTTTCCTCCTTTGGCGTGATGGGCAAAATGACGACATGAGTCGGCGCGATTCGCGGAGGCAGGACGAGTCCGTCATCGTCGGCGTGCGCCATGATGATCGTACCAATAAGGCGCGTGCTCATTCCCCAGCTCGTCGTCCAGCCAAACTCCCGGGTTCCGGCGCGCGAGTGAAATTGAATCCCGCTCGCGCGCGCAAAGTTTTGCCCGAGAAAATGCGACGTGCCCGCCTGGATGGCCTTTCGGTCCTGCACCATCGCTTCGATGCAAAGAGTCTGGACGGCGCCGGGAAAGCGTTCGCTCTCGGATTTCTCGCCGCTGAAAACCGGGATGGCGAGATGGTCGCGCACGAAGGTTTCGTAAACGTCGAGCATCCGTTTCGTTTCCTCGACCGCTTCCGTTTCGGTCTCGTGCACGGTATGGCCCTCCTGCCAGAGGAATTCCGTGGTGCGCAAAAAGATGCGAGGCCGCATTTCCCAGCGCACGATGTTCGCCCATTGATTGATGAGAATGGGAAGATCGCGATAGCTTTGGACCCACTTGGCAAAGCTGGCGCCGATGATGGTTTCAGACGTTGGCCTAACGACCAGCGGTTCCGCTAGAGGACTGCCCGGGACCAGTTTTCCCTCGGCGTTAACTTCCAGGCGGCTGTGGGTGACGACCGCGCATTCCTTCGCGAAGCCTTCGACGTGCGCCGCTTCCCTCTCGAAATAACTGAGCGGAATAAAGAGAGGGAAATAGGCGTTACGATGGCCAGTGGCTTTGAACATCGCGTCCAGGTGACGCTGCATGTTTTCCCAAATCCCATATCCCCATGGCCTGATCACCATGCAGCCGCGGACATCGGACGGCTCGGCCATTTCCGCGGCACGAATGACCTGTTGATACCACTCCGGAAAATCCTGGTCGCGCCGCGGCGTGATCGCGGTTTTTGCGGGAGCTGTTTGGGTCGCCATGCGATAAAGCGGGAAAATTACGCTCGCGAAAATGAAATGACCAGCGGCCATTTCGCTGAGGTCTTGCAACTTTGGGCCCGGATCGGGTTATATTAGCGCACAATGAAACTGACCTTCCTCCTCGCGCCGGCCCTGGCCGCTCTGCTGCAATTTGCCCCGGCCGCTTCCGCGCAACCGCCGTCCGACAGGCCGAACCGGCCTTTCCTAGCCGAGCGCCGCGCCCGTTGGGCGAACTTGAGCGAGGAAGATCGAGGGAAGCTGCGTGCCGCGCATCAAAAGGCGATGGCCGATCCGGCTGTGCGAGCAGCGCAGGACAAACTGAGGCAAGCTCGGCGAGAATTTCGCGAGGTAATGCGGCCGGCCATGCTGAAAGCGGATCCGTCGCTCCAAGCCATCTTCGACAAGCTGCGCGCAGAGCGGCAAGGGCGGGATTAGAAGACGCTGCCTAGAAGTTCCGCGCGACGAGCGTATCCGGCGACGCCTGCCCGCGCTCGGCGTAACTGCCGGCGAAATCCATGCTGCAAATCGTTCCGAACGTGGCGTGTCGGCCAAACGCGGCTCCGGCAAAATTGTAACTTGGATTAAAAATGTTCTTGCGATGCTTCCGGGCCGGCAAGCCGTCATCGATGATGAGCGCGAGGACGACGTCCCGCGCCGTCGCCTTGCCGTAGGAAACATTTTCGCCCCAACTGCCGCCGCACGTTCCGTAGCGGGCAATTCGCTGGCCGGCATGACTCCGATCGCGGCCTTCATGTCCAAATCCTCCACCCGCTTGATCGGCGCAGTGATCCTGAGCCGCACGGCACATTCCGGGCGAAATCGTGAGCGCATTTTGCGGCGACGCGCTACGCAAAAATCGAATGGCTTCGTCGACTGCCGCCGTACCTTCTTTGGTCCGTATCCGCGTGCGCCCGGGCAAGACGAGAACGTTGCCGTTCATCCGGTCGCGCAGTTCTTGCAGAAACGTCGCGTAGCGCGCCGGGTTCTGGCGGGCCAGATTCATTTCACGAATCACGGCGCTGCCTGATGTTGTATTTCCGCTCTCTCCTTCCTCCGCGGCGAAGATCGAATGGGCGGCCAGCAGAAACAAAAGCACGGAAAATGAGGAAAGGCGCATTATGACAATTATAAGCAACTGCGATGCCATCGCCTTGCTGCGACGTTGCTGAGCGGCTAAGGCTTCCTTTATGAAATGCCAACGCAACAGCAGTTGACACCTTCCCACCCCACCCGTAATTTCCGTGCCCTTTCCGCTCTGATGAAGACCTTTTCTGCAAAAGCCAACGAAGTTCCGCGCAAGTGGTGGATCATTGACGCAAAAGACCAGATCCTCGGTCAGGTCGCGGTGAAGGCCGCCAATCTTTTACGCGGCAAAGAAAAGGCGATCTATACGCCGCACGTCGATACCGGCGATTTCGTCGTGGTGATCAACGCCGAGAAAGTTCGACTGACCGGAAAGAAAGAAGAGCAAAAAAGCTTCATGAGTTTTTCCGGTTTCGTCGGCGGCCACAAAACTGAAAACGTGCGGGCTCGTCGCGTGCGTCATCCGGAGTTGTTGGTCGAACGCGCGATTCGCGGGATGATTCCGCACAACAAACTCGGCCGCGCGGTTTACCGAAAGTTGAAAGTTTACAAAGGCGATCTGCATCCTCACGCCGCGCAGCAGCCGGCCACAATCTCGCTCCAGTCCTAGAATTTTCCCATGGCCCAAAATCAGGAATTCATCGCTACCGGTCGCCGCAAGACTTCCGTGGCCCGCATCCGCATGACGCCGGGAAGCGGCAAGATCGACATCAACGGCAAGAGCTTCGAAGATTATTTTCCCACGGTCCCGCTTCAGAACACGGTGCTGCAACCGTTGCAGGTCGTGAAGTTGACCAATTCCTACGATCTAACGATCAACACCACCGGCGGCGGAGCTACGGGGCAGGCAGGCGCGGCCCGCCTCGCCATCTCGCGCGCTCTTTTGCTGGTCGATGCGAACCTGCGCGGAACCTTGAAAGCGGAAGGATTGCTCCGACGCGATCCGCGCATGAAGGAACGGAAGAAATCCGGTCAGCCCGGCGCGCGGAAACGCTTCCAGTTCTCGAAGCGATAATCGAATCCGCGACACGCTCGCCGCGGCGAGCGTCTCTGCAGTTCTACGGCTTTTTCGGCGCCGATGATTGAGGCGCCTTCGGCACTGGCGGAGCCGCAGCCGAAGGCCCGACTGATTGAACCGGCGCGGGAACCATTACCGTTGTCGTCGGCGGTGCCGCGGATGGTGCGCCTCCTTTAAGCAACCTGAGCTGCCTTTGGGCTTCCTGAGCGCTGCCGCTTTCCCGGTATTGCGTCAAAACCGTTTCGCAAACCCGACGCGCTTCCTCGATTTGATTCTTGTCCTTCAGCAAATGGATCTCCGAAATAAGGGCAACGGGTGCGGTGAAGGCGTGCGGATCGCTCGTCACCAGGTGTTGGTACATTGCTAGCGCTTCATCTTTTTTTCCCAGCGCCTCGAGATTCGCGGCGACGGCCAGATGGGCCGCGCCAGCCAGTTCATGCTTCGGATATTTGTCGAGAAACGCCTGGAGCGTGGCGTTTGCTTCCGCGAATTTCTTTTCGATCTTTTGCGCGTTCGCCAAAAACAGATAAGCCGAAGCGCCCGCCGCCGTCCCCGGATATTCCGAGATCACTTTTTGAAAATCGGCGGCCGTCTTGGCATTTCCGAGCCGTTCGGCGGCAGCATCGCCTCGGCGGGTGGAATAAAGCTGGTACCCGCCGAATGCCGCCAAGGCAAGGACGACGATCACGAGCGCCGCCATCACTACTTTCTTGTAGCGCTCCCAAAAGACCTGGCTCTCCAGGACGGGATCGGTAGAGGAAAGGGTCGGCATAATCTCGGATTGCAGCGGCGCCGCGGGGAGCGGAGCACGAAGGTTGCTCTTATGCCACGCGAAGGTTTCTCGCGCAAGGGCGAGCAACTAACCGGCGGCTACCGACTCTGCCTCTTCTTTCGCTTCGTCGGCAACCTGATCTTCGCCGACGGCCGAACATCGGCTTTCAGGAATTTCCTCATCAACGTGAGCGCCTCCCGATTTTCCTGGGCGGAATTCGAGACCGTGCAATCGGAAGGAATCACGAGGTCGTAATCGCGCATGTAGGCGTCGTTCGCGGTAAACAGGACGCAAAAATTGCCGGCGATGCCAGTGATGATCAACGTTTGCGACCCGAGGTAACGCAGCAGCGTGTCGAGCGTCGTGGAAAAAAATCCGGAATGCTTCGGCTTGAGGACAAAATAATCGTCCTCCTCCGGTTGCAGCAGTGAAACGATTTCGTGGCCGCGGGAGTTTTCGCGGAGGCAATGCTGCACCTGCCGGCGGAAGTCTGACTGCCAGCGCCCGAAATTATCGTTCACATAAATAACGGGAACGCCGGCCTTTTTTGCGCGCTCTTTTAGCCGCAAAATTTTTCGCGCCATCGGCCGCGCATAACGAAGAAGCTGGTTTGCTTCCGGAAAATCGAGATCATTGATCACATCGATCAACAGCAGCGCGATCTCCGATTTATCCGGAGCGCTGCCGTGAAGGTCCGCGTTTTTTGTCGGCATCTGAAAAAGGAAGGGCGCGGCGCCCAGCTGCTTCTCTAGCTCGTCTTCAGTCGATTCACTTCTTTTTCTTTCCGCCCGTTTTCTTTTTGCCGCCGGATTTCTTGCCGCCTTTGCGCGAGGGCGCCTTGCTGCTCTTTTTCCCGCGACCCGAGCCGCTCTTCTTCCCGCCCTTATCCGATTTGTTCACGGTCGCCCAGGCGCGCTTCTCGGCTTCTTTCTTCGAGACGCCCTTCTTCTCGTACCCCTCTTCGATATGCTCCGCTTTGCGTTTCTGCTTCGACGTGTAACTCGATTTGTCCCCTTGTGCCATGTTCCCTCCCGGTTGAGTTCTCGATTCAATAAGAAAACGAATCTGCCGGGAGCGGCGGATTTATCGCTCGCCCACATTGATACACCCGAAGCGCTGCGTTCCGGCGAAACCCTTTCATGAACGCGCTCCAGAATTTTTTCGTGATGATTCTCGGCCCCGACGGCAAAGCGACCGAGCTCACCTTGCTCCATATCTCGCTCCGCGCTGTGTTCATTTTCGTCGTCGGGCTCGCGCTCGTCCGCATTGGCGACCGGCGCTCACTCTCGGAGAAGACCGCCTTCGACGCGATCTTCATCGTCCTGATTGGTTCGATGTTGTCCCGCGCGATCAACGGCACCGCCCCCTTCTTTACCACGATAGTTGCCGGTATTGTCCTGATGCTCATTCATCGCGCGTGCGCGTTCGGCGCGTGCAAATCACACGCCTTCGGCAAACTCCTCAAAGGCCAGGCGATCACCCTGGTCCGCGACGGAAAGATCGATCGCGCCCAAATGCGGCGTTGTCTTGTCTCGGATCATGACTTCGAAGAAGACCTGCGCCTCGACGGCAAGACAGAAGAGGTTGCGACGATCGCTTTGGCTCGCCTCGAGCGCAGCGGCGACATCAGCTTCATCAAAAAAGAAAAATAACCGTTTCGCCGGTTATTAGGCGCAGTTATCGGCTCTGATTTCGACGTTGGACGTTGGACGTTGGACGTTGGACGTTTCTCCCTTCATGTCCCACGATAAACTCTTCATCCCCGGCCCCGTCGAGGTCTCCGCGAAAACCTGGGCCGCGTTCTCCCGCCCGATGATCGGCCATCGCAGCGAAGATTTCCGTGCGCTCTACCGTTCCATTCATCCGCGCCTCCAGACCTTGTTCGGAACCCGGCAGCCGGTTTTCCTCTCCACGTCGTCCGCTTGGGGTGTGATGGAAGCCGCCATCCGCAACCTGGTTTCACGCCGCGTTCTCAACTGCATGTGCGGCGCGTTCTCCGACAAATGGCTCGACGTTAGCCGGCGTTGCGGCAAAGCCGCCGAACCGCTCCAGGTCCAATGGGGCAAGCACATCGATCCCCACGCGCTCGATGAAAAGCTAGCCACAGGCGACTTCGATGCCGTCACGTTGATTCACAACGAGACCTCCACCGGCGTCATGAATCCGCTCGAAGAAATCTGCGCCGTGGCCAGGAAATATCCCGACGTAGCCCTCATCGTCGACAGCGTCTCGTCCTTCTCAGCCATGCCCATTCCGATGGATGAGCTCGGCATCGATGTTCTGCTCACCGGCAGCCAGAAAGCACTCGCCTTGCCTCCGGGTTTCTCACTCTTCTCGGTTTCCGAAAAGGGATTCGCACGAGCGGAGAAGCAAAAGGACCGCGGCTATTACTTCGATTTCCTCGAGTTCAAAAAGAACCAGGAGGACGACATGACCTCCAGCACACCGAGCATCGCCCACATCCACGCCCTCGAGTCGAAGCTCGACGACATCTTTGCCGAAGGCCTAACGAACCGCTACGAGCGCCACGCCAAGACGAATGGACTCGTCCAAGATTGGGTCCGCCGGACCGGCTTCGACTTTTTCGCCGAGGATGGCTTTCGCTCGAAAACGCTCACTTGCGTGCGAAACAGTCGCAATATCGACGTCGCCAAACTCGGCCGCGACCTCCGCGCCAAACACCACCTTGTCATCGACGGCGGCTACGGCCGAATCAAAGGCGAAACCTTCCGCCTCTCGAACATGGGCGACGAAACCGAGGAAACTGTTGCGCATTTACTCGGATGTTTAGATGATCGCCTTAGCCCGTGAGCACCGAAACAAAGGAGATCATCGCTATCTGTGAAGCTCTGCCCCCAGCAAAGCAATCTGCTGTCGCAGAATTCGCCCGGTTTCTTCTCTCGAGAGAAGGCGACGAACGATGGGAAGATTTACTTGCGCATCCTAGCCCCCGGCCCAAACTCGATACTTTCGTTCGAGAATCTGCCTCAGAACCCGATGAGCCGATGGACTTGAATCGTTTGTGAAGTCGCGGACGCGACTAAGCTTCTGGCGCGCCTACGAATCCCTCGATCCTCAAACCCGCGAAGCTGCAAGACGAGCCTACCGTTTGTTTGCCAGCAACCCGGATCATCCATCGCTCCGATTCAAGAAATTAGGCGGATACGAAGACCTTTGGTCTGTGAGAATCAGCCAACAATATCGCGCTGTCGGCACGCGGCGCCGTGAAACAGTAATTTGGTTCTGGATCGGAACGCACAATCAGTTCGATAAACTTTTCAATTAGAACTCCGTTATACCGCCAGAAAGCGGAAGGGCGCCTTCGTTTCCGAAAGCGCCCTTCATTTCGATGGCGATAAGCCGAATTCTGTTCGTCCGCCGAGGCGGACGTGATGATCATTTATCTCAGCTCATCCCGCAGTGCGGGATGAACCGCCCGAAGCGCTTGCGCGCCTCGTGATGCGACGATACCCGAGGGTCAACGGACCGGCTGTCCTGCCTCTGTTCTGTCTTGCACCACATGGGGTTTTTCGTGCCTCGCGAATTGCTCCGCGAGCGGTGAGCTCTTACCTCGCCTTTTCAACCTTGCCTGACCTTCGTTGCCAAAGAACCGGCGGTGTCTTTTCTGTGACACTTTCCGTCACCGCAATTTTGCAACTGCGGCGCCCGCGTGT
>JBEEHT010000109.1:0-24715 GCA_041167545.1 Verrucomicrobiota bacterium
ACATCGCGGAACGGCGTCTGCCGCAGGATGGCCGGATCAATTTGCAGGCGCACGAGCAGAACATCGACGTCCGCGTTTCGACGATCCCGACCGTGAACGGCGAATCGATCAGCTTGCGTTTGCTCAGTCGGACCGAGCAGCATTTCGGTTTCGAGCGGCTCGATCTGAGCGACAAGCAATCGAAGATCATTCGCCATCTGCTCAACCAGCCGAATGGAATTATTTTGCTGACCGGCCCGACCGGCTGCGGCAAATCGACTTCGCTCTATTGTTTTCTCAGCAGCATCAATTCCGTTTCGCGCCGGATCATCACGATCGAGGAGCCGGTGGAATACCGGTTGCCGGGCGTGTCGCAGATCGATGTGAAACCGGAGATCGACCTGACCTTTGCGAAAGGGTTGCGCCACATTTTGCGGCAAGACCCGAACGTCGTGATGGTGGGTGAAATTCGCGACGTGGAGACGGCGGACATTTCCATTCGCGCGGCGATGACGGGCCATCTGGTGTTCAGCACGCTGCATACGAACGACGCCGTCGGCGGGATCACGCGTTTGCTCGATATGGATGTCGAGCCGTTTCTGCTCTCATCGGTCGTGAAGGCGTTTATCGCGCAGCGGCTGGTGCGGACGAGCTGTCCGCATTGCGTGCAGCCGGTCGAGTACCCGCCCGAATACCTGGCGGAGATCGGCGTGCCGCCGGAATTGGGGACGCGTTTTCAGCGGGGCGAAGGTTGCGACAGTTGCCGGCAGACCGGTTATCAGGGCCGGCTGGCGATCTACGAAATCTGTGTCGTGACCGAGCCGTTGAAAAAACTGATCATGCAAAAGCGCGACGGCGGCGAGCTGAAGCAATGCGCGATCACGAACGGGATGGAGACGCTGCGGCAGGACGGCTGGCGCCGCGTCGCGCAAGGCAAGACGACGATCGAAGAAGTGGTGCGGGTGACGCAGACCGATGAAGTGATGGCCGAGACCGAGCTGCAAAGCGCGCCCGCGACGTTCGCGGAAGCGCCGGTGGTGCGGTAGTTTTCTGTTCGCCGCATTGTTGTGTAGGGCGATATAAGAAGCGTTGTCATCCCGAGGCTGGCAAAGCGCGCCGAGGGACCTCCCAGTCGAAGTGAAGACCTTCTATGTCTATATGGTCTGCAATCGCAGTAGAACCGTCTTGTATACTGGCGTGACCAACAGCTTGGAGCGGCGCCTCTGGTTTCACGGCAACGCCGCACCAGGAAGTTTCGTTAGGCGATATCGCTGCAACCGCCTCGTTTATTACGAGCAGTTCAACGAGGCCGGTGACGCCATCTCGCGCGAAAAGCAGATCAAAGGTTGGCGACGCGAGAAGAAAAACGATTTGGTGCGGACGCTGAATCCGTTCTGGAGAGATCTCGGCGCCGAGCTTTTCGATCGACCCTGATTCTTCTAACGCGCGTGTGATCCCGAGGCTGGCGCAGCGCGCCGAGGGACCTCTCACGCGCGAGATCGCTTCCGCGAAACGACGCGGTCACTCCGTCAATGGACGCTTTGTCCTTCGCGGTAGCGCAAATGCAACTGCGAGGTCCCTCGGCGCGTTACGCCAGCCTCGGGATGACACGCGTTGTTTCCCAGGAAATCGCGATTCAACATTTCACTCGCCGCGCAGTTCGCGGATCGCCTGCTGATAATCTTTCGCGCGGAAAATCGAAGTGCCCGCCACGAGCACATTCGCGCCGTTCGCAATCGACAGCTTTGCCGTCTCGGCGTTGATGCCGCCATCGACTTCGATATGCAGTTTGCCGCCGTTGGCATCGCGCCACTCTTTTGCGCGCTTCACCTTTCCCATCATCTCGGGACGGAACGGCTGCCCGCCGAAACCGGGATGCACGGTCATGACCAGAAGCAGATCGATCATCGCCAGATATGGCTCGACGGCGGAGAAGGCCGTCGCCGGATTCAACGTAAGACCGACGCCGCATCCGGCGGCGCGAATCGTGCCGAGCGTTTTCGCGACATCGTGTTTCGCTTCCGGTTCGACGTGCACGGTGATGGAGTTCGCGCCGGCTTCGAGAAAACGCGGCACGTAATGATCGGGGTGCTCGATCATGAGATGAACATCGAGCGGGAGCTGCGTGTGCTTCCGCACGGTCGCCACCACCGCGGGCCCGAACGAAATGTTATCGACGAAATGGCCGTCCATGATGTCGAGGTGGAGCCAATCGGCGCCGGCTTTTTCCACGCGCGCGATCTCGTCGGCGAGATGAGAAAAATCGGCGGCGAGGATGGAAGGAGCGACGAGGCTGGGCATGGAAAGAGTTAAAGGGTTGAATTGTTGAAGCGTTAAAGCGGCGGAATGGTTCAATCATTTAACGCTTCACGCTTCAACAATTCAACGCTTCAACGATCCCCCGCCGGCAGCTTTCCCTTGACGACGCCCGTGTCCGTTTCTAGATACTCCCAGTTTCAGCCGGTCGTGATCGCGGTTCGTTTGCTGCGGAGATCGAAGCCAGCACGCGCTTCCGATGGACTGGGACGCGCGTTTGAGCGACTAATCTAAAGGCTATTTCATGTTTAACGGACTCTTTGGCTGGTTATCCAGCGACATTGGTATCGATCTCGGCACGGCGAACACGCTCGTGTATGTAAAAGATCAGGGCATCGTTCTGCGCGAACCATCGGTCGTCGCCGTCCAGGCGGGCACGAATAAAGTGCTCGCGGTCGGAGATGAAGCGAAGCGCATGCTCGGCCGGACGCCGGCGAACATCGTCGCGGTGCGGCCGTTGAAAGACGGCGTCATCGCGGACTTCGAAGTGACGGAAGCGATGTTGCGCCACTTCATTCAAAAGGTGCACGGCCGCCGGGTGCGCGCGAAGCCCCGGGTCGTGATCGCGGTGCCGTCGGGTATCACCGAAGTCGAGAAACGCGCGGTCCGTGAATCAGCCACGCACGCGGGTGCGCGAGAAGTTTATCTGATCGAGGAACCGATGGCGGCAGCGATCGGTGTTGGCCTTCCGGTGCAGGATCCGGCGGGTAACATGATCATCGACATCGGCGGCGGGACGACGGAGGTGGCGTTGATCTCGCTTTCCGGAATCGTGTTCAGCCGCAGCGTGCGCGTGGCGGGCGATGAGCTCGACGAAGCGATCGTGCAATATATGAAGCGCGCTTACAATCTGATGATTGGCGAGCGCACCGCGGAAGAAATCAAAATCAAGATCGGCTCGGCGTATCCGAGCGAGAAAGAAACGAGCGTGGAAGTGAAGGGCCGCGATCTCGTGGCCGGCTTGCCGAAGACGTTGATGATCACCTCGCAGGAAGTGCGCGAAGCGTTGCTCGAACCGATCTCGACGATTGTCGATTCGGTGCGGATCACGCTCGAGCGTTGCCCGCCGGAATTGTCAGCGGACCTGGTGGATCGCGGTTTGGTTTTGGCAGGCGGCGGCGCGTTGCTCCGCGGGTTCGATAAACTTTTGAGCGAAGAAACAGGTTTGCCTGTCCATGTTGCCGAAGATCCCCTGAGCGCCGTTGCGGAAGGGACTGGCAAATGCCTCAATGAACTTAAATTTTTGCGTCAGGTGGCCTCGACCGATCGCAACTGGCGATAACGAATGCGGAATGCGGATTGCGGAATGCGGAGATGTTAGCGACCGCGCCGTGATTTTCTTTTCTTTCATTCCGCACTCCGCATTCGACTTTTCGCATTCGCCATGAACCGCTCGAGCATTATCGCGCTGGTCATCTTCGCGGCGATCCTGGCTTATTTTCTCAGCTTCGGCGCGGACAGCACACGCAAGCTCCAGGCCGGATTTTACCAGGTGATCTCGCCGTTTCTTTCGAGCGGGTCCGGCATCAAGAAGCAAATCACTTCGGTAAAAAGCGGTCTGCAAACTCTGGAGGAATTGGAGCGCGACAACGCTTCGCTCAAGGTGGAGAACCGCTCGCTCAAGGCGACGAACCAGGCGTTGCGTGATGTCGAACACGAGGTCAACCGGTTGCGCCGCGCGCTCGATTACCGTGAGCGTTCGGTCTTTCGGTTGGTGCCGGCCGAGATCGTGACGCGCGATTCCTCCACCTGGTGGCGGACGGTGACGATCAACCGCGGAAGAAACGATAAGGTGGAGCCCGACATGCCGGTAGTGACGGATGAAGGACTTGTCGGCAAGACCACGACGGTGGGCGATAACATCTCGGTCGTGCTTCTGCTCTCCGATGAGAACTGTCGGGTGGCGGCATCGGTGGAAGGAACGCGGGAGCAGGGGATTGTCTCGGGCGAACGTGTCACGGGATCGGTGACGCCGATGCTCGATTTGAATTTTCTCTCGAAACAGGCGGCGGTGAATCCGGGAATGAAAGTTTACACGTCGGGGGTCGGCGGCGTGTTTCCGTCGGGATTGCTGGTAGGAGTGACGCAGAGTTTTCGGGTGCGCGAGTTGGATGGCCAGGCGCGGATCACGCCGGCGGTGGACTTGTCGCATCTCGAGGACGTGTTTGTCGTCACAGGACGAAAATGACGAAGCACGAAATCCGAATGAAGGCGTCGCTGTTATTTTTTGGTCATTCGTCATTCGGACTTGTTTCGTCATTCGTCATTCGTCATTCGTCATTTCGCCAACAGCGATGATCTTCTTCGCCATCCTCCTGGTCCTCACGTTCATCGCGCAGATCGTCGAGATCTTTATTCCGCCGCTCGATTGGATGTACAACGCGCACATCTACATCGTGCCGATCATTGTTTTCTACGGCGCGATGTCGCTGCCGTTTCCGCTCATGATGACGCTCGCGTTTTTCGCGGGATTCCTGCTCGATGCGCTGACGGTGCAGGTCCTGGGCAGCCGAGTTGAAATTTCCCTGGGATCATCAATACTCATCTATGCTGTGCTGGCGGCCATTATGCATGGGCTGCGGCCTTTGTTCATCCGCGGGCGTTGGGAAGTGCATTGCATAATGAGCGGCCTCTGCACCTCCGCGATTCTCCTTTCTCAATATCTCATGATTGCTTTCCGGCGCGGCTCGCTTGTCTTTACCCGTGAAGCCTGGTGGCAAATCGGGGGCCCGGGTGTGATAGCGATGATCATGGCGCCGCTGGCTTTTTGGATTCTGCACTCGCTCGCCCGCGCCACGCGCAATCCGTATTTGCCTGAGGCGGAGGCCTACGAATGAACCGGCGACGCTTCAATCCGCGGTGGCGCCTGCAATTTCTCGCGCTCCTCATGCTGTTGGGGCTGGCCGCGCTCCTGGGCAAGCTTTGGCTCGTGCAAGTGGCGCACGGCCGCGAGTGGACCGACAAGATTCGCGGCAGCTCGGAAGCGACGGTCCGCATTCCGTCGGTGCGCGGTGAGATTCGGGATCGAAATGGAACCACGCTCGTGCAAAACCGCGCCAGCTATGAGGTCGATTTTTATCTTCCCGAAATGGTGAAGGGCTATCGCGAACGCGTCGGCCCGCCGCCTTTGACCGAATACCGCACCACGATCAACGGCATGCCGAAGGATCTGAAAGAGCCCGACATCGTGAAGATCGTGAATACCGGCGTCGTCCCGCGGTTGGACGATCTCGATCTGGCCCGGGATTACAACTCCGTCCAATTGCAGCGGCATTTCCGCACCAACACGGAAGTCCCGTACTCGTATTTGAAAGACATCGATTTCGAAACGATGGCGAAATTTTCGGAACACGATGTCGGTCTGCCCGGCGTGGACATCACGATCAAGCCGGTGCGCTCGTATGTCTTTGGCGCGCTCGCGTCCCACCTGCTCGGTTACGTCGGCCCGCCTGACGACACGAACAAGGAGGAAGCGAAGAAGTTCACGTTCTATCAATCCGACGTGGAGGGAAAATCCAACGTCGAGAAAGCGATGGATGAATATTTGAAAGGCAAACCGGGCGTGCGTTACATGCGCCGGAACGCCAAGGGGCAGATCGATGGGGTGCTGCGCGAAGTCCCACCCACGGCCGGGGCGAACGTGAATCTCACGATCGACGCGCGGATCCAGACGATCGCGGAGGAAGCATTGCGCGCGGTGGGACGTGGCGCCGCGGTGGTGGTCGATCCGAACACCGGAAACATCCTGGCGATGGCTTCAGTGCCTTCGTTCGATCCGAACACATTTATCCCGAGCATCAAGGTGAAGGATTGGGACGCGTTACGGAAGGACGAGTCGAACCCGATGGTGAACCGCGCGGTCAGCGCCTTTCCTCCGGGATCGACGTTCAAGCTGGTGACGACGCTGGCCGGTTTGCGGAAAGGTTTGGCGACCAAAACATTCAATTGCGGCGGTGGCGTAAGCTATGGCGACCACTTTTTCCATTGCTGGATCGGCGAGAAAGGCGGGAGCCACGGCACGCTCGGGGTCTCGGACGCGATCAAGGTCTCGTGCAATTCTTTCTTCTATCAATTCGGCAACGCCGCCGGGATCGAGGCGATCGATGAAACCGGGACGGAATTAGGCCTGGGGCAAACTTCCGGCATCGAGATCACCAGCGAGTCTCCGGGCGTCCTGCCCGGGCCCGATTGGATGCGGATCCATTATCCGCGCGAACGCTGGTCGCAGGCTTACACCGCGAACGTTTCCATCGGTCAGGGTTACGATCTGGTCACGCCGCTTCAACTGGCGATGGTTTACGCGACGGTCGCGAACGGCGGCGTCTCATATTATCCCAAACTCGTCCAAAGCGTGACGAGCATGGTGGACGGGAAACCGATCCTGAATGAAAAAGGGCAACCGGTTGTTTCTGGGGCGCCCAAGGTGCGGCACGATCTGCGATTTGATTTCCCGGCACAACAGATCGAGCTGGCGCGCCGCGGTCTCTGGAAAGTTGTGAACGAAGGCGGCGGCACCGGCGGCCGGGCGCGGCTAAACGGTGTGCAGGTCGCGGGGAAAACCGGCACGGCGCAGGCGATGACGGAAGGCAAGAAAGACACGATCGCGTGGTTCGCCTGTTTCGCGCCCTACGACAATCCGAAGTACACCATCGCCGTGATGGTGCAGGGCGGCGAGCACGGCGGCTCGGTCGCCGCGCCGATTGCGACCCGCATCCTCGAGCGCTCTCTCGCGATGGACCAGGGAACGTTCAATCCGCCATTGGTGTGGCTCGCACCCGCGCGGAAACCGAATCCATTCGCGATGATTGCAGCGGTCGACTTCAAAGATTCCAGTCCGAAGCTCGAGGCCACCGATGAAGAAAATCTCGATGGTTCCACCAACACGCAAATGGCCAACACCAGCGCCGATCCTCTCGTCGAACCCGACCCGGACGCTGCCGGCAAGGTGGCGGGCAAAAAGGTGGTGCGCGCCATTCCAGTTGCCACTCCGCCACCCAGAAAGCTCAACTTTTTTGAACGACTTTTCGGCGTCCGCCCCAAGCCGGCGCCGCAACCCACGCCACCGCCCCCGCGTAAACCGGTGCGCAGATGATGAACCTCTTGATCGAACTTAGCGCGATAGCATAACGCCACGCTTAGCCATGATCGCAACCACTCTCCCCAATTATGATAGACAAAGTAAAACGTATTTTAGGTCTCGGCACACCCAAGACCGGCAACAAACTGATCATCAGTGTCGAGAAGCTCGAGCGCCGCGTGGCGCTGCTCGAAAACGGCCGGCTGGAAGAATATAACGTCGAGCGCAACACCTCGCGCAACATTGTCGGCAGCGTTTACAAAGGCAAAGTTAAGAACATAGAGATGGGTTTGAAGGCGATGTTCGTCGACATCGGCTTTGAAAAAAATGCGTTCCTCCATTTCTGGGACGCGATCCCGGCCGCGCTCGACAGCGGAGTGGAGGAGATCGACCGGCCGAAAGATCGCCGGCCGAAAAAGCGGATCACGGCCAAGGACATTCCGACAATCTACCCGGTCGGTTCGGAGGTCATCGTCCAGGTTACGAAAGGTCCGATCGGCACAAAGGGTCCACGCGTCTCGACCAACCTCAGCTTCGCGGGGCGTTATCTGGTGTTCATGCCTTACAGCGATCGCAGCGGCATCTCGCGCAAGATCGAAGACCCGAAGGAGCGCGAGCGTTTGCGCAAGATTCTGCGCGGCTTGGAAATTCCCGAAGGCGTCGGCGTGATCATTCGGACCGTCGGCGAAGGACAGCGGGCCCGTTATTTCGTGCGCGACTTGAGCTTCCTCCTCGAGCAATGGTCCCGAGTCGAGCAGTTGATCAAAGATGAGCCGGCCCCGTGCCGCGTTTTTGAAGAACCGGATTTGGTCGAACGGACGGTACGCGATTTTCTCACCGACGAAATCGACGAGGTCGTTTGTGACGACCGCGTCGCGATCGATCGCATGAACGCGATGGTCGGCCAGATTTCCCGCCGGGCCCGAAACCGCATTCAGTTTTACGACGGGGCCGCGCCCATTTTCGAAACGTTTGGCATCCAGAAACAAATCGACGACGCCTTCCATCGCCAGGTCTGGCTGAAATGCGGCGGCTATATCGTGATCGACGAAACCGAGGCGCTCGTGGCTGTTGACGTAAACACCGGCCGAAATAAGGGCGGGCGCGACGTGGAGAAAACAATCCTCCAGACCAATCTGGAAGCGGCCGACGAAATCGCGCGGCAGCTTCGTCTGCGCAACATCGGGGGCCTGATCATCGGCGATTTCATCGACATGAAGAGCCGCAAGGACCAGCAAATGGTTTACACCCTGATGAAGGAAAGGTTGAAGCGCGACAAAGCGAAGACGCATGTCGTGCCGCTCTCGGCCCTGGGTTTGATGGAGATGACCCGGCAGCGCGCGCAGGAGAGCCTGAGCGATTCGATCTACGAAAATTGCCCGTACTGCCAGGGCCGCGGGGTAGTGAAGACCTCGATGACCACCAGCGTGGAGCTCCATCGCACGCTCAACACCGTCATGCGCAAATACCAGGACACGGTCCACGAGTTGCGGATCATTTTGAACCCGGATGTCCTCAAGCGCTTGAAGGAGGAAGACGAGGAATTTCTCATCGAATTGGAACGCCGTTATGCCGGGCGGTTGCTTTTCCGGGGGGACCCGGCCTACCACCATGAAAAGTTCATGATTACCGACGCCACTACCGGGGCAGAACTTAAACCTTGACAGGCGGGAGAAAAACTTGATTGCTTGCTTGCAAATCGAATTGGCAGATGGCACAATCGCGGACATCCAGGGAAACCCCCAAATACGTTCTTGAAGATGTGCCGCGGCCTATTGCGGTGGCAGACTTAACCAAACAGGAGAAAACAATATGAAAAAACTAACACTTAGCTTGTGCGCGGCAGTCGCGATGGCCTCTGCCGCTTTCGCTGGCACGGAGACCTATTCGAAAGAATCGAAGAGCGTCGCGCCGCCGCCATGCCCGCAGTGGTACGCAGATAACGAATTTAACCTGACCCTGAGCGGCAGCTACCTCATTACCGGCACCGCCTGGCGCGATGACAGATATCTCGCCGTGGATCATGCCTGGGGTGGCGCGCTCGACGCGAAATACTTTGTGCACCGTTACTTTGGTTTCGGCGTGCAAGGCTGGATTTCCCGCGCGAACACATTTGATTCGATCGATAACGGCGGGCTGACTATGGTCCGGGGCGCAGAAAATTCGCACGCGGTTGGCGGTATCCTTGGCACCGTGACCTTCCGGTTCCCGATTGGCTGCTCACGTTTTGCTCCTTATTTCTGGGGCGGTGGCGGCGGAATCTGGGGTGGTGGCCGGGATCACGACTTCGCCCTGGATCCAACCGTTCCTCGGGGATTTGTCCGGAGAGAATTCGATCGGAGCGAGAGCAAAGTGATGGGCCAACTTGGCGGTGGGTTTGAAGTTCGCTTCACTCCGCACGTCGGCTGGACGAACGATTTCAGTTGGAACATCGTCTCGGGCGCGAAAAACAATTTCGGCATGGCCCGCACCGGCATCAACTTCGCGTTCTAAACAACGCCGTATAATTCAAACAAAGCGCCGGGAACACTGTATGTGTTCCCGGCCTTTTTTTTGAGCGGTAGCTGGGATTGCGAAACCGCTCTCGCGAGCGAAATTATTGCATGTCGTTTGCCCGGATCCTGGACAACTTGCCGCTGCAAAAATCGCGGCTGCTTCGTCGCTTCGAGGATCTGCTGACGCCTAAATCGGACGCGGAATTCGAGGCGCTCGCGCAGACTTCGCGCGCGCTCACCGCGCAAAATTTCGGACGCACCATGCGGCTCTTCGCGCCGCTTTATCTTTCAAACGAGTGCATCAACAACTGCCGCTATTGCGGTTTCTCGCGCGACAATCCGATCCTGCGCGTCACGCTTAGCCTGGAGCAGGTCGTCGCCGAGGGGCGGTATCTGGCGTGCGAGGGATTCCGTCAGATCCTGCTCGTCGCGGGGGAACATCCGAAGTTTGTCAGCCAGGATTATCTCGCTGATTGCGCGCGCGCTCTCGCGCCGGATTTTTCATCGATCTCGATCGAGGTCGGTCCAATGGAAACGGCGGACTACGTTCCAATCGTCGAGGCTGGCGCCGAGGGCCTCGTAGTTTACCAGGAAACCTACGACCGGAAGATTTACGCCGAGCTGCATACTTCGGGTCCGAAGCGCGATTTTAATTGGCGGCTCGATTGCGCTCAGCGCGGTTACGAAGCGGGATTTCGCCGTCTCGGCATCGGCGCGCTTTTCGGCTTGTCGGCCTGGCGGGAAGAAGCGGTGAGGTTGGCCGCTCACGTTGAATATTTATTGAAGCATTGCTGGCAGGCGCAGATCACCGTCAGCCTGCCGCGGCTCCGCCCGGCCGCGGGCGAATTTCAACCGGCATTTTCCATGAGCGATCGCGAGCTGGCTCAATTGATTTGCGCCTTTCGCAACACTTTCCCCGAGGTCGGGATTGTTCTCAGCACCCGGGAGCGAGCGGTTTTGCGCGACGAGCTGGCTCCGCTTGGCGTGACGATGATGAGCGCCGGCAGCCATACCGAACCGGGCGGATACACCGGGCAAGGCGCCGGTGAACTGCATCGCACGGTTCGCGGCCGAGTTGTGGCGCCCGAGTTTGAAAACGGTGAAGACAGGCTCGCCACGGGCCAGTTTGAAATCAGCGACGAGCGCTCGGCGGCGGAGGTCGCGACGGCGTTGCGCCGCCGCGGATTTGAACCGGTCTGGAAGGACTGGGACGCGTCGCTGCTGGTTCCATGAAAGTGTGGATCAATGGGGAACCCGCCGAGACGAAGGGCGCGGCGAATGTGGCGGAATTGGCGGACCGCCTTGGCCTGGCTCCGAATTCAATTCTGATCGAGTACAACGCCACCGCGCTGCATCAGCGCGAATGGCCACAGCACGCTTTGGCCGAAGGCGACCGAATCGAATTTATCCGCGTCGTGGCCGGCGGGTAATCGACGTCTCAACGTCGGGCGGCAACCGCCAGCCGCAGGCCGAGAAAGATAAAGAGCGATCCGACCGCGCGATTGAGAAGCGCGGCGATCGTCACGTTCCCTCGCAATCGCGCGCTGAAAGTTGCGGCGAACCATGCCAGCAGCAGGCACCAGATCGTTCCGGTGGTAACGAAGGTGAAGCCGAGAATGAGGAACGCGATTGTTTTCGAGGGCGTCTCGGCATCGATGAACTGCGGCAGAAACGCCAGAAAAAAAAGAGCGACCTTCGGGTTGAGGATATTCGTCAGAACGCCCTGGCGAAAAGCGGCGGCGGGCGCGTTCCTTTTGAAATGTGCCGGCACGGTCAGGTCATGATCGCGCTGCCACAACGCGCGCACGCCAAGAAAAACAAGATAGGCCGCGCCGGCCAGTTTCACCGCGGTGAAGGCCCACGCCGAGGTAGCGAGAAACGCCGATAATCCCAACGCTGCCGCGCATGTGTGAAAGATGCTGCCGACACAAATACCGAACGCGGAGGCGACGCCAGCACGACGGCCCTGCGCAATGCTTCGACCGAGGATGTAAACGGTATCGGGGCCGGGCGTGAGATTGAGGAGAATGCCGGTTGTAAGAAAAAGGGCAAAGTCGTGAATCCCAAACATGGTTGGCGATGCCGGCGATTTAGCGGGCCTGCTTCACCACCACCCGCATGCCGTCGGTTTGGATCACGGTAACCGGCGTATCCATCGGGATAAATTCTCCTTCGGTCACGACGTCCACCACATGCTCGGCGAAGCGCGCCTTGCCGCTGGGCCGCAGAGTGGTAAGTGCGGCGCCTTCCATTCCGGGGGCGAGGGTGAGCGCGGTCGCGAATTCGCGTGGCGCACCGGTGAGGGAAGGCCCGGGGGGATTCGTCGTCATGAGGGCGAACCGTCGATAAATGCTGGTGCGCGGCAAATAGCGCGCGAGAAGCACGATCGCGATCGCGGCGCCGACCACAGCGAGAAAGAGGTTACGCATCGGAATGGCGATCATCTGGCCGGTCGGAAAAAATGTCTCGCCCGGATAGCGATCGATCATCGCCCAGAGCAACGAAGCGAGCATGAGAAAAACGCCCACCACGCCGATGACAATGGTCGAGTGCGCGAAAAACAGGATTTCGATCAGGACCAGAAAGACGCCGAGAACGAAGAGCGCCACCACTTCCCAACCCGCCAGCCCCGCGAGGTAATGGCCCAGAAAAAAAAGCGCGAAGCAAACCGCTGCCAGAATTCCAAGCAGGCTCGCCCCGGGAATTTTGAACTCGAGATACGCGCAGATGATTCCGAGCAGGAGCAACAACGGCGCAAGCGCGGTGATCCAGAAGGCGAGCCGTTCGAACCCGCTCGGATCGAGCGCGACCGCCTGCCCTTTCAATCCGGCTTTGCGCATGAGGTCCGCAACGGAATCCGCCACGTCGTCGGCCAGCAACGGTTTGCCGTTGATCTTCTCCGTCGCCTCCTGCGCAGTCAGGGTGAGAAGCGATCCCTTCGGATGAACGACGCGGTCGCCGATCTTCACTTCCTTCTCCTTGCTCATGAACGCTTCGCCGATATCGGGATTATGACCGTTGCGCGTCGCGGAGCTGCGGGTGAGCGCGGACCAATACGAGATCGTTTTATCGCGTTCCGTCGACGGCAAATCCTCACCAGTCGAAAGAACAGGCGCTGCCGCGCCGATCGCGCTCACCGGCGACATGTAGATGTGCTGCGTGGCGAGCGCGATGAGCGAACCGGCCGAGCCCGCGTTGGAGTTGATGAAGGTGTAGGTCGGAATCGTGGCGTGATTCAGGACGCCGGTGATGTCCGCGGCGGCATCGAGCCGGCCGCCGTAGGTATTCATTTCGAAAATGATCGCGCCCGCGCCGGCGCTCTCCGCCACCTTCACCGCGCGGCGGAGAAAGAGAAGCAACGGCTGCGAAATTTCGCCATTCACCGGAACGACCACCGTGTCGCCTTTCTTGATAACGTCGCGCGCTGCTCTGACCTGCGGCGCGGTCGCGAAGATCAAAAGCAAAAGAAGATAGCGTAAAAAAAGTCTCATCAGGAAAAGCCTGCGAGATGACAATTGGTGGAAGCGTTCCGTCTCGCCTAATTTGACATCGCTCCGCGCCGCTAACGAGCGAAAAGTAAACGCCCATGGGAACCATCCCTTCACAGAATATCGAGCAGATCGCCGCCGCGAACGACATCGTGGAAGTGATCGGCTCGTATTTTCCGTTGAAGCGCGCCGGCTCGACGTTCAAAGCGCTCTGTCCCTTTCATCAGGAAAAGACGCCGTCCTTCACGGTCAGCCCGCAACGGCAGACGTTTCATTGCTTCGGCTGCGGGGTGGGCGGGAGTGTTTTTCGTTTTGTGATGGATTACGAGCATCTCGAATTTCCGGCGGCGGTAAAGAAGCTCGCGGCGCGAGCGGGGATTCCGGTCGTGGAAGAGCGAGGTGCGAGCGGCGGCGACGACGATCGTCAGCACGAGACCCGGCGCATGTTGCTCCAACTTCATGCGGAGGCGGCCGAATGGTTTCACGAGAACTTGGTGAAGGCGAAGATCGGAGCGCCGGCGCGCGATTATTTGAAAAAGCGCGGGATCGACCGCCGCATCGCCGATGACTGGCAGCTCGGCTTTGCGCCAGAGAGCTGGGACGCGTTCATGAACTGGGCGCTCGAGCGCGGTTACCGGCGCGCTCAGATTTTGCAAAGCGGCCTGATCAAACCGCGCGACGAAAACCGGCCCGATGGAGAAGCGTACGATCGCTTTCGCGGCCGGATCATGTTTCCGATTCACAACGATGTGGGCGAAGTGATCGCGTTCAGCGGTCGGGTCCTGGAAAAAGAAGCCGAGGGCGCGAAATATCTCAATTCGCCGGAGACGCCGCTCTTCCGCAAAGGCCGCGTCCTCTTTGGCCTCCACAAAACCAAACGCGGATTGATCGAAGCCAATTGCGCCATTGTTTGCGAAGGTCAGCTCGATCTCATCACGCTCTTCGAAGCCGGAATCACAAACGTCGTCGCGCCGCAGGGAACCGCCTTTACCGAAAATCAGGCGCGAATTCTGAAACGTTTCGTGAGCGAAGTCGTTCTCTGTTTCGACTCGGACACCGCCGGTGAAAAGGCGGCGGAACGTTCGCTTGACGCACTTCTCCAGAACGATCTGATCGTGCGCGTCGCGGAAATGCCGGCGGGCGAGGATCCCGATTCCCTGATCCGGCGTGAGGGGAAAGCGGAGTTCGAAAAACGCGTTTCAGGCGCGCGCGATTTTTTCGATTCCTGGATCGAGCGGGAAACCGCCTCGACCGATTTGGATTCGTTAGGCGCGAAAATGCAGCTCGCGCGAAAACTGGCCGAGACCGTCGCGCGCGTGCACGACCCGCTTATGCGGGGCGAAGTCGCCAACAAGGTAACCGCACGCCTTGGGGTGCCTCGCTCCGATTTCGAGCGGCTCCTCACCAAGCCAAGTCGCGAGCGCTTTTCCACGGACGATTCGCCGGTTCCCGAAAGGACAGCCGCACCGCGTCATGAGGTGGCGATCCTTTGTCTCCTCGCTTTGCGGCACGCGGAAGCGCGTGAGTTTCTTCGGGCGCAAAATTGGCGGGAGCTGCTGGCGCAAACGCCGGACGCTGAGATCCTGGGCCGCATTTTGGAAAGCGACCTTCGTCCGGATGATCCAGCGTCGCTGAACGCGTTTATGGCCGGCCTTCCGCCCGGAGACGAGGCGCTGATTTCGTCGTGGCTGTTGCAAAAGATGCCGCCGAACGGTCTCGATGTAGCGAAAGGCTGGTGGAACGGCCTCCGCCAGGCCACTTTGCGCCGGCAACTCCAGATCGCGGAAGGGCGCATGAAACTCCCTCGCTTGACCACTGGCGAAGCGGTCAATTTGCAGAAACAAATTCTTGACCTCACGGAGCAACTCCGCGAACTTTCGCAGTTTTCGTCTGCCCACGTGCTCGACACCTGACTGTCGCTGAGGGGGCAGTGAGTCGAGCGAGAGTTGACTGAAAACAGCAATACCTCAAGAGCACACAGTTTTGGCAACTCATTCGAGAAAACACGCGCGACGCGGAGCCCGGCCATCGTCAAAGAAGCCGGCGAAAGCCAAACCTGCCAAACGTCCCCCCGCGAAAGCGAAGCCGCATAAGGTTCACCGGAAGCCGGCCAGGATTAAAGCGCCCGCGCGAAAGAAACCGACCGCGACGAAGAAAACTCGGAGTTCATCGAAGCCGTCACAGTCGAATGGTGCGGACTACCCGGGCGCAGAAGAAATTCTGCCCGTAACGGCGGGCGGCGATGTCCAGAGCCGAATCCGGGAACTGATCAAACTCGCGAAGGAACAGGGCTATCTCACTTTCGATGATCTCAACGAAGCGTTGCCGGCGGATATCAGTGATGCCGATGAACTCGATGCGATTCTGACGCGGCTGCGCCGGATGGAGATCGATATTATCGAAGCTTCCGAGGTCGATCGCTACAAGGACGTCAAGAAAGACAACGAGGAAGAGGAGGAAGAGAAACCGGAACCGAAGCTCGATATTCTGGACGACCCGGTGCGGATGTACCTCAAGCAAATGGGCCAGGTGCCGTTGCTGACCCGCGAGCAGGAGGTGGAGATTTCCAAGCGAATCGAAGAAGCCGAGATCATGGTGCAACGGCTCATCAATCGCTTCGGGTTCATCGCCCAGGCGCACCTCGATCTCGCGCAAAAACTGACCGAAGGCGGCGAACGCTTCGATCGCGTCATTCTCGACAAAAAGATCGAAAGCCGCGAGCGCTACATGAAGCTACTGCCGCGCCTTTGCCGGCAGGTGGAGAAACTCGGCGTCTCAATCCGGCAGCAGTATTCACACATTCTTCACGGTTCTGCGCGGCGCGATGCGAAGAAGTTAAAAGCGTTTCAAAAATCGGTGACCTCGCTGCAAAAGCTCTATCCCAAATTTTATTTTAAACAAAAGGTCACGGAAGAATTCGTTAATCTCGCGGACGAGCAGTTTCAGGCCCTCACCGTCTTGCAGGTTGAGATCAGCAAACATCCGCGGGATAACGGCGCGCGTTCGCCGCTCGGAATCAAATCGCGCGACCTGGAAAACTCGCTCTGGCTTTCGCTGGACGAATACACCGAACAATACCGCGCCCTGAAGAGCTGGCTGCACAAGGCGCTCCGGGCGAAAACCGAAATGGTGGAAGCCAACCTGCGGCTCGTGATTTCAATCGCGAAGAAATACACCAATCGCGGTCTCTCTTTCCTCGATCTGATCCAGGAAGGAAACATGGGACTGATGAAGGCGGTCGAGAAATTTGAGTACCGGCGCGGCTACAAGTTTTCCACTTACGCCACCTGGTGGATCCGGCAGGCGATTACCCGCTCGATCGCAGACCAGGCGCGCACCATTCGCATCCCGGTGCACATGATCGAAACGATCAACAAATTGATGCGGGTGCAGAAGCAGCTCGTCCAGGAATACGGCCGCGAACCGACGCCGGAAGAAGTGGCGGAGGAAATTCTCCTCCCGGTCGATCGCGTCCGGGCGGTCTTGAAAATGGCGCAGCAGCCGATCTCGCTTCAGTCACCTGTCGGCGAGAGCGAAGAGACGAATTTTGGCGACTTCATTGAGGACAAAGGCGCGGAAAATCCTAGCGACATGACGGCGATCGTTCTCCTGAAGGAGAAGATCAAGGACGTGCTCGAAACGTTAACCGAACGCGAGCGTCAGGTGCTCGAGCAGCGTTTCGGACTGGTGGATGGATACAGCCGGACGCTCGAGGAAGTCGGCCGGCAATTTCGGGTGACGCGCGAACGCATTCGCCAAATCGAAGCGAAGGCACTCCGGAAAATGCGGCATCCGACGCGGATCCGGCAGTTAGAAGGCTTCCTCGAAGCCGCCGAGACCTGAGAGCCGATTTCCTCGCACAACTTTGGCAGGTGAGCGGAGTTCAATAGGCCACCATGAAGCGCGAAGATGATGAAAAACTGTGGGACTTGCTCGGCCACGCCGCCGAGCCGAAAATCTCGCCCTTCTTCGCGCGCAACGTCTTGCGTGAGATCCGCGAATCCCGCAGTAGTTCGCGGATGACCGGATGGCTAAAATGGCTGGTGCCGGCAACGGGAGTCGCAGTGGCGGTTATCGCGGCTTTGTTCCTGCGGGTGCAAATGCCCGACCGGAATCATTCCGATTCAGCGACCGCCCAGCTCGCCCTCATGGACGCGCAAGACAGTGAAGTCATGGCCGATCTCGATGATCTGTTTGCGTCCGACGACAGCACTTCCTGGGACGACGCCGTCCTGTTATAGGTCGGGGTTCCCGCCGCAAAAAAATTGAGCTGGCGTGGACATTGCCCGGCCAGCTCAAAAATCAGAAAACCGTTTTCGGTTTAGCGGTAGTGACGATAATGGCGTCGGATGTGGTGCCGATTATAGCGGGGCCCGACATAGACGATCCTCCGCGTCCGGTAGCCGTAATAATCGTACGGATACGAAGCGTAATAAGGATACCCGTAGCCGTAACCGTAGCCATAGGGGTAGCCGTACCCATAGCCATTGCCGATCGGAAGCCCGATTCCGATCCCTACTGAAACCCTAGCGTCGGCGCGCGGAGTAGCCGCGAACGCGAAGGCGCCGACGGCCAAACCAATCAGAAGAAGCTTTTTCCAGTTCATTTTTTGAATCCCTCTCTCAAGTTGATGACTATTGAACAGTAATTAAGACGTGAACTTCCGAAGAATTATTCGGCTGTAATTTTACCGTAGGCCGGATAGCCGGTGACGCAAACATCCTGTCCGATCCGCTCGTAGCGAACGCGATGGAGGCGCGGCGCTTCGCCGGTGCGGCCAGCTCCAAGCCCGGCAAAAGCAACGGTTGGCCCCCCGATTAAGACGGGGCCCAAGTAGAGCTGAACCTTGTCCACCAGGCGTTGGTCCAGCGCCTGCCCGAGGATTTCGCCGCCTCCTTCGATGAGCACGCTCGTGATTTCTTTCTCGCCCGCGTCGCGCAAAACACCGTCCAGACTTCCAGCGTTGCAAACCATTGTGCGGTCGGCAAAACGGTCCGTAAAAAGATGCGCGTCTCGCGGCAAAGAGCCGGACCGCGAAACAACGATGCGCCACGGTTGCTTTGCTGCCTGCGCGCCGCGGACGGTAAGCCGCGGGTTATCCGCGCGCAGTGTTTCCGCGCCGATCAAGATCGCGTCCACCTGGCCTCGCAGCTGGCGTGCATGCCGCCGCGATGCGGCGCTCGTGATCCACCGTTTTTCGCCCGGCGCCGGGGACAATCTCCCATCGAGGCTCATCCCGCATTTGGCGATGACAAAGGGACGGCCGGTGGTGATCCATTTGTTGTAGCTTTCGTTGAGCGCCGAACATTCGTCGGCGAGAACATCGCTGCGGACATCGACGCCGGCGTTTTTCAAAATCTCAATGCCGCGTCCGGCGTGCCGCGGATTGGGATCCGTCGTCCCGATAACGACGTGCCGGACGCCGGCTTTGATTAGCGCGTCGGTGCACGGGCCCGTTCGACCGAGGGTGGAACATGGTTCCAACGTTACGTAGAGGACCGCGTCTTTTGGTATTGGCTTGTTGAACCGGCGAAGGCACTCGACTTCTGCGTGCGCCGCGCCCGCACGTTCGTGGTGTCCTTTCGCCGCGATCTTGCCGTCGATCACGAGAACAGCGCCTACCGCCGGGTTAGGACTTGTTTGGCCCAAGCCCTTTCGCGCTTCCGCCAGCGCTCTCCGCATGAAGGGCTCGTGAGTGAAATTGTGTCTCATCTGCGGGTTCGTGGATCCAACGTGAAGTGCGCCAGTCTGTGCCTCAACCTCGGGACCAAGCGATGTTCGGTTTTCCAATAAGCATATCTTTTTCAATTACTTATCCATAGTCCGCGAGCCGGCTCCGTTGCTGGCATTTGTTTCGCTTAGAAGATGATCAGCTTTGAATCAGACCTCAATATCAACCAAAGGAAATCATATGAGCTTAATACGTTACCAAACACCAAATTCCATGATGCTGCCATCGCTTGATCGCTGGGCAAATCTCCGGAACGACCTCGATACTCTGCTGGAGCTGCCCTTTTGGTCCGCCTTGGATCGTCAATCGCAGTTGTTCTCCGGTTGGACTCCTCCGCTCGATCTCTATCAAAACAACGACAACATCGTCGCCGTCGTCGAGCTCCCCGGCATGCGCAAGGAAGATATCGAAATCTCGCTTCAGGATGGGACATTGACCATCAGTGGCGAGCGCAAAGAAGAGACCGTCAAGGATGGCGCCGCCCGTTCAGAGCGTTTTACGGGCAAGTTCCGTCGGAGCGTTACGCTTCCGACACGGGTCGACGCGAACAAAGTCAATGCCACTTACAAAGACGGCATTCTGACGGTGACGCTGCCGAAGGCCGAAGAAGCGAAGCCGAAACAAATCCAGATCAATCTCAGCTAGCTAATTCTTAAGAAAGGAAACCAATGAATACTTTAGTTCGCGAAAATCGCAGCGCCAACGGTGAGCGCCAGACGGAGCAGTTTGTTACGCCGGCTGCCACCGTCCTGGAAAATGCCGACGGCTACACGCTCGAAGTCGAAATGCCGGGCGTGAGCAAGGAAGGTCTCGAGATGTGGGTCGAGAACAATGAACTCACGATTCTGGGACGGCGCACGATGCCATCGGTGGAAGGCACGCTGATTCATAGGGAATCACGCGTCGAAAATTTCCGCCGATCGTTTGAGATCGATCCGTCGATCGATGCGGCAAAAATCAGCGCGAAGATCGATCAGGGCGTGGTCACCTTGACGCTGCCGAAAGCCGAGCAGGTCAAGCCGCGGAAGATCGCCGTCGCTTAACGGTCGTTTTGGTTAGAACTGCAGGCCGCAAGCCGCTGAGGTTTGCGGCCTGTCGTGTTTTTCCTACACTTCCGCGGAGCTTTTCTACTTGGCGAAGCGCGACACTGGCCGTACTTAGGCAGTTCCCTATGGCCACGAAAACAGAAGAAAAAACCGGCGAAGACAAGGTCACTGCCGCTCGCAATAAGAACCTCGATCTCGCGATCCAACAGATCGCGAAAGATTATGGGGACGGCGCCATCATGCGGCTCGGCGACGATTCCATCGTCGATATCGACGTCATTCCCACCGGTAACATTCTGATCGATCGCGCCCTGGGAGTCGGCGGGTTTCCGCGCGGCCGCGTCGTCGAAGTTTTCGGCCCCGAATCTTCCGGGAAAACGACGCTCACGCTCACCGTCATCGCGCAGGCGCAAAAGCGCGGCGGGCTCGCGGCGTTCATCGATGTTGAGCACGCGCTAGACCCGCAATATGCCCGGCGATTGGGTGTGAACCTGGACGATCTGCTCGTCTCGCAACCGAGCTCCGGCGAAGAAGCGCTCCGCATCTGCGAGACGCTGGTGCGTTCGAATGCCCTGGACGTAATCGTGCTCGATTCCGTCGCCGCCCTCGTGACCAAGGCGGAGCTCGAAGGAGAGATTGGCGATGTTACGGTCGGCGCGCAGGCCCGTTTGATGAGCGCGGCATTGCGCAAGCTGACCGCGTTGATTTCCAAGGCGCGGACCTGCTGCGTTTTCACCAATCAGATCCGCGAGAAAATCGGCGTCATGTTTGGCAATCCGGAGACGACGCCTGGTGGTAAGGCGCTGAAATTCTACTCCAGCGTCCGCATCGATATCCGGCGTATTGGCGCCATCAAGCAAACGGACGGCGTGGTTACCGGCAACCGCACCCGCGTGAAAATCGTGAAGAACAAAGTCGCGCCGCCCTTCACCGAAGCCGAGTTCGACATCATGTATAATGAAGGCATTTCGTCGACCGGGGCGCTCCTCGATCTCGCGCTCGAAAAGCAAATCATCGAGAAGCGCGGCTCGTGGCTCAGCTACAAGGGGACGCAACTCGCGCAAGGCCGCGATGCCGGCAAAGAGGCCTTGAAGAACGACCAGGCGCTCTACGACGAGATCGAGACAGCTGTCAAAGCGAAGCTCGACGAAGAAAAGAAGTAGCTGCTCTCTGTAGCGGCGGTCTATGACCGCCGGGGATTCCAACGCACGCGCATTCGGCGGTCATAGACCGCCGCTACAGGGCACGCTAACATCAGTCAGTCCATGACCTCGGCCGAAACCCGCCAATCCTTTCTCGACTTCTTTCGCGAGAAACAGCACACCATCGTGCCGTCCGCTTCGCTCTTGCCGGATTCGCCGAACCTCCTTTTCACGAACGCCGGGATGAATCAGTTCGTCCCCATTTTTCTCGGACAACAAAAGCCGTCATGGAATCCGCCCCGCGTGGCCGACACCCAGAAATGCATCCGCGCTGGCGGAAAGCATAACGATCTCGATGATGTCGGACTCGACACATATCACCACACCTTTTTCGAGATGCTCGGTAACTGGAGCTTCGGCGATTATTTCAAAAAGGAAGCGATCGAGTGGGCGTGGGAACTGGTGGTGGAACGCTGGAAACTTCCGCCCTCGCGCCTCTACGCGACCGTTTACAAACCGGGCCCGGGCGAGCCGAGCGAGTTCGACCAGGAAGCGCACGATCATTGGGCGCGGCTGTTCGAGAAAGCCGGGCTCGATCCCGCCCTGCACGTCGTCGACGGGAACAAGAAGGACAATTTCTGGATGATGGGCGACACCGGCCCGTGCGGTCCGTGCTCGGAGTTGCACGTCGATCTGACGCCGGGCGGCGACACGAAAGGTTCCCTCGTAAACGCAGGTGACGCGCGATGCATCGAGATTTGGAACCTTGTCTTCATTCAGTTCAACGCGAACGCGGATGGCTCGTTCTCGCCGTTGCCACAGCGGCACGTCGATACCGGCATGGGCTTGGAGCGGATCACCGCGATGATCCAAGGCACAAAAAATTTCACCGATTTCAGCGGCATCGTCTCGAACTACGAGACCGATGTCTTCCGCCCGATCTTCGACGAGCTCGAGAAACTGAGTGGGAAGAAATACACGAGTTCGCTCCCGGATAGGGTGGGCGTCTCGCCCGCCGGTTCAGGCGTCTCGCCTGAACGATCTTTCAATCCCGGGGAAAAGGCCGCGCTGCAAGATGCAGCGCTCGGCGGGCAAGATGCCCACCCTACCCGGGACCAGGAAAAGATCGATATCGCCTTCCGCGTCATCGCCGATCACATCCGCACATTGAGTTTCGCGATCGCCGATGGAATTCAGCCGAGCAACGAAGGCCGCGGCTACGTCCTGCGCCGAATCTTGCGACGCGCGGTCCGTTACGGACGCACGCTCGGATTCCACGAGCCGTTCTTTTACTCGCTGGTTGATGTTCTCTCCGGCGCGACGGGCGGCGCCTTTCCGGAATTACGCGCGAAACAAAGCGTGATCAAGGAAACGCTGCTTCGCGAGGAAGAAGGTTTTAACAAGACGCTGGATAAGGGAATCGCATTGTTTGAAAGCGAGGTCTCGCGGCTCTCGGGAAGCACCATCTCTGGCGCGTTCGCTTTTCGTTTGTACGACGAACAAGGATTTCCTTTCGATCTTACCGAACTGATGGCGCGTGAGCGAGGCTTGGCCGTCGACAAGGAGGGTTTTGAGAACCTGATGAATGATCAGCGATCGCGGGCACGTGCGGCGCAGAAAAAAACTGCGATCGAGTTGTCCGAGGTGGACGGTAAAGTGATCACGAATTTTCTGGGTTATGATCACGATCATACTGGTGCCGACGTGATCGCAGTCACACCGGCGAATGGCAAAACCGCTGTGGTCCTGAACAATTCCGTCTGCTACGCCGAGATGGGCGGACAGGTTGGGGACACCGGCGAAATGCGAAGCGAGGATCGCAGCTGGGAAATCTCGGACACCAGAAAAGCGGGCGGCGCCTGGATCCACTTGGTCGAGGGAGATGACGCTCCGCGCGATGGCGAACATGTGACGATAAGATTTGATGCACCGCGGCGTCACGCGATTGAACGGCACCATTCCGTGACGCATCTTTTGCATTGGGCGCTGCACGAAATCGTCTCGCGGGATGCGGTGCAGAAGGGGAGTTACGTCGGGCCGGAGAAATTGACGTTCGATTTTTCGAGTGCGGCGCTGACTGCGGAGCAAAAACGGAGCGTTGAGAAGTTGGTGAATGAAAAGATCGCGGAGAACGCGTCGGTTTCGTGGACGGAGATTCCATATGCGGATGCGAAGAAGCGCTCGGACATCCAACAATTCTTTGGGGACAAATATGGTGACATCGTGCGCGTAGTGCAGGTAGGCGGCGGGCCACAGGCGTTGAACGGTTATTCGATGGAACTTTGCGGCGGCACCCACGTCCGCGCGACGGGCGACATCGGTTCATTCCGGATCGTGCGGGAAGAAGCGATCGCGGCGGGAATTCGGCGAATCGAAGCGGTGGCGGGCGATGCCGCGCGCGATTGGGCGAAGCAGGAAGCCGCGCGACAGCAGGAAAAGTTTGAGGCGCTGGCGCGGAAGAAAACTGGGATCACAGCGCTGCCTGCATTTGCAGAGAGCGCGGAGACAAGCGCAATGCTGGAGCAGATCGACGGCCGTTCGGCGCATCTGGAAAAACTCGAAGCGGAAGTTCACGAGTGGGAAAAGCAGCAGGGCAAGGCGTCCGAAGCCGAGATGCGAAGTCGCGCGGAGGAAATCGCGAAGGAGCTTGGTGCGACAATCGCAGCGGAGAAATCCGTCGTGGCGAAATTGCCAAATGCTGACGGTAAGTTACTGCAAGCAATCGTGGATGCGCTCAAGCCGAAGTTCCGCGGTCCGATTTTTCTCGCGGGGGAAAACGACGGGCGCGTGGCGTTGATTGCATCGGTGCCCAAGGAATTTACGGCGCAGTTTCAGGCGAACAAATTGATCCAGGAAATTGCGCCAATCGTCGGCGGCAAAGGGGGCGGTCGGCCGGACAATGCGCAAGGCGCGGGAAAAGACGCGACGAAGATCGACGAAGCGCTCTCTCGCGCGCGTCAGCTTCTTCTGTAGCCGCTGCCCTGTGGGCAGGGCGAGGGATGTGGGCAGCGCTGTCAGCCCCGCGCTTCGCACAGCGAAGCGGCTAAAGACAAGCGCCCGCCATCACGACGGCAACAACAAGGTCACCAGGGTTGTGGCTATCACCGCGAGGAACAGGATCAGAAAATAAACGAATCCGCCGAAGAGAAATTTCACGGTAGTGAAGAACCAGCCCTGTTTATAGACATGGCGAATCGAGCGAAAGATTTGGATAAGAATCGCGCACGACATAAGCCCGACAACCAATCCGTGCAGAGCCGGCGCCGTTCGGGTGGCGCCCATCGCGGCCAGCGACGTGATGACGACCGCCACATAAAGAAAGGTGTGGATGTGAAGCGCGTGGACCAGGTGCTCGACGTAGTAGCGCTGTTTGCGGATGTAGAGAATCTTCAGGACGAAGGCAAAAAGCGGGATGCAGCAAAGCATCATCACCGGGATGTT
>JBEEHT010000110.1:0-19485 GCA_041167545.1 Verrucomicrobiota bacterium
GTTCGCATAGGTATAAACCGCTTGTGCGCCGTCCGGGTAGGTCACCGTGCTAAGCGTCCCAAAGTTACCGGGCTGAGTAGCGTACTGGTAATCAACTCCCTGCGAACCTGCGTAACCTCCGGTTTCTACGCGCGTAATCACACCGTAATTCCACGTAATGGTTAGCCACCGGCCACCGTCTTGTTCCACCCGGTCGAGACGACCATCATTATTGTAGCGAAGCGTGGTGTGAAAACCGTGCGGATCAAACACCTCCGTCGCGTAATAGTACCCCGATCCTCCTTCGAAATGGACCGAGCCGCCATCCGGCCGGTAGAGCCAGAACGCCGAGCCGTCTGACGCCATGTCTCCCAGGTAATCATAGACAGTCCCGCCAGCAAGGAAACCGTTTTGCTCTGGGACCGTGTAAGGCGGTCCGCACCGTGGATCGGGTGGCGCCCAATGCGGGGGGTATCCGTGGGCGCGATTAGACCGCGTAATCTTGTACCGATTGGCGTGGCCATCTGGAAAAGTGATCGTTATTGCGGTCGTGAAGATTTCCTCGCTGCCGTCGCCATCCACATTTTCGCTATAATCCTCCTCCTGCGCGTGCCACTCCCACGAGTGCGACCAGCCGGAGAACCCGAAACTAATCGGCAGCACCGCGTACGGGCTATCGTGGTCGTTCGGCACGGAATTCCAGTAGCGAGTGAAATCCAGACCGTAAACGCCAAGCGCGCCTGGCACGTGAAGGTCGTTAACGGAACGCGTGGCGTTACCGCTGTGCGCATCGTAAGAGCCCCCCGTCGTAATCTGCGCTTTGAGCGCCCCGGTGTTTCCTTCGGGGTTCACGTCCGGGCTGGCGGCAGGAGTCTGCGCGAGAAGCGATCCCATGCCGAGGCCAAGGAGACAAACGCCGGCAAGAGGAAGAACAATCCGCTTTCTCATCGCGTGCCCCTCTCCTTTGCGTTTTCGGTGGCCTGCACCAGTGCAAGCGAGCGGCGCGACAACAGCAATGTCGTCATCAGCCCGTCACAATGGAAAGTAACGTGGCCGCGCGGCGCGTTCGCCTCAAGCCTTACCGTCAGCACGCATTCTCCGGTCGGCTGGATCTGCAAGACTTCCGTAGGCGGATCGAGAATCGCGCCCCGTCCCGGCCGCACCACCACCGCTTTGCCGCGAGCCAGCGGATCAAATTGCAGCCGGACCATCACCGGCTGGTTATCAGCAATGTAGGCGGGTACCACGTAGTTGCCACGCCGCGCCGGCACTTGCGGTAAGAGCGCGTTGGCGCGCCACACTTCGATCGCTGGAGTCACGCGCTGACGTTCGAGCGCGGTGCGCGGAAAAGTCAGTTACGCGGGCGGCGGGACGGGTGGCGGCGGAAGCTGGCGCGCCGTTTGCGGAGGCGGCACGGGGATCGGGGAATTAGCAGGAAGAGTTCGGATTGTCGGAGCGCTTGGGGTGGGAGCCGGTTCATAGGACGTGGCGGGCGCCAGCGGCTGGGGCAGGAGGGAAGGTGCTGCGGTTGCTGCTGGCCGCGGCAAACCGGCGGGCCGAATTAGTAGCGGTGCGGGAAGAGTGGAGGTCTGGGCAGCGCTATCCTGCGTTGGAACCACCAAAAGGCCAATCGCAAAGACCAGCCCTGGGGGACGGGGAATTTCACGGACTGGATTTAAGATAAAATTGCAGCGCCCTGGCAAGATTTTTTTTGGAGAAATTTTACGGCGCTTAAAATGATCAGCCATTGGAGCGATCGACTTTTGCGGTGGGGTCATTTTTGAGCGTTCTTCTTGAAGCTGTAATCGATTAGTTCCGAGCCGTAACTGATTTTGCCGGCCTCAGTCGTGGTCTTTACCAGACCGACGCCGTCGGCATACCAATAGGTCTTGTTCATGACCACAGCGCCACCGGTGACCTGACTGACGACTTTCATCGCCCGGAACTTCCCAGCCGGCACGGAGACCTTCTCAAACCCGATCACCTGACTACTCTCGGTGACGTCGGTCTGGGTGTAATCCTTGCCTTTCCATCCCCATTTAAATCCGGGGACGAGCGGATTCTGCAGATACTGTTTGGCCGGCTCGTATTTTGCCTCCAAGCCTTCATGCTCCGGGTAGCGCTCGAAATGCAGGAGCACCCATCCGGCCGGTTTCGTGAAGAACTTGCGCACGATCACTCCCGCCAGCATTTCCATCTCGTAACGGCTCGAGCCGTCCGCCTGCTTCTCTTCATTGAGAACTTTCAGGGTGTATTGGCTGCTGTCGCTGGTGTTGCGGTACGTCCAGGAATCACCGACCCGCAACGGAAAGAAGTCGGCGGCAGCAGCGGCCTTCGGCTCCTTAGCGGCGACCGTGAAGCTCAGGAGGAGGAGGGCAAATGCGATCCCGGTAATGCGGCGAGCCTTAGTCATTTGTTTTACCTTTGGGTAACATGGGTTGCGCTGGTTTCATTCGGAAGAGCCAAATGAATAGGAGAGTGATGAGGGCCGCGACCGCACTCGAGGCAATGACATCGCTGCACCAATGATCGTTCACCCCGACGCGGGCGACAGAGATAAAGAGCGGCACGATCAGGAGAGGGATGAGGTAGCGCGGAAAGAGAAATGCGAGCGGAAAGAAGAGGCCCCAGAAATGCGCGCCATGACCGGAGGGAAAGGAGCTGCCGCGCCCGCCGAAAAATTTCCAATCCCAATTGCCGGCCTGGATGACCTCGAAAGGACGCAGCCGATAAAAAACATTTTTCAGCGTGCCGCCGGTCAGGCGAATCACAAGATGCGCGCAAGCGACGAACAACAGCATCCACGCGATCGGCCGCGTCGATTTCGCGATAAACAAAAGCGCGCTCGCGCCCAGGAGGAGGTAGGTCAGGAAGTATCGTTGGATTGGAAAACCGGAAGCGATTTCCAGCCAACGCGTGCCTTCTTGCAGGATGACAGATTGCCGTCCGCCCGCTCGCTGGACAAAGGCGGCGATCGGTTGATCGAAAAAGAAAATGCTCAGGAGCGTGAGCACGAGCGCCACGAGAATGCTGTAGATGATCTGTCGTTTATTCATTGGAGGCCGCCAGATTCTCGGTGTTGCGCACGATTGGCAAGCTCCGGTCTATTCGCGGCGTGCGACGATTTCGAGAAAAAGCGGCGTGGTGAACCACGATTGCGGATCGGCATCTGCCGCTCGGAATTCGCGCAGCACCTCCGCCCCCTCTTCCTCTGTGAGGCGCCCGAGCTCCTGCAAACGCGCGACGTTGATCTCGATAAAACTGGCCGGCCATTGCCAGGCGTAATCGCGCGGCGCCACGGTGCGCACGTGCGGACGGATCTCGAGCACGCGCATGCCGGCCTCGCGCAACAGACCGGGCAAGGCGCGCGCTACGTTCGGGTCACCGCCGCTCGCGCGCCAGCTCGCGTCCACTTCCTGCTGAAACTTCTCCAGCGCCGGCAGCCTGGGCATAAAGCAAAAAGTTCCGTAGTCGCTGTATTCGTGAAAAATGGCGAGCCCGCCGGGCCGCAGCGCGCCCGCGATGTTGTCGATCAGTTTTGCCGGCGAAGAGACAAAGGTGGCGACCCAGCGGCACCAGCAGGCGTCCAAACCGAGTTGGCCTAACGAGACTTCCATCAAATCCGCTTCGCGAAACTCCACGTTGGTCAGGCCGCGCCGGCGGCATCTTTCCCGCGCCGCTTCCAGGAAGCGCACCGAACGTTCGATCCCCAGGACCGAGCCGGCGGGTCCGACAATTTCCGCCAGGTCAGCCGTGGCGTAACCGGGGCCGGCGCCGACATCGAGGAGGCGCCAGCCATGGGTGATTCCGACGCGCTGCCAGCACTCGGTCACGACCGGACGCCAGACGCGATGTTGCAAACCCAGTCGCGCGACTTCGTCATCGTGCGTGCCGAGGATGTAGTCCGCATCGCTTTTGTCGGTCATGCGCCAGTCACGCGCGCGTCAATGGGAAAAACAAGGACGGAATTCCGGCAGCGAATGAATGTGTCATCCCGAGTCCCGCCGTCGCGGGACGAGGGACCTCACAAGCGCTCTTCCGCTCCCGCGCTGCGCCAGGCGTATACGTCGGGTGATGCGTAGCGTTTCGCGATAGCGCAACTTGCAGGTGCGAGGTCCCTCGGCGCGCTGCGCCAGCCTCGGGATGACAATGGGCTGGATTTTCGTGCTTCCGACATATCACTATTCGCCGCCATGATCGCCGCCGCTCAATGAAAGATCGCGTCGCCATTGTCGGTGCGGGCGTCACGGGATTGACCTGCGCGGTTGTCTTCGCCGAAGAGGGCTACGCAACTTCCATTCTGGCCGAGCAGACTGGCGACCGAACGGAGTCCGCCGCCGCGGCGGCAATGTGGTATCCGTACGACGTCGAGCCGGCCGAAGCCGTGATGCCGTGGGCCCTGGTTGCTTACGAGCGATTCCTTGAACTCGCACGAGATCCCCGCACTGGCGTTTCCGTTGTGGAACTCCGCACGTTCTCTCGGCTCGGCCCGATCACACCACCGAAGTGGGCCCGAACTTTTGATCCGCGTCTCCTGGCCGGGCACGAAATTCCGGTGGCGTTCGTCGGTGGATTTTCGATGCGTGTTCCACTCATCGAGCCGGCGAAGTACCTCGAGTACCTGAAGACGCGCGCGGGAAACGCGGGCGCGTCCCTCATTGCCGGCATCCATTTGGAAAATCTCGAGGAGGTGGAAGCGCGCTTCGATCTGGTGGTGAACTGTGCGGGAATCGGCGCGAAGGAGCTGGTGCCCGACCCCGCGATGGAACCTCACCGCGGCCAGGTCGCGATCGTCGCCCCGCTGGATCTTTCTTATGCGGTCGTCTGCGATGATCCGCCATTGATGTACGCGATCCCGCGATCGCAGGATTGCGTGCTTGGAGGAACGAATGACGTGAGCGATAACCGCGCGGCCGATCCAACGGCGACGGCGCGGATCGTGGCGGAGTGTCAGCGCGTCCTCGATATTGCGACACCAACTATTCTGGCGGAACGCGTCGGCCTGCGGCCATGCCGCAAAGGCGGCGTGCGCGTCGCGGCAGAAAAAATGCGCGACGGCCGCAGGATCATTCACAATTACGGTCACGGCGGCGCCGGGTTCACCCTTTCCTGGGGCTGTGCGGAAACCGTTCTTGAGCTGGCGCAAGCCCCGGATCTGCCGAGCGGCTCTCTGTAGCCGCTTCACGCCGCCCACAGGGCGGCGGCTACAGAAGACAGCCGCAGCTCAAGTTAGCTCGATTGCCTGGAACGAACTGACCACGTCATCCGGGCCCTTGTCCTTGAAGAAACATTCGTAAAACCCGGGTCCGAGATCCCAATGGTCGCCCTTGTAATACTCGTCGCGATAAAAGCGCCAGACGCCGCTCACGATGATGAGCGAGCTGATCCGATCGTTCCAGAAGTCGCCGAGAAAATGGAAGCTCAGATTCGTGCGCGCGTAGGCGCCTTTGAAGCCGACATGATCGTAAACCACGATCTCCGGCATGGGGGCGTTATGGACGGTGTGCTCTGAGCCGACCTCACTCGCGCACGAGTGATAACTCAGCGGTCCGACTTTCCATTTCGTGTCGATGATACAGCCATTGTCTGGCGACAGCTCGGTTTTCGATATTTCTCTCATAAGCGAAGTTGTTGGCGAATTTGACCAGACGATTTGAGGGATGTCGAGGGAGATGTTCGAGGTCGTTTCCGGCAATCTCAAGGGGCCGCGGCGACCAGCGCATTCCGCGGCCGGAAATGATCGAGATCGCCGTCGACCACCACGCTGAAAACCAAACAGAAATTTCAACCGCGGATTGCGCGGATAGCACGGATGATTCAAAGCCGCGCCGAACCTAATTCCATCCGTGTCATCCGCGCCATCCGCGGTTCTCCCCTTAGATTTTGTGTTCGCGGTTGTCCGAGCGCAGCCGGATCGTTTTGTTCTGGAGATCGTGCGAAGCGCGGATAAAACGCACCGTCCGGCTCTTGGCGCGCATCAGGAGAGAATAAGTGGTCGCGGTTGCGCCCTGCGATTTCACGCCGCGCAACATCGCGCTATCGCTGATTCCTGTGGCGCAAAAAATAATGTTCTTCCCGTTCGCGAGATCATCGGCAAAAAAAACGCGGCCGAGATCGGCCTCGTGACCCTCGGCGATGAGACTCTTGCGCTCCTTGTCGTCGCGCGGCCACATCACGCACTGCATATCGCCGCCGAGGCATTTAATTCCCGCCGCCGCCAGGACCGCTTCGGGCGAGCCGCCGATCCCGAGATAGAGATCGATCCCGCTGTCGGGAATCGCCGGCGCCATCGCCGCCGCGATATCGCCGTCGCTGATCATCCGCAGCGACGCGCCGACGCGGCGGACATCGGCAACGATCTCTTTATGCCGCGGACGATCGAGCATCATCACGACCACATCCTGGACGCGCTTGTTCAACGCCTGCGCCACCGTCTGCAGGATTTCTTCGACCGGACTCTCGATTTTGATCGTATCGATCCCGGTCTTCTTCATGTGCTGGATCACGCGCGGGCCGTAGGAGAGCTTCATCATATAGAAGGAGGGAATGTCCCGGAGCGCGACCTTCACCCCCTGCTCCGGGCTCGCCGCGGCGATGCAACTAATCGAATTCGGCGCGCCTTTGGAGATGTTCGTCGTGCCGTCGATCGGATCGAGCGCGATGTCGAACGGCGGCGAGCCGGGGAGCCAGGTGCCGAGCTGCTCGCCTTTGAAAATTCCCGGCGCGTCGTCCTTGATCCCTTCGCCGATGACGACCTCGCCGCAGATGTTCATGAGATCGAACATTCCGCGGAGCGCGTCGCAAGCTGCTGCGTCGGCTTTTTCTTTCTCGCCGCGGCCGAGCCACTGGAGCGAGTTGAGAGCCGCCGCCTCAGTCGCGCGGACGAAGTCGAACTCGATGATGCGTTCGATGTCCTGGTAATTTTGGGTGCGGAGTCGCATCGGGGCTATTGTGCATTCCCGCAAAAGTTCGGCAAGCCGGGAAGCATGGAGACGGCCTGCCCTCAGGCCGTTGGCGGAAATCGCCGCTTCTCCTCACCGGCACGGGGGCGTGCCGGCTCCATGATTAGCCGGGCGGCTTCGGTTTCGCGACGGGCTTTACCGGCGCTTCATTCGGCGGCGCCACATCATATTCCGGCTTCGCCACGCCCATCAGCCATTTGTCGAACCAACCCACGAGATGCTGCAACCGCTCGATCCGATGCCACGGCTGGCCGGAGCGCGAGAGCTCATGCGTTTCGTTCGGGAACTTCACCATCACCGTCGGAATTTTGCGGAACTTCAACGCGCGAAACATTTGCTCGCCACCCGCGCCGGGCGGCGTCCGCGAATCAGTCTCGCCCAGGATGAACATCATCGGCGTCTTCACATCGTTGATGTAGGTAATCGGCGAGCGGGCCTTGAAATCTTCCTGTTCTTGAAACGGCGGGCCTTTGAACCAGCGTGGCTGGAATAAAGTAAAGTCGGCTGTGTACCACCAATCGGCCCAGCTCGCGATATCGCGCTGCGACACCGCCGCGGCAAAGCGATCGGTGTGTCCGACGACCCAGTTGGTCAGCAACCCGCCGCCACTGCCGCCGGTCACGCCAAGTTTTTTCGCGTCGATGTAACCGCGCTTGATCGCGTCATCCACGCCCAGCATCAGGTCCTTATAATCGTCGCCAGGATAATGATACTGGATCACGTTTCCAAATTCCTGGCCGTAGCTCGTGCTCCCGCGCGGATTCGGATAAAGCACGACGTAGCCCTTCGCCGCCATCCAGTGGAACTCGTGCGCGAAAATAAATCCGTAAGCAGTGTGCGGCCCGCCGTGAATGTTCAGAATGAGCGGATATTTTTTCGCCGGATCGAAACCAGGCGGCTTCTGCAGCCACGCCTGAATGGTTTTTCCATCGAAGCTCTTGTAATGAATCTCTTCCGGCTCAGTTAGATTGAGCTGGCCGAAAAGCTCATCGTTGTTGTGGGTCAACTGCCGCGCTTCGCCGCTCACGCGATCCAGCCAGAACAGATCGCCGATCCGCGTCGGCGTGGAGAGAAGATAGACCAGCTTCGATGCATCCGGAGCAGGGCGAAAACGCGGGATGGCCTGGTTGCCTTTCGTAATTTCATTCGTAAGCGCCCCGGTCGCGACGTCGAACACGCCCAGATTCGTTTGCCCTTCCTTCTCGAAATTTTCGATGATGCCTTTGCCGTCCGCGGTCCAGATCGGAAGGTTGCCGCCACCCGCGCGCGGTGAGCCGTTGTCGCCGAAGACGCTGCTGCCGACATCGAAATCAAACTTCTCCGTGAGATTGCGCGGCTTCGCATCCTTCACGAGATCGAGCACCCAGAGATCGGGTTGGGTGTAGGAGTTCACCGGCTGCTCGACCGATGCCGTGAAGGCGACCTGTTTTCCATCCGGGCTGAGCGCCAGATCGCCCAGGTTCATATCGACCGTGGTAAGTTTGACCGGCGCGCCGCCGTTCGCGGAGATGGAGTAAAGCTCGGTCTTCTGCAGATCGTAATACGGCTCGTCGTTATGCAGCGTCGTGAAATAAATTTGAGAAGAGTCCTTCGACCAAACGGCGCTGTCTTCATCGAAACGGCCGCTGGTTAGTTGCTTTGGTTGCACCTTCTCGTCCGAGTTGTGCGGCGCTTGCACGATCCAGAAATGCTGCGGTCGCTTGAAATCGAGATAGCCTTCATTGTTCGAGCGATAAACCGCGCGCGTGATCACGTGGATGTCGCTCTCTCGCTCGGTATCCGTCTCGACTTTCTTGGCCGCATCGTCGGCCGGCTTCTTATCGCTCTCCTTGGCGGGCGAAGCAGAAGGTCCAGCCGCGGCCGCGCGTTTCGCTTCTTCCTCTTTGCGTTTTTTCTTTTCCTGCTTCTCCAGGTCCTCCGGATTACTCGAGCTCGCGAAAAGGATCAGCTTCCCATCGGGCGACCATTTCGGATCGCTCGCGCCTTTCGGCAAACTGGTGAACCCAAAGGCGTCGCCGCCCGCCATCGAAAGCATGAAAAGCTGCGGCGATTCCGGCTTCCCGTCTTTCTCGGTGGTGCGGGTGAAGAGAAGAAACTTTCCATCGGGCGACCAGCGCGGAGAGGAATCGCGTTCGCCCGTCGTGAGGCGATGCGGCGCTTCATTGCCCGCGGTGGGCACGATCCAGATCGAAGTGTTATAGCCTTCCTTCTTTTCATTTACGGTCACGCGGACGAAAGCGACGCGCGCGCCATCCGGGGAAACTTGGGCGTCGCCGGTCCAGACGAAATTGAATAGGTCTTTCTCCGTGATGTTGCGTTTGTCGGCCGCGTTCGCGGTAAAGGCGGCGGCGGCAATCGATATCAGGAGGCAATAACGGCGCGGCAAAGAGCGATATTTCATGGAGCGTCCAATCTGCGCGGAAGCCGCGAAGCTCACAAGCTTTGTTCAACTTGGCCGGTCGAAACAAAATTCGTGTCATCCCGAGGCTGGCGCAGCGCGCCGAGGGACCTCACAACGAACTGCGCGCCAACGCAGGCGGAGGACGTTCAACCACTATCTGCGTGGCAAATTCTTCGGCTGTTGGAGAATCGATCTGCGACTGTGAGGTCCCTCAGCGCGCTGCGCCGGCCTCGGGATGACAACGTAACGTTGCTGCTACTTCTCGTTAGGCGGCATTTCATGCTGCGTCATTCCATGATCGCCCATCAACGATGGCCGGATGCGCAGGAAAACTTGAAACGAATAAGGAACCTCATCGCCGTAATATCGATCGAGCGAGTCCGGCACGTCGTTAATCGTAAATTGTCCTCCCAACCCCACATCGATCCCGCCTCCATGCGTGAGATCGCGCACGTAACCGATCGTGTAGGCATCGATCGGAAACACCCGTTCGTGGTCCACCTCATCAAGCACCAGTTCGTGGCCCGGTTTTTCCACGTGCTCGAACCGCGCGTAAAACGTATCGCGCCCGCGCTGATAGTTCGTCTCGACCAGAAACGATTGCGTCTTGCCGTGTCCACTATCCCGGTTCTGGCCCCACACAACTGAGCTCGACCAGTTCGCGTCGGGCCCGAGCGGCATATTATATAGTAGCGATGCCGTCGTCCGATGCCGGTTCGACTCGGGCTCCAGCTCTTCCGGGCTGTGCATGTAGCCGTGCGAAACCTGGAGCGCCAAATTCTTCGTTGGATTCCAGGAGATTCGCCCGCTGAACGAGTCCAGCTTCGGCTCGTCGAAATCGTACCGCACTTCATCCGGCTCCCGTCCCTTGAAAGTGCTCGCCTCGATTTTCAGATCGCGCCAGACCGCGCCGAGCGTGACGACGCCGAAAGTTACGTGGGTCGAATCCTGCCAATGATGGCTCAGCGGCGCATCCGGATCATCCATCGCGGAAAGCCGGTGCATGAAAGCCGGCGGTCCGAGGGCCGGTTCGCCCGGGTAACCGACATACAGATACGCCGAAAGATCGTGGCCGAATTTTTGCGAATAGCTCACCGAAATCTCATCCACCAAGTCATGGGGATGCTGGCGATCGTGCAGCGCCTCGCCGTTCCAAGTCTCGCCGGTTTGAAATAACAGCGGATATCCGCTGCCACGTTCCGTGAGCAAATCGAGGCTCATCATTCCACGAAAGCCGAGCTGCGCACTTTCCCCGATCGGATGCGAATACATCGCCATGAACCAGTTCGGCCCATCGATCCGATCGCCTCCGCGCCGGGTATTCGCGTTGATGTAACGCGGAAAAATTCCGCCATGCAGCATGAGCATGTCGTCACCGAACATCAGCATCCGTCCATACATCGGGGTCGAATCCGGCACCCAGCTCGACCCGGAACTCTCCCGGCTCATCGGCTCCGCGATGTTCACCGTCGACTGCATCGCCATTTCGTGCGGCCGCATGTCGTGGCTTTCCGGTCTGTGTTCTGCCTTCAGCCGATGCGCCTCGTGATTCACGATGTCGTGCTCATCATGCGCCGCGTGTTTCTTCTCTTCGTTCGACGTTGGACGTTGGACGTTGGATGTTGGACGTTCCTCCCGGTTAACAGGCACAAGCGTCATCCCGCACTTCGGGCATTTCCCCGGATGATCCATCACGACCTCCGGATGCATGGGGCAGGTGTATTTTTGCGCTGTAGATTGGGCAGCGACGGGCATTGCCGCGAGGACCACGCTCGCAGCGAGAATTAATAAAATCAGTTTCTTCATATCGATTAGCGAAAATTGGTTGAGTTGCCCGGTGGGAATTGCCGCCGGTAAGGACGAGGCGACAGAGTCGTCGCCGGAAGCGCGTGAAGCTCTAGTGGCCCCGAACGTTTTCGGGGGCCGCTTCAGCTCAACTCAAAGGAGGAGCGTGCGCGAGAATGCTCTGCTGCAAAACAGACTCAGCAAAACTGAATGCGCCGGGCGGCCCTGTATCGAGACCATCGACGCCGATCGCAACGGGCGGGCGCGACAGGAAAATCTCCGCCGCGTAATCCTGCACGCCGACCAACCGAATCGTCGCCGCCATCGCATTGGCCACAGCTTTTGCCGCCACGGCGCGCAAATCCTTACAGCACGGAAGCTTTGTGGCCGGTTTCTTTTTCGCCGGCGCCGAATGCATCGGGCATCCACTGGCTTCGACTCCGGAATTCGCCGGCAGCGTGATCGCGCCCAGCGCGCAGTGATTCGAGAGAACCATCCACGCCGTGATGGAAAGCAGGACGGTTATCGACCGTGCCGCCATCCTCATCGCTCTTCGGCTCCGCATGTTTTTTAGATCGCACTCCAATCGCCGATTGGCAATCCGCGACCAACCCGCTTTTTGAAACGCGTCCGGAAGTAAGGCTAACGAAATATGCTGCGGAAAACCTTGTGCACCGTCCGGCCGACCGCTGCCGGAAAATTCGGCGGACGCCGGCGATGGCGCGAAGGACGGCGAACGCGCGCTTCCTTGATCGAAATGATTTCCAGGGAATCGCCGCGTTTGGCCAGACCGAAAGTGTCGTCGGTCCGTCCGCTGGCTTTCCGGTTATTCGGCGAATTGGCTACCTGGAAGGCGACGCGAATCGTAGCGATCGTATTTGTCTGAACTTTCAGCACGCGCAACGAATCACCCAGCGAATACTTCCGGGTCGGCCAGCGCTGATCGTAAACCGCGAGTTCGTTTTGAATGTACTGTTTGTCCACCGCGCCGTGATCGAAGTAGTCGACCCGCTCGGCGTAAAACCTGAGCTCGTCCTGCGGGTTCGGAGATTCGCACGCATCAAAATAGCGGCGGAGAAAAGCCCGGATCTCCGCTTTGGTCGCGTCTTTCGCGTTGGTCTCTTTCGTGGGGACCGGGGCCGGCTGGGGCCGCGACTCGCGCAAAGCCGCGTCGCTTTTTAGAACTGGAACATCGGGAAGATTGGCCGCGCCTTCAGCCGGCGGCGCCGGTTCACCGATCCCGAGCGAATAGAGCGTCATTTCATCCGCCACGCCCGACACCGCGAAGCCCTGGCGCGCCTGATAACGCTTCAACGCGATGGCGTAATCCAGACTCGGCCGGCCATCGATGTCGCGAAAGAAAAGATGGCGCTTGCGCAACTCTTCCTGGACTTGCCGGGTCTCTTCGTCCGCGCGCGCCGCGGTCCTTCCGCCCAGCGCGAGCAGCAGAAAAAGGAGAACAGCTTTTTTTAACACGTTGAGAATTCGTTAGTTCACTCGAAGCCGGCGGGGATTCAAGCAGACCTTTGTGAACAGCAACTCTTCTGCCGCCCGGGGTTTTACAAAGAGGATCGCGCGTCGCGCTCGAGCGATTCGACCACCGGAGCCGCGCCGATCGTCTCCGGGTGCGGAGCCAGCCGCGGGATCCGCGTGGCCAATCCCATCGCCACGAAAAGCAAGAAGGCGCCGAGATACCAGGGCGCTGCCGGAAAGTTCCAGCCCTTCTGTTGATCGATGAAATACGCGAACGTGAACGTGAACAGGCCGGGCCCCATGATCCACGCCAGACTGCACAGGCTGCTGATCGCGCCCTGCAATTCGCCCTGCTCCGATTCGCTCACCCGCCGCGTCATCATGCCCTGCGCCGCCGGGGTTGAGATCGTCCACATCATCATCACCGGAATCGAAAGGAAAAAGAACCCGGTCGTTCTCGCGAGACCCGCGAGGGCCATCCCGAGTGCGCCGAAAAATTGCCCGATGTAAAGCGTCCGGCGTTCGCCGAAACGCGAGACCATCGGCTGGACGAGCCCGGTCGAAATCACGACCGAACAAAGTCCGACCAGCGCGAGCGAGAGCCCAATCGTGCCTTCCTTCCAGCCATAGCGAAAGATCGTGTAGAGCGCCCAGACGTTGAAGACTTCGTGCGCGATGTAGCCGATGAATTGGATCGTCGCGAGCCGGAACAATTCCGGATGCGAACGCAGCAGCGCGAGGGAGCCGATCGGGTTCGCGCGCCGCATCGTGAACGGCTTGCGCTTCTCCGGCGGCAGCGATTCCGGCAGCACGAAATAACCGTAGAGCGCATTGGCGAGGCTCAAGCCGCCCGCGACCCAAAACGGCAGGCGCGGATCGGAGTTCCCGAGCAAACCGCCAAGCGCCGGCCCTAGAACAAACCCGACGCCAAAGGCCGCGCCGATCATGCCGAAAGCCTGCGCCCGTTTTTCAGGAGCGACGACATCGGAAACGTACGCGGTGCCGGTGGTGATGCTCGCCGCGGTGATGCCGGAAATAACGCGGCCGAGAAAGAGCCAGCCGAGCGTCGGCGCGAGCGCCATGACGATGTAATCGAGGCCGAGCCCGAGATTGGAGAGGAGAATCACCGGACGCCGTCCGAACCGGTCCGACAAAACGCCGAGCACCGGCGAAAAGATGAACTGCATCAGCGCCCAGACCGTGCCGAAGATGCCGAACATCTTCGCGGCATTCGGCGCATCGCCGCCGAGAAAGTTGAGGACCAGCTTCGGCAAAACCGGTGCGATCAACCCAAGCGCCAGCATGTCGAGCGTCACCGTGATGAAGATGAAAATGACGGCGGCTTTGCGTGGTTTCATGTTCTTGCGGTCATTCGCAGCAGACGCGCGCGCTGGCAACCAGGGAGTCCATCCGCGGCCCGATCCGGAAATAGACGAAAAACTTTTCGCCTATCTCCCAAATTGTCGTCTAATTCTCGTTAGATCGTGAAGTCGCGCTTGATGACAATGGATCTGGCAGTCCTGGCAATTGTCATTGTCGTCCTGATGCTTGCCCTGATAAACCGTGGCATCTGGTTCGACCGCTGCATAGGAGCCGGTCTGGTGCTCGGAGGGGTCTATTTCTTCCTCTCGGGGGCCGGAGTTCTGCCGAGTGTTTTCCGCAAAGTCACCATTATTCCTTACCCGGTTCTCGGAGCATTCATGATTGTTCAGGGCATTGCCCTGGGCATCTTCCATGTCCGATTCTGATTACCGAAGCGATCATATGCTCTCACGTTTACGATCTAACCAGGCGATGGAGCGAACGGCCACCCGCCATGCGTTCACGTTTTGCGTGGCTAGAACACTTTCACTTCGGGCTACGCACGGTCTCGGTGGCCGTCGCTCATCTTGTTCTCGTTAGGCCTCGCGCACGCTCACTCACTTCAGGAGAACTCATGTTTGACCACGTCAAATTCGGAGTCAGCGACTATGCAGCGAGCAAAGCGTTCTTCCTTAAGGCACTCGAACCGCTCGGCGTAGTTGTTGTCTCGGAGGGACCGCCGACGTACGGAGTCGAGCTTAGCCCAAAGGGTAAGGCTTCATTGTGCCTGTACCAAACCGAGGAGAAGCCGGCGCATCTTCACCTGGCGTTCACGGCCGAGAATCGCCAGCAAGTCGAAGCGTTCTATCGCGCGGCTCTGGAGGCGGGTGGCAAAGACAATGGTGCGCCTGGTCTGTGCCCCGAATACCACGCGAACTACTATGCAGCTTTCGTCATTGGTCCTGACGGGCACAACATCGAAGTGGTTTGCCACGAACCCGAGGCCTGACCATGCGATGTCGGTGATCTTATTTCTCGTTAGACCTAATATCATGACCAAATATCACACATTCTCTATCGCGATTGCCTCGCTGTTGACCTTCACAGTCGGCGCCGCCGCGGCGGATCAGTCGGGTCCGTCTGCTGCCGACCAGGCTCAGGTAACAGAAGCCGTCCGCTCGTTTTTTGCCGCCGCCGCGACCGATGATCTCGCCAAGTTTCGCGCCGTTACTACCCCCGACTTCTACGCCTTCGATGCCGGAGGGCGGTTCACCAGCGATGCCTTGATGGATCTGATCAAAGCCGCGCACGCCGCAGGCAAGGTTTATGTCTGGACGGTAAACGAACCTGAAATTCACATCGCCGCGGACATCGCCTGGATTACCTATGTCAATCGCGGCTCGATCAAGGACGCATCCGGCACGAAAGAGGTGACCTGGCTGGAATCGGCTGTTCTTCAGAAAGAGAAGGGCATATGGCGCATTCGTTTCTTTCACAGCACGCGCGTCCCTGAGAAAAAATGACTGGAACAGACGCAGATGAAATTAGCTTTCCGATGTTCTGTAAACGCTCGCCCGGTCTGACTAGTCGCTAATCTTGTGTCTCGTTAGTCTTATGCAGCGCATCCAGCAGCTCGTTGTTTCTGTGTGCTGTCTGTTTGTCATGGCCGGCTGCTTCGTTCCCAAACAGAAACGCTTTGTAGATGTTTCCGCGCGCGACTTTAGTCCGGAGGCGAAAGTGACAGCTGAAGGAAATATTTTGAGAATTTTCGTCCCAGAAGATCTTAAGGAGCTGGCGGTGGCCGAGATTCGGCCAGAGGTAATCGAGGGGAACATATACCTTTTTACCCTCTACGTGAGTCACGCTCGCCGCGACGCGGAGTTTGTTTTCGACATGTCCGAGAAACGTTTTCCTCGAGATTGGAAGAATCGATTATACTGGATCGAGTACAACTCGATACCGAGCCCCTTTCATCCTTTTGCGAGCAATCGAGTTAACGAACTTCACCGGAGAAAGGTCGCGGTCGAGGAAAAGAACTAACCAGACGATCTCGTGTCTCGTTAGATAATATTGGCATGAAGTTCCGCAGAGCCCGCAGCTTGAATCATCGTTTTTGCTTTGACGCTGTCTCCGGCTCGATCAATCGCCGCCGAGAAAGTTCAGGACGAGTTTGGGCAAGAACGGCGAGATCAATCCCAGGGCCAGCATGTCCAGCGTCACCGTGATGAAATCAAAATGACGGCGGCTTTGCGTGGCTTCATGTTATCTGCAACTTCGGTCGCTCGCTAAGAGCGTGGACGCTATCAATTCGTGACATGAAACGAAACCGCGTCATCGCCGGCATACTCGCGGTTTTCTTGCTATTCATTCTCGCCAGTTGGCTCGCAGGCACTCTATTAACGTTTCCGGTTCCGCGAACCATTGGAAGTCTGCCGCCTGATCTAACCGGCCGCGCGATTGAGTTTCGGAGCGAATCGAGGTCGGTCATCCACGGTTGGTTTTTGCCCGGCCGGACAGGCATGGGAACGATTATCATCATGCATGGCGTTCGCGCGAGTCGGCTGGATATGGTGGATCGCGCTCAATTCCTCTCCCACGCGGGTTACGCGGTTCTTCTCTTCGACTTTCAGGCGCATGGCGAAAGTAGCGGCAAACAAATCACGTTCGGTTACCTCGAAAGTAAAGATGCGCAGGCCGCGGTCGGATTCGCACATTCATTGGCCCCGCAGGAAAAAATTGGCGTGATTGGCGTTTCCATGGGAGGCGCGGCTGCGATGCTGGCCTCCCCGCCACTCTCGGTCGATGCAATCGTGTTCGAACAAGTCTACCCGACACTCAGCGACGCAATTGACGATCGCATATCCATGAGACTGGGATCTTGGTCAAAGATTCTGAGCCCGCTCCTCTTATGGCAACTTCGTCCACGCCTCGGGGTAAGTTACGAGATGCTGCGGCCGCTTGATCATGTATCGAAAATCTCGGCCCCGAAACTCTTTATCGGCGGTTCCGACGATCAGCACACAACTCCCACCGAGATTCGCAAAATGGTAGATGCTGCAACTGAACCCAAGGAACTCTGGATCGTTCCTGGTGCGAAACATGTGGACCTCTGCCGTTTCGGAAAATCCGAATATAAGAATCGAGTCCTGGATTTTTTCTCGCTCCATCTCGTGGCGGGAAAATAATTCTGGGTGGCTTGCCTGACGAAGCGCATCCACCCGCCGGAGCTTTTTACGGTGTGCTCCAACTCTCTCCGCAAGGCGGACATCATCACGCGTATTGTTGTTGCTCACGCGGAATGACTTCATCAATCTCACCCGATGCCTGACGCGCCTCCGCCATTGCCAAAGTCGCAGCCGTTCTTCAGCCGGCGCAACAGCACCATCCTGAAACTGCTCGGCGTGGGCGGGCTCATTCTGCTGCTGCTCATTCCGCTCCTGATGATCGGCGGCGTGCTGAGCGATCGGCTGGCGCGCAGAAATGAAGCGGTCATCGACATCACTTCATCGTGGGGGCGGGACCAACAAATCATCGGGCCGGTCCTCTGCATTCCGTATCAACATCACGGCAGCGTCGTGCGTTCGGTGACGTTGCCGGAGGGGCGGGTCGAATCGCGCGAAGTTGAGGAGACCACAGTCGCTTGCGCTTATTTTTTGCCCGACACGCTGGAAGTCGTCGGCGATGTGCAAACCCAAATGCTCCACCGCGGCATTTATGACGCCGCGGTTTTTCGCGGGCAGGTGACGCTGAGCGGCGGGTTTGCAGCGCCGGATTTCGCCGCACTCAAGATCGATCCGAAAGACATTCTTTGGCAGGACGCCGCCGTCACGCTCGCGGTGAGCGATCTGCGCGGAACTCGCGAAGGCCTCGTGCTCGACTGGGCCGGAACGAAGCGGCCGTTGCAGCCCGGCTCGCAGTTGCCCGGCTACACGACCGGAGTGACGGCGCCGCTTGGCAGCACGCAACCGATCGTGACCGCCAATAAATTTTCGGTCGCGCTCGACTTCAATGGCAGCGGCGGAATTTTCTTCGCGCCGTTCGCCATACAGAATCAGGTCACGTTGAAATCCAACTGGCCTGATCCGGGATTCCGCGGCGCGTTTTTGCCGACGGAAAGATCGGTGCGCGCGGATGGGTTCGACGCGAAATGGAAGGTGTCGTATTACGGTCGCGATTATCCGCAACGCTGGACGAGCCGCTCCGGCAACGAACGTTTTTCGACGAACTCGGTGACGGCCTCACTCTTCGGCACGCAGTTCCTGAGCGTGCTCGACGCCTATCGCTACGTCGAACGCTCGATCAAATACGGCGTGCTTTTCTTCGTCCTGGTTTTCACGACGTTCTTTCTTTTCGAAATCCCGGCGCGCCAGAAGATCCATCCGTTGCAGTACCTCATGGTCGGCGCGGCCCTTTGCCTCTTTTACCTCGCGCTCCTTTCGGCCTCCGAGTTCATCGGCTTCAGTCTCTCTTATCTAATAGCGGCGGTGGCGGCGACCGGGCTCATCACCTGGTATTGCAGCCATTTTCTGGGCGGCGGAATGCGCACGCTCATCATCGGCGGCGGGCTTCTCGGCGTTTACACATTTCTCTACATCACTTTGCGGCAGCAGGATTACGCGCTGCTCATGGGAACGATCGCGCTCTTCATCTTGCTGGCGGTGGTGATGTACGTGACGCGCAAGATCGATTGGTACGCGCGCGACCTGGGCTGACATGCGCAAGGTCAATCTCTCCGAAATAACGGAGCAGGAAAAAAAGTCGCCGAAGGGAAAGTTTCACTCTTATTGCAAGAATATTTCCATCGCCCTGGGGCGCGAACCCGACTCGCTCGATCTCTCGAAGAGGCAGCCTTTTGATTTGATGCTTGCTCGAATTCCGCCTGGCGCCTCCTTCTGTCCGTACCACGCGGAGTCGGCGCAATTTGAGTTTTATCTCGTTGTTTCCGGTCGCGGCAGCGTTCGCGACGGAGCCGGCACAACCGACGTCGGACCCGGCGATGCATTTTTCTTTGCGCCGGGCGATGCCCACCAGATCACGAACCCGGGACCGGACGAGCTGACTTACTACGTCATCGCGGACAACCCGATCGGCGACGCCTGTTATTATCCCGACAGCAAAAAGTGGGCGGTGTCTCGGCCACTGGGCAACATCATCTTGAAGGGCGCCGAAACCAATTACTTCGACGGCGAAGAGTAGCAGCGGGCCCGTCTGAGGATAGAGGTGCGAAACGCGCGGGCGTCGGCTAGAATAGCGTGATGGTCGCCTTGTCGCAGGAATCGCTGACGGAGAAAGTGCTTGCGGGCGACCGCATTTCCGGGGACGAAGCGCTCGAACTCTACGGCCGGCCGCTGGAAGAACTCGGCCTGCTCGCCACCGCGCGACGCGATGCGGCGAAGGCAAAAAGCTACGATGGCCGCGGGAACGAAATCGTCACCTACATCATCGATCGCAACATCAACTACACGAACGTCTGCAACGTTTACTGCAAGTTCTGTGCGTTTTACCGGACGGAGAAAGACGAAGACCATTACGTATTGAGCCGCGAACAGCTCGATCAAAAACTCGACGAACTTTCCGCCGTGG
>JBEEHT010000111.1:0-38222 GCA_041167545.1 Verrucomicrobiota bacterium
ATTTTCCGGATCGCCGGCCTGGAGTTTGACTAATTCCTCGCGGACCGCTTCCCGCACCTTCGGATCGGTTGTCGCTTTTTCGTTGGTGTCTTTATAGATGCGCACCAGCTCCGCGATCGGATCGCGCTCGAGCGCCGCGCGATCGAGCAAGTTCTTCCAGCCGTAAATCACCATCCCGAACTGCGTGCCCCAATCGCCGATGTGATTGTCGCGGATGACTTCGTGGCCGAGGAATGAAGCGATCCGCGCGAGCGCGTCGCCGAGCACGGTGCTGCGGATATGGCCGACATGCATCGGCTTCGCGACATTGGGGGAACCGAAATCGATGACGATCCGTTTTGGCGAAGCCGCTTTCCCTACACCGAGGCGCTCATCGCGCAGCAGGTCCGCGGTCTTGGCGGCGATCGCTTCGGGACGCAGGGTGAAATTAATGAAGCCGGCGCCGGCGATCGTGGGCGGTTCGCATAGGTCCCATAGGCCGTATGCGTCCAATATTTTCTGAGCCAGCGCGCGCGGATTTTCTCCGAGCTGTTTGGCGAGGACGAGCGCGGCATTGGTTTGGTAATCTCCAAAGCGCGCATCGGTCGCCGGTGTGACGGCGCCGGCCTGCGGCAAACCCGCGGCCGCTAATGCTTCCGCCAGTTTCCGCGCGAGAAGCGCTTGAAACGTTTCCATCCGGCGCGCGGCCTTTACTTCTGCGCGCGGTCCCGAAAGATCGCGATAATTTCGTCAGCCGATTTGGCGGCGGCCAGGCTCTCGCGCACGCTCCGGTCGTTCAGAAACTTCGCGATCGAGGCCAGGGTGCGCAGGTGCGTTTGAAATTGATTCTTCGGCACGATGAAAAGCACCACGAATTTCACCGGCGCGTTATCGAGCGCATCGAACTCGATGCCTTGCGATGACCGGCCGAAAGAGGCGACCACTTCCTCGATGCGATCGGACGAAGCGTGTGGAATGGCGATCCCAAAGCCGATCCCGGTGCTCATGGTTTCCTCGCGCTGTTTCAGAGATGCGAGAATGCTGTCGCGATCGTCGTTTTTGATTTTGTTCTGCGCGACCAGGAGATCGATCAGCTCGACAATGGCGCCCCAACGTTCCGTCGCTTTCATCTCGGGAATGATTTGCTCGGCAGAGAGTAGGCTGGCCAAGGACATGCAGGATTCCCGTTGGGGGCCGAAAGCTTACCGTGAGGGTTTGGGATGACAAGCCGGATTTGGGGGCTGATTCCCCCTGAACTTCCTACTCGAGGAAATAATCCACCGTCGTCACGATGCGGACGATCTTTCGGTGAGGAGAACTTGAGTCGCGATCGTTGACCTCGATGCCGCCTTGCGTGGCCCGGCGAATCGTCCCGACATTGCTTTTCGAATCTTTAGCGAACTGTTCTGCCGCCTTACGGGCATTCATGGTCGCTTCTTCGATCATGGCCGGCTTGATCGCGTTGATGCCCATGAAAATAAATTCGACGCGAGAATTATAGTCGCCGCCCGCCAAGGCAACGCCGCTCTGGACCAGTTGATCGCTTTTCTCCATGGCCTTGCGGACCTCCTCCACCCTAGCGCTCCGGAGCAAGGTCGTGAGGTTGGCCGAGTATCGAAACTTGGGGGGCTTTTTGTCTTCCGACTCGGACCGATTCGACATTTCCGCGTCCGTGATCTGCGGGGGCGGAGTGGAAATCTCCTCCTCTTTGAAGCCGGCGGTCATCAAAAATTGCAGGACGGTGCCGCGGCTCGAGGTAATTTGTTCCTGCAACGATTTCAGATCGTTCGCCGCAACGTTGAATCGGACGGGCCAGATAGCGAGATCGGCCGGAACTTCACGTTCGGACAAACCTTTTACGGTGACGAAACGTTCGAACCGCTTCGCCGATTCAACCGCTCGCGCGATGAAAAAACCGGCGAGGGCCAGTCCAATTGCCACGAAGACACCCAGGATCAATGCCGCCGTCGGCCGCGAAGTCGGCTCAGTCATTTGGCTGACGTTGTTCGATAAACTCCCATTTGGCAACGGCGTTCCAGGGAACAAAGCCGCGGGTCTAAAGACGATCGCGCACTTTGTAGTTCAAACGCCGCGAGAGGAGCCAGCGGACGCCGAACATATCGGTGGTGGCGCGCAGGGCGCGATTGCCGAGGCCGTATTTGCTTTGGCCGAACTTTCGCGGGCGATGGTTCACCGGAACTTCGACCAGACGGTAGCCCGCGCCCTTGATCAGCGCCGGGATGAAACGATGCATGCCCTTGAAGGGAAGCAACGCAGCGATGCATTCGCGCCTCATTGCCTTCAAGGTGCAGCCGGTATCGCGAACGCCGTCTTTCGTGAACCGGCTCCGAACGAAGTTCGCCACCCGGCTTGTGACCCGCTTCACGAAAGTGTCTTTGCGTTGCGCACGATACCCGCAGACCAGATCGGCGCCGCGCTCGATCTCGGCGAGCAACTTCGGAATGTCGGCCGGATCGTTTTGCAGATCGCCATCGATCAGCACGGCCGCCACGCCACGCGCGTTCTGCAAACCGGCATACATGGCCGCGCTTTGTCCGGCGTTTCGTTCGAACTGGACCACGCGGATCCGCGGCTCCATGGCGATGCTTTGAACAGTTCCATCGGTCGAACCGTCATCGACGAAGATGATTTCGTAATCGAGACCGTTCAACGCGGTGACAAGCTCGGCCTGGAGAATCGGCACGTTCTCTTCCTCGTTGAAGAGCGGCACGACGACTGAGACCGCGGGCGATGCGTCGTTCATAGCGGCAAGGTTCGGTAAGTCCGGCAAACGAAAACCTGCCATTCGCGCACCTTCGCGCCAAAGCGGCGGACCTCGACGGTGGCGACGCGATCCACCGATTGGAAGGCAGCGCGAATGTTATGCGGCACGAGCTCCGACTTTCCGCTTTGGACGTAGAGCGCGCTCCGTCCCGTGAAGGGATTGATCCCGCCTTCCTCGGTGTAAACTTCGCCGTCCGGCAGCGGCGTGTTCGCAGGCGCGTCGACGAATTCATCGTAACGCGGCCAAAACGAAAACTGGTTCGCGATGTCCTGTGACTCCACGATGTAAACCGGCGGGTGGCCCGGGCCTTCGACCCGTTTGTGGTTCAAATAAAACGACATCTCCGAAGCGCGATCGCGTTGATCGGCGATGACGAAAAGCTGCTCTCCCAACCTCGGCTCGAGCTCTGCCCGCAATTTTTCCACGGCGCGGGTCGCCGATTTCCAGCCGCGAACGCGATCAGCCGGATCGCGGTGGTGCGGGAATGGGATATTCACGCTGCGGAGAAGATCGGTATCGAGGACAAGGAAGCTCATGGCGAGTCCGAGCAGGACAGCCGCTGAAAACAACTGTCGGACGGTGCGCCTCGATTCGATTCGTTCCGCCCAGTACGAACTTGCCAGGATGCCGAAGCTGACGAAGGCGAGCACGTCCCAGTTCGGCGCGGCCTGTTTGTTGAAGGAGAGCAGCAGATAGAGCGCGAACACTGGGAGCCCGAACCAAACCAGATAGAGGACTTTGAATTGCTGCCGGGCGCGGCGCCAATTCACGAGCACGGCCCAGAAGAGACCGAGACAAAGCAGCGGCGAGAAAATCAGGAAATGGGCGCCGAGAAACTTCGGGACTTCGAGCGGATGGAAGCCGGCGGAGCTATCGAGACTGCCTCGCGATTGCAAATGCGAGATCGTGATCCAAGCGTGCTGCGCGTTCCACACGATCGGCGGCACGAGGCAGACGCCGAAAGCGGCCAGGAGGAGATAGAAGCCGGGCCGCTTGAATTCGCGCCGATACCGCGGGACGAGCGCGAGCACCAGAACGACGGAGATGAGCTCGAGCGCGTTCGTGTATTTGCAAAGAAAACCGACCCCGATCAGCAAACCGGTCGCAAGCCAGTGCCAGGAAAATTTCGGGCTCCTCTCGAGCGCGAGCCAGAAAGTATACATCGCCGCCGTCCAAAAAAAGATGGAGAGCGGATCGATGGTCATGAGGAGATTGCCGACATTGAAAATCGGGGTGGCGTTGACGGCCACGACGCCCCAGAAAGCGGCGCGCTCGCTGAAGAGGCGACGGGTGAAATAATAAACGAGCAGACTGATGCCGGCGCCGAGAATTGGACTCCAGACGCGCACCCCGAATTCGCTGTCACCAAAAATCGCCGTGCTCGCGCGAATGACGAACGCGACCCCGGGCCCTTTGCTGAAATAGGCGGGCGCGAGACGGTCCGACCACATCCAGTAATGCGCTTCGTCGAAGGAAAGATCGGTCGTGCCGAGCAGCGTGAGCCGGATTGCCGTCAGCCCGAGGATGAAGAACCAGACCGCTCGCGTATTGCTCATGAGACAGCCTGGCCGATCAGGCGCGGATGACGCGCAAAGAGCCGGGGCATCCAGCGTGGCGCGAAAGTTCTCCAGAGAAATTCGAGTAACGCCGCCATGAGCAACGCCACGCCTGCCGCCATGAAAGTCGTCGCGAGCACATCACTCGGCCAGTGCGCGCCGAGATAGATTCGTGAATAGGCGACGGCGGCCGTGACGATGAAATAAAGCCAGCCACGGCGGAAAAAGAGGGCGCAGAACGTTCCGATGATCATATTGTCAGTCACGTGGCCGGAAGGAAATGACGGACCGGATTTGCCGCGATCGGTCTGATCGGAAAAACGAATTTGCGGCTTCTTGAAAAGCGTCATAAACGCCGGACTGGTTGGCTCCAACTGGACCATCCGCACCGTTTGCACCTGCTTGGGACGCCGGCGATCGATCGCGCTTTTCAAGGTCCGGACGAGAAGCTGCTCGGTAAACACGAGCGTCACGAGCAGGCAAAAAATAAACGCGCGACCCTTGAATCCCATGAAAACGAGCGCATAAAGCACGAGCGCGATGAGGACCGGCTTCCAGATCTCGACGTTGCTCATCGCGGCCATGAACAAGTCGAGCGCAGGGCTCGTCCATCGTTCGTTGATAAGATGAAAAACGACCTGATCCATGCGGGCTGGGCTCACGATAGAGGATTCGTCGGAACGTTAAAGTGTTGAAACATGGGAGCGATCCAACCAGTCACTAATATGCGTTTACGCCTTCTGGCCCTCGCTCTCGCGCTTTTGTCAGGGGCCCTGCCGGTTAGGGCCGCGCCGTTTCCGGACGCCAAAGACATCCTGGCCTCGGTCCGTCTCCATCAGGCGCAACAGGAGATCGATCTGCAGGGACAACTGCGGGAGAACGAAAAGATAATTCCGTTTCGGCTTACCCAGACTGGGCCGGTCGTTCGTTACACTTTTTCGAAACCGGACGAGGCCTTGCAACTGCGGCTGGGCGATAACGATTCGCGGCTCGAAGAAGTCACGCGCGAGGGCGTGGAAAAAATTACGCCGGCGCAGTTCGACCACAAAGTGCGCGGCACCGCGATCACCTACGAGGATCTCTCGCTGAGATTTCTCTATTGGCCGAACGCGCGGGTCACGGGAGAAAACTCCATCAGCCTGCGCAATTGCTGGAAGCTGGAATTGAAGGCGCCAAACCGGCAGTCGCAATATGGCAACGTCTGGCTCTGGGTGGACAAGGAGGGCGGAGCGCTCATGAAGCTGGAGGGATACAATTGGAACGGCAAACTCGCGAAGCGCTTCACCGTCGTCTCCGGCCAAAAAATCGAGGACCGCTGGGTTTTGAAAGAAATGCGGATCGAGGCGTTTGATCCCGCGACGGGCAAAGCGCAGTCGCGCACTTATCTCGAGATCAAGAAGTGAGTCATCCCCTGTAGCGGCGGTCTATGACCGCCGAACCGTGTCCAATTGCAGCGAATCCGGCGGTCATAGACCGCCGCTACAAGGAAGCTACTGGCGCGGTTTAATCGGATGGAGTAAAAAGGTTGTCGCATGAATCGGATCGGACTTTTGCTCGCCATCGCCTTCGGCCTCTTCGCTATCACCGCCGCCGCGCAAAACACGCCGCCGGTCGTCACGAATCCGATCGCGGATTTCACCGAATACCCGACGACGCAGCGCTCCATCGATCTCACGACAGTCTTCGCCGATTCAGACGTGAACGCCGCCGTGCGGATGACGACGGTGCTGGGCGCGATCGACGTGGCGCTCTTCGGTCAGCAGAAACCGATCACGGTCGCAAATTTTCTGAAGTATGTGGATCAGGGACGTTACTTCATAGTCGATCCGACGACTGGCCAAACCGCGTCGAGTTTCGTCCATCGATCCGTGGCCGGTTTCGTCATTCAGAGCGGTGGGTTCCTCGGCACGGTCGATCCGTCGTTGAGCACGAACCCGAACAAGGACAACGTCCAGCCGACGCAAGTGCTCAGCTTTGGGGCTATCCAAAACGAACCTGGAATTTCAAACAAGCGCGGGACAATCGCGATGGCGAAAGTGGCCAATGATCCCAACAGCGCGACCAGCCAGTGGTTCATCAACCTCGCCGACAACACCACCGGCACAAACAATCTCGATACCCAGAATGGCGGCTTCACCGTCTTCGGCCGGGTTGTCGGCAACGGCATGAGCGTAGTGGATGCGATCGCCGCGGTGCCGCGTTTCAATGCCGGCTCGCCCTTCGATAGCGTTCCGTTGCGCAATTATTCGAGCGGTTCCATCAAGGTCGCGAATCTCGTCTCCATTCCAGGTATCGCTCGCATTTCGCCGCTCAACTTCTCGGCGGTAAGCGATAATCCGAGCGTCGCCGTGGGAATAAGCGGCACGAAATTGCTCATCGCGGGAAACCAGATCGGCACCGCTCACATCACGGTGACCGCAACCGATCTTGATGGCGCCACGGTCTCGCAAATGTTCACCGTCAACGTCATCGCCGCCCCCGGCCGCCTCGTCCAGCTTTCGACGCGCATGCAAATCGGCAAGGGCGATAACGTCCTCATCGGCGGATTCATCATGCGCGGGGCGGCATCGAAACGCCTCATGATTCGCGGAATCGGGCCGTCCATCGGGCAGCCGGGCTCGCTCTCGGATCCCTTTCTGGAATTGCGCGACAACAACGGGACGATCATGACGAACGACAACTGGGGCGACGCCCCGAACGCGCAGGACATGATCGACGCGCACGTCGCGCCGACCTCGCCTAACGAGTCTGGCATCCTCATCACGGTCCCGTCAAATACGACGAATGCGTTTTATACGGCCATCGTCACTGGCGCGAACAACACCAGCGGCCTCGGCCTGGTGGAGGTTTACGATCTCGACTTCGGACCCGGCTCGACCCTGCTGAACATTTCGACTCGCGGCCTGGTAGGTGTCGATCCGAATGAGTTGATCGGCGGGTTCTATGTCGGCGGCAGCGAATCGAAACAAATTTTGATCCGCGGGATTGGGCCCTCACTCGCCGGCGCGAACATTACAAATTTTCTCGCCGATCCGATCCTCGAGGTGCACGACGCCCAGGGCGGCGTCTACATCAACGACGACTGGGGGCAGAGCGCGGACAAAACTGCGATTCAAAACAGCGGTCTGGCGCCCACGAACGCGAAAGAATCGGCCGTGCTGCGGATCCTCCCGCCCGGTCCCTATACCGCCATCCTGCGCGGGACGAATGGCACGACCGGCGTCGGCTCGGTGGAAGTTTATCAGCTGTAGTTATGGGTCATCCCGAGCCGCGCAGACGGCGAGGGACCTCGCAATAGTTCGCCGGCCTGCTTGCGCCAAAGGACGTCGGTTGTGAAAGCGGCGTTGTGAAGGCGCAAGCTAATCCGTGTTGCAGTTGTGAGGTCCCTCGCCGTCTGCGCGGCTCGGGATGACACCAGCTTTTCGAACGCGCGCTACAGTTCCTGCGCGCCCTGCACGATCTGGGCGAAACTGCGCGGATCGAGACTTGCGCCGCCGACTAACGCGCCATCGATGTCCGGCTGCGCCATGAGCGTGCGGGCATTATCGGGTTTCACGCTGCCGCCGTACTGAATCCGAATCTTATCGGCGGTCGCTTCATCGGAAATCTGCGCGAGCACCTGGCGAATGAAAGCATGCGCTTCCTGCGCTTGTTCGGCGGTCGCGGTTTTGCCGGTGCCGATCGCCCAAACCGGTTCGTAGGCAACGACGGTTTCGTGCAATTCTTTCGCGCTCAGTTCGGCGAGGCTGCCGCGCAGTTGTTGCGCCAAAATTTTTTCAACATCGCCGCGTTCACGCTGTTCGAGGGTTTCGCCGACGCAGACGATCGGCCGCAACATCGCCTCATGCGCGGCGCGCACTTTGCGATTCACGATTTCATCCGTCTCGCCGAAAAGCGCTCGCCGTTCGCTGTGGCCGAGCACCACGTAGCGCACAAAAAGATCGCGCAACATCGCCGGGCTAATCTCGCCGGTGAACGCGCCGGCCCGTTCCCAATGCATATTCTGCGCGCCGACCTTGATGTGTTGCGCCTGCTCAAGGGCAGCGTTAACGGCGGCGATGGCGGTGAACGGAGGAACGATGACGACTTCCACGTCGGTGGATTCGCCCAGCTCCAAAAGGAAGGTCGCGATGAACCGGGTCGCCTCGCCCTGGGTCATGTTCATCTTCCAATTCGCCGCGATGATTTTTTTGCGCATGAAATTTAGACAGGATTAACAGGATTTACGGGATTGTGGGGATGGGATGAACCCGAACTCTTCAATCCTGTTCATCCTGTAAATCCTGTCTGATCTTTCTTTGCTTCAAAATTGGAAATAGATAAACGGCGCGTAGCGGGGTGGAATAAATAGAAGCACGGCGGCAAAGGCGCAACCGTAGCCTGCGGCAAACACCGAAGCCGGCAGCCGGCGCCACCATTGCGAAAACCAGCCGCGCGAGTTCATCCAATGCACGATCGCGAGCGCGGCCACGATCCAGAGCATCCACGCGCCGAGGTCTTCGGCGCCGGCACTTTTGAAGAGCACAAAACTGCGCAAGGCTGGCAGGGCGTGTTTCAAATCGACCGCCCGGAAAAATATCCAGGCGACGCAAACCCAATAGATCGTGAGCGGCCACGCCAGCCAGCCCATGGGTGATGGCCCGGAAAGTCGATGTTCGGTGCGCCGCGTCCATTCCCGATGGATCACGAGCGCCACGCCATGCAGGCCGCCCCAGATCACAAAGGTCCACGCCCCGCCGTGCCATAATCCGCCAAGCAACATCGTGATCATGATGTTGCGATAGACGAACCAGCGCGGCCCGCGGTTTCCGCCGAGCGGAATATAAAGATAATCGCGTAGCCAGGTCGAAAGGCTGATGTGCCAGCGATGCCAGAACTCCGAGATATTTCTGGCGAAGTAAGGGAAGCGGAAATTAACCGGCAGCTCGTAACCGAGGAGCTGGGCTGTCGCGATCGCCATGTCGGTGTAGCCGGAGAAATCGCAGTAGATCTGGATCGCGTAAAAGAGCACGCCCACCCACGCGCTGGCCGCGGTAAAATTCCACGGCGCCTCGAAGTAGCGATCGACAAACGGCGCGACCGTGTCCGCGATGCAGGCTTTCTTGATGAAACCGGTGAGGAACAGGACGAGCGCGCCGCGGACATCGACGTCGGCGAATCTCCGCAGGGTTTGCAACTGCGGCAGGAACGCGAACGCGCGCACGATCGGGCCCGCCACCATTTGCGGGAAGAACCCGATGAAGCACGCCAGATCGAGGATGCTCGAGACCGGGCGCAACTTTCCGCGATACACATCGATCGTGTAGCTCATCGAGTGGAACGTGTAGAAGCTCACGCCCACCGGGATGATGATGCTTAGCGTGTGCAGGCTCGCGGGCAGACCGAGCCATTCGAGAAGCGCCGCGGCCGAGGTGACGAAAAAGTTGTAGTACTTGAACAACGCGATCGTGCCGAGATTCGCGCACAGGCTCAGGATCAACCAACCGCGCCGGGTCCGCGGATTTTGCGTCCGCACCATCATCGCGCCGACGAAGTAGTCGAGCGCGCTCGAGGCCATGATCAGGAAAAGAAATTTCCAGTTCCAGCAGGCGTAGAAGAAATAGCTGCAGACGAGCAGCCAGGTTTTCCGCGAATCGTTCCGGCGCAGCGACCAGTAAACGGCGAAGACCGCAAGGAAGAACCAGAAGAAGCGAAACTCGACGAAGAGCATGGCGTGTTATGGCTTGCGCATTTGGCGCACGAACTCTTGCGCGAGCAATCGGGTGAACTCCGCGGCGCCTTCGTTCGTCAGATGGCCGTCATCGATGCGAACCCTGGTATCGTAGAGCTGGGGAAACTTCCGTGAATCGTTGAAGGAAACTAACGGCGCGGGCGGAGGCGAGCGCTGGAAACGCGCGATGGATTGAAAGATGACCGGCGCGACAACAAACAACGGCGCCGCGCCAGCCTCGCGAATCTGGGCGGCGGATTTGCGGTAGCCCTGTTCCGTCGCGGGATCGAGGAATTTCTGGCTCGCTTCGGACACTTCCTGGGCGAGCCGTTGTCGAAAAAGCGTGGCGCGCTCAGGCGACATGCCGTCACCGGCCGGGCGATATCCGTCGCGGTGCGGACCCAGCTCCAAGTCCGCATCGCGAAAGCGCTCGCGTTTCTCAGAGGGAAAAAACTCCGCCGCGCGTCCCACGTTCGTGAAAAGCCTTCCGTAGAGCGTGAGATTCGAAATGAGGTCGCGCCGCGCCAGCCACAATCGCGTCGCCTGGATGAACCAGGGCGCATTGCCGCGCGGATTCATTGCCTTTTTCAGCGTCAACGCTGTGCGCGGCCAATCGTGCCAATAGACCGCGCGTTGGGTGCCGAGAATGTTGTCCCATTTCGTCTGGATATCCCCCATTTCGAGCACGACCCATTTCAGATTTCGCGGTTTTGTTTTCAGGATCTGCTCGAGCACGTAGAAATTTTCCGGCGGATGCATCGCATCGATGCCGAAGTTGAAGGTCCGGGTCGGGAGGCCATTCTCGCTCGTGGTCTTGTCGAAAATTTCCGGCGAGATCGAATAATAGAGCCGGCTCGTCCCTACGATGAGCGTGTCGTAGTCGTCCTTGTGTTGGGTGAAGAATTCCAATTTTGCCGCGACGCCTTTGGGAACCATCGGCGGCAGGAGCGAATGAATTCCAGCGCCTGTCGCGATGAAGGCGAGCAGAGCAATCGCCGCGTAACCGAACTTTTCTAGAAACCGGACGCTCATAGGTGGATCGGGCGCTCCGCGCGCGATGTTAGGAACGGCTTCGCCGGCGCTCTCGTCATCGAGCGACGGAGCGCTCGATCCACCTTCGCCCTTTCATCGTCATCGATCACTTAGCGCAGCGATACCGGGCAGCTCCTTGCCTTCAATCAATTCAAGCGAGGCGCCCCCGCCCGTCGAAATGAACGTCATTTTGTCAGCGAGCCCGGCCTGTTTCACCGCCGTGACCGAATCGCCGCCGCCGATGATGGTCGTCGCCTTCGAGCGCGCGAGAGCCTCGGCGATCGCGATCGTGCCCGTGGCAAAAGCGGGAATCTCGAATATCCCGACCGGACCATTCCACAGAATCGTCTTGGCCTTCGCAATCTCGTCTTCGTAAAGACTGATGGTCGCGCGGCCGATGTCGACCGCCTGCCAGCCGTCGGTGATTCCGTGCGTCGGCGTCACGCGGCTGGTGTTCCGCGCCTTCGCGCCCGGCTCGATCTTTTGCGCTTCCAGCGCATCCACCGGAAGCAGGAGGCGGACGCCTTTCTTCTTCGCCAGTTCGACGATCTCACGCGCGAGATCGAGTTTGTCGGCTTCGGCTCGGCTGCTGCCGATCGGAACGCCCTGCGCTTTCCAAAACGTGTTCGCCATCGCGCCGCCGATCAGAATCGCGTCCGCTTTTTCCATGAGCGCCTTAATGACGCCGATCTTATCGGAGACCTTCGAACCGCCGAGGATAACCACGAATGGTATCTCAGGCTCGGCCAGTTCGTGGGAAAGATATTGGATCTCCTTTTCCATCAGGAAACCCATGGCCGATTGCGAGACGAACTTCGTGATGCCGGCCGTGCTGGCATGCGCGCGATGGGCCGCGCCGAAAGCATCGTTCACGTAAAGGTCGCCGAGCTTCGCCAGCCCTTCGGCGAAGACGGGATCGTTCGCTTCCTCGCCGGGATGGAAGCGCACGTTCTCAAGCAGCGTCACGTCGCCCTCGTTCATGTGGGCGATGATTTCTTCCGGGATCTTCCCAATGGTGTCGTGGCTGAACGCGACCGGATGATTGATCAGCGTGTGCAAATGATCGGCCACGGGCCGGAGCGAATATTTGTCGACCGGCTTGCCTTTCGGCCGCCCGAAGTGCGCCATCAGGATCGTCTTCGCGCCATTCTCCCGGAGGTAATTGATCGTCGGAAGACTTTCCTGGATGCGGGTATCGTCCGTGATCGCGATCTGTCCGTCGCGCTCTTCCGTCGGCACATTGAAATCGACTCGAACCAGCAGGCGCTTTCCGCGCACCTCGAGATCGCGGACGGAGAATTTGTTCATTTAGACAGGATTAACAGGATTGCACAGGATTTGGGGAAGAGTGGGAAACGGATTCTTCAATCCAGTTAATCCTGTAAATCCTGTCTAATTTTCCAGCTATTTCCCGAGCAGCTCGAGCATTTGCACGCAACGGTTGCTGTAGCCCCATTCGTTGTCGTACCAACCGACAATCTTCACGAACTTTCCGCCGTGCGTCATCGTGAGCTGGCTGTCGAAAATGCAGGAGTGCGGATTCCCGACGATGTCGATCGAGACCAGGGGCTCGTCGCTGTATTCAAGAATGCCTTTGTAGCGTTTGCTCGCAGCAGCTTCCTTGAAAGCAGCGTTGATCGATTCGATCGTCGCGTCCTTCTCCAGGATCGCAGTGAAATCGGTCACCGACCCATCCGGCGTCGGGACTCGAAACGCGCCCCCGTTCAGCTTTCCCTTCAGCGCTGGAATCACTTCGCCGATCGCTTTCGCCGCGCCCGTGCTCGAGGGGATGATGCTGACCGCAGCCGCCCGCGCGCGCCGCAAATCTTCATGGGGAAAATCGAGGATTTTTTGGTCGTTCGTGTAGCTATGGATCGTGCTCATGAAGCCGTTCACGATGCTGAAGTTGTCGTGCAGCACCTTGGCCATGGAAGCGAGGCAGTTTGTGGTGCAGCTCGCGTTGGAAATAATGAAATGCTTCGACGCGTCGTAGGCTTCATCGTTCACGCCCAGGCAGAGCGTCACGTCGGGGTTCTTGGCCGGCGCGCTGATCAGGACCCGTTTCGCGCCGCCCTTGGTCAAGTGCAGCTCCGCCTTGTCGCGGCTGGTGAAGAATCCGGTGGATTCCAGCACGACATCCACTCCGAGATCTTTCCACGGGAGATTACCGGGATCGCGTTCCTTCAGAAGCCTGATTTTGTGGCCACGAACGATGATGTTCTCGGGATCGTGGCCGATCTCGCCGTCGAATTTGCCGTGGACCGAATCCCATTTGAGCAGGTGCGCAATGGTAGCTGTGTCCGTGAGATCGTTGATGGCGGCGATGCGTTTAACGTCGCTTTGCTTCATCGCGCGCAGGACGTTGCGTCCGATTCGGCCGAAGCCGTTAATTCCGTAATTGGCCATAGGAAAGAGTGGTTGAGGTGAGATGCGCCCTTGCGGAGCGGGTAAGTTACTAATTGTGGCGAATCGGGAACGCAAATGGGAAACGCTGCCCGGTTCTTCTGTAGCCGCCGCCGTGTGGGCGGCGTGGCGGAAAGCGTCGCTCCATTCACGCTTCGCACAGCGAAGCGGCTACAGAAGCGAAGAACGAGACGTTCGTTTGAACGGAAACGCTGCGGGATCGTCCAAGAGTTTCCGTGAAGATTCGTTCCGTCATCGGCGCGCTCACTGCTATCCTGGCGCTGACGCCGTTCCAAACCGCGCAGCCTGCGAAACGCGATGCTTCCAAAGTGATCACCATCGTAGCTCTCGGCGATAGCTTGACGGCGGGCTACGGCCTTTCGCGTAAACAGGCGTATCCGGCGCTCGTGGCGGAAAAAATGCGGAACGCCGGTTACGAGTTCGAGGTCGTGAATGCGGGATCGAGTGGCGATACCACTGCCGGTGGGCTGAGGCGATTGCCCGAAATTCTGCGCAACCGGAAGAAGATCGACATCTTCATTCTCGAGCTCGGGATTAACGACGCCTTTCGTGGCGTCGCGATCGAACAGATGCGCTCGAATCTTCAGGCGATCATCGATCAAACCCGGGCTCGTTACCCGGGGGTCGCGATCGTCGTTGCTGGCATGCAGCTCCCGCTTTATGCGAACGATGATTATGTGCGCGCGTTCGGCGAAATGTTTGGCGCGCTGGCGGAGAAGAATCGCGCGGCGTTAATTGCTTATTTGCTGGCGGGCGTCGGCGGCGATCCCGAGCTGAACCAGCCGGATCGGGTTCATCCGAATGCCGCCGGTCAGCGCGTGCTCGCGGATAATGTCTGGCGCGTGCTCGAGCCGATATTGCGGAAGAGGGGCGCGCTGATCGCGGAATGACCGTCAAGGAGCGGCGGTTTACAAACCGCCGACATTAGAGACGGCGGTCTGGAGGCCGCCGCTCCTTGAGGCTTAAGGCTTATGCCGCTGGCTGCTGCTGCGTGAGGCAGTGAAACGCGCCCAAGCCCCAGATCAGTTCGGTGCAATCGATCGTCACGATCCGGCGTTGCGGGAAAAGTTTCGCGAGGATTGATTCGGCAACGGAGTCGTTCGGATCTGCGAATGTCGGCAGCAAAATGCATTCGTTCGCGATGTAGAAGTTCGCGTAGCTCGCGGGTAACCGGAGATCCTCGCGATCGATCCGAGCCGGCATCGGCAACGTGATCACTTCGAATGGCGCGCCCTTCCATTTCATTGCGCGCAACCGCTTCAGATTTTCCTGGAGCGGCTCGTAGTTCGCGTCGGCGCGATTCTTTTCCACAACCGTCACGACGGTCCGCTCGCTCACAAAACGCGCGAGATCGTCCACGTGACCGTCAGTATCGTCGCCTTCAATTCCATCTCCGAGCCAGAGGATATCGGTGACGCCGAGGTAATCGCGCAGGCGTTGCTCGATCTCGCCGCGGGACAGAGCGGGATTGCGATTGGGATTCAGCAGGCAACCTTCCGAAGTAAGCAACGCGCCGGCGCCGTTCACCTCGATCGAACCGCCCTCGAGAATCATGTGCGGATAAAAAACCGGCGCGCCGAGGATCTCGCCGATCCGCGTCGGCACGACTTCATCGAGATCACACGGCGGGTATTTCCCTCCCCACGCATTGTAATCCCAATCGACGATCGCAAGCCGCGGCTCTCCGTTCCGGGTCAAGAAAATCGGGCCATGATCGCGGCACCATGGTTCGTTGGTCGGAATGCGATAAAAGGTGAGCCGCTCGGGCGGCAAACCGTCGAGTACTTGAAGCGCTTCCGCTTCATCCGCGCCGTTGCAGACATTAATGCAGACCGGCTCCGAGCTCAGGAGCGCCTCCACCATTTTGCGGAATGTGGGCAGAACGCGATCGAACGCGCCGGGAAAGCTGATGCCTTCGCGACGCGGCCAGGACAGCCAGGTCGCGGCGTGCGGCTCCCATTCCGCCGGCATGCGATAGCCCAGCGCGGCCGGCGTCTTTGTTCGATCCAGATCCATTTGACAGCAGAGTCGCTCAGCGGTTTGTCCCTGCAATCGTGATTTATCGTCACCGGCTAACTTTCACCCATGTAGTTGCCGCGCTTCTCGTCTTCGCCACCGCCTCCGTGGCTTTGGCCGGCAGCAGGAAAAAGCCTTCGCCCACGCCGAAACCAACCGCGACTCCTCCGCCGCTGATCGAAGTTACGGGGAGCATCCTTGGGGTCGCACTCTTCGCGAGCCTGGAAGAAGCCCGCGAAAAAATGGAAGCGTTCAAACTCGAGGAGGGATCTGCTGCGGAGAGTTCCGAGAAAGAGGAGCGCGAAGCCGGCGAGCGAATGATCTGGCGACTAGCCGAAACGGAATATCTTTGGATTGTCGCGTGGGCCGACAAGGAAGGAAAGGTCGTTAAGATCAGCGCTTCGACGCGGCCGGAAAAGAGAAAGCCGTTTCGTGATATCGGCGATCTCGCCCGGGCCAAGGCGCACGATGACTCGATGGCGATGTGGATCGCGCGGCATCGCGATGGAACTTACTTTCGCGTCGTCGCGAAAGGGCCGGCCGAAAAGGCGAGCAGCATTTACTTGTACAGCCTGAAGCCCGAACCGATCAATTAACGTCCTAGACTCCGGCAAAAAGTCGCCGCTGCTGCGAAGCCAGTAGCGGCGGAAAGTCCACGGCGGCGGGTGAAGAAGTGTTGCCGATGAAATGCGCGGCGAGCTTTTGCAAGGCCTGCCAGCGCTCCCATTCCAAAACCGGCGCTCCGACAATGTGCCGGAGCAGGCTCCGCCACTCCATGAGCGCCCGCTCGATATCGCCGTGGCGAAGCGATTCGTTCGTCAGGCGGTAGCGAGCGGAAGGATTCGAGACAAGCTCGCGAATTACTTCCGATGCGCCCGACCCGTAATGGACCGGCGTCCCCATTTCCAGATAGCCGGGATGGTCGGCGCGCGCATAAATTCGCTGACAAAGAATCCCGAGCCGACCGCCGAGCGGCGCATCCTCTCCGGCAAAACGCGGACCGGCGCGAATATTCGCGAGGTCGAAAACGAGATCGTCGATCGGATAGGTTTCGTCTTCGAGCGCGGCGGCAATGGCGAGACCTTCACCGGCTTGGAAGAACGAAAAGAGAACTCCACGCCGGGTCGGCGGTCCATTTTCCGTGACGAGACTAAGTGATCGCCAGGCGTAGGCCGGCGAATTGGTGATGAGCGTCGTGAGATCGTGCTCTTGTTCTGAACAGGTGCGGCAAACGAGCGGGATCCCTTCGCGCTCGGGCGGATCGAGCAGCGCGGCGCCGCGCGAATCGACAAAGGCCGAGATTTGCGCGTCGGAGAAATCAATCCGCACGGAGATCGTATTCCCGCGCGTGATGATGCCGGCGGTTTTCCCGCCGGTAACTTCCGGGATTAAGGAAAGGACGAGCTCGTCGAAGAGCGCTTTCGTGAGAGCCTGTAGCGGCGGTCTACGACCGCCGGAGACGTCGGAACTGGATCCGGTTCGGCGGTCATAGACCGCCGCTACAGAAGAAAGCTTCTTCCTCAGCCATTTCACGGGAGCGATAGCATCATCCGCAACGACGGTCGCCAGCGGAATTTCGCGGCCGTAGATTCCCTGGTCGCGCAGCTTGCAGAGATTGCCAAAGCCGCGGCCATCCAGCATGCGCGGCACGGTCAAGGCGCGGACCCAAACATCATTTTCGCGGACGAGGAGCTGGCCTAACGAAACATTTTGCGCGGATGGGGGCTTCGGCTCCCAGACGCTTTCGGAGTTGAGGATTTCCGTGATCGGCCGTCGCACGAAACGCGCGCGTTCCGCATCGACCCACAGGCCGCACGGTTTTTCTCCGGTAGCGAGAGAATGCTCGGAGCCGATCGGTACGTTCTGCGTGCTGAAGAGCGACCGGCTCAACTCAACCGCGGCGGCAAACGGCTGTTCGCCGCGATCGGCTGCGCCGCGCATGACGCTAATGAGGCTCGGCCAGTCGACTTGCGTCGCGCGTTTCAGCTTGCGGGCACGCGCATCGGCCAGCCGCGGAATATCAGGTAGGCTCAGAACGTAACCGATCTCATCCAGCCCGCGGCGGCCGGTCCGTCCGAACATTTGCAGAAGCTCGTCCGGCTCGACGTGGCGCTCGAAGTTTCCCGCCTTGTAGCGCGTGTCGGTGATGAGAACCGAGCGCATGGAAAAATTGATGCCGGCGGCGAGTCCCATCGTCGCGACGACGACGTTGAGTTGCCCCGCTTTTGCGAGCGGCTCGATCAAGCCGGCGCGCACGGCATAGCTTAGCCCGCTGTGATGATAGGCGACGCGGCTTCGCAATAATTTCGAGAGCCGTTTGCCGGCGAGCGCTTCCTGCTCGGCGGAGAGCGGCAATGGATCGCGCACCGAGAGCGCGGAGGCGATGGCCTGCGCCATCTCTTCGCTGGCATTCCGGCGCGGCGCGAAAACCAGGACCGGCGCCAGGTCCGCGCGCAATGCCTTGCCGATCATCCGCGGCCAGTAACTTTTCGTCTGGACGAATTGCGATTCCGGCAAAGCGCGCAGATCGATTTCCTCGAGCGGAACGGGCCGCTCGTTATGCGAGATGAGAGCCGGATCGCGGCCGATACGCTGAAACCACGCGACGACGTCGTGCGGATTTTGCACGCTGCCGCTGAGGAGCAGAAGCTGCGTTTCGCGCGGGGCCAGCGCCAGCGCCAGCTCGTAGTGCACGCCGCGGACCGGATCGGCGATCATTTGATATTCATCGACCACCAGCAGCTTCGGACCGTCGCGCCGCAGGAAACGCGCGCGCTGCGTTTCCAGCGTCGCCACTAAAACTCGCGCGCCAAGATTCAACGCGAGATCCCCCGTCGCGATGCCGACATCCCAGCCCCGCGCGCGCCATTCGGCGAGCTTGTCGTTCGCGAGGGCGCGGGTCGGCACGGTAAAAATGGCCTGCCCTTTCAGCGACGGGTAGAGGAGCTCGAAGATGTAGGTCTTGCCCGAACCGGTCGGGGCCTGGACGATCACGTCCCTACCATCGCGCAGCGCGCGGACCGCCTCCTGTTGCCAGAGATCGGGGACGACGAGATTTATTTCGAGCCCGGCCGGCATCGGAGAAAGTAGCACTTCAAAATAGTCGTGCCTTCCAAAGGCATCCCGCTATCGTCGGCGCTAATGAAGAAAAAGGCGGGCCGGAAAGCGCAAATCGCAGCGCCGGCATCCGCGCCCCGTCGTCCGCGCACCACTTCGTCGGCACGGCATCGGCCCAGATCTTCAGGAGAACATTCGTTTGTCGCTCTCGATCGCGCCTGGCGTTACACCCACGTGGATGACCACGCTGCGGAACTCGCCGGCTGGCCGAAGGAGAAAATGATCGGCCGCGTCATCTGGGAAATTTTTCCGGAAGAGATCGGGACAGAATTTTACGAACATTGCCAACGAGTGATGCAGACCGGCGAGCCGGGCCATGGCGAATTTTTTTATCCGCCCTGGAATCGCTCGCTGGATGCGCGCATCTACGCGACGAGCGACGGAATCGTGATTTTTCGCTCGGACATTACCGAGCGCAAGAGGCACGAGGAACTGGCGCGCGAACGCGAAACCAAACTGAAGGAGAGCCAGGAGCGCTTGCGTCTCGCGACGGAAGCGGCCGACATCGGGACGTTTGATTTCGATCCGAAGACGGGAGAACTCGAATTCTCCGAGCGCAGCCGGGAGTTATTCGGCATTCCGCCGAAAACGCGGATGACCTACGACATTTATCTCGCCGGCGTCCATCCCGACGATCGCCACATTGTGCATGAAACCGTCCAGCGCGTGCGGACGCCGGGAAGCACCGGCCGATTCGATATCGAGTACCGCACTATCGGGATTCAGGACGGCAAAGAACGCTGGGTGGAGGAACGAGGCCGCGCCGTGTCGGATGCATCCGGCGAAGTGACGCGCTTCATCGGAACGATGCTCGATATTACGGACGCGAAGAATGCCGAGATGCTTTTGCAACGCGCGAAGCTCGCGGCGGAAGAGGCCAACCAGGCCAAGGACCATTTTCTCGCGATGCTTTCACACGAGTTGCGCACGCCGCTTACTCCAGTGCTGATGACAATCGCCGCTCTCCGGCGCGAACCGACTTTAAGCGACGATCTCCGGGACGACCTCGAAGTTCTCCAGCGCAATGTCGAGCTCGAAGCGCTCCTCATCGACGATCTGCTCGATCTGACCCGGATTGCGCACGGCAAACTGGAATTGCACAACGACGCCGTCGACGTCCACTCCACGATCGAGCACGCGCTCGGCATTTCCGCGGGCGATCTCATCGGGAGAAAAATCCAGGTGAACCGGCGGTTCGAAGCGCGGGAGCATCATTCCTGGGCCGATCACGCGCGGTTGCAGCAGGTGTTTTGGAACCTGATCAAGAACGCCGCGAAATTCACGCCGGAGGGAGGACGCGTCGAGGTCTCGACCAGGAACAATGAAGCGCATCAGATCATCATCGAGATTACCGACAACGGAATCGGGATCGATCCGGCGGTGATGCCGAAAATCTTTGACGCCTTCGAGCAGGGAGGGCGCGGCGTGACGAGCAAGTATGGCGGGCTCGGGCTCGGCCTCGCGATTTCGAAACGCGTCGTCGATCTTCATCACGGCTCCATTGCGGCGCAGAGCGCCGGTCGGGGGCAGGGCGCGACCTTCGTCGTCACGCTCAACGCCATGGAAACTTCGATGCTCCAAGGCCCGGTCTTTTTTCTAGAAAGCGACCAGGCCGATTCGCGGCACATCCAGATTCTTTTTGTCGAGGATCACGAGGACACCGCGCGGGTGCTCGGACGGATCCTGAAAAACGCCGGATTCGACGTAAGCCATGCCGCGAGCCTTGCGAAAGCGCGCGAGATGGCGGCGAATCGGCGTTTCGATCTCGTGATCAGCGATCTTGGTTTACCGGACGGAAGCGGACTCGATCTGATGAGGAGCCTGCGCGATTCGCAAGGATTGCGCGGGATCGCCTTGAGCGGGTTCGGGACGGATGACGACGTCGCCGCCAGCATGGCCGCTGGGTTTGCTGCCCACCTGATCAAGCCGGTGGATTGGGATCACCTGCGTCTGGACATCGAGCGGCTGGCGCCGCCGAAGGATTCCGCCGCGCGGACGGCAGCTTAATTTCCGCCCAGCAACATTCGCTTGAACGACCCTCGCGCATCCGCGCGGGCATCGACGGCCGCGACCTGCGGCGGCGCATGGTAGGTGTGGCAGGTGATGCACTCGGACACCACTTTCCCTTTCGGGCTGTGGCACACCACGCAGTTTGCCTTCGCCGGCATGAGGACATCGGAAGTCTCGCGGCTCTGGCGAGCGTTGTGGCATTCGTCGCATTTCACGCTCACGTGCTTCGCGTGATTGAAATGCGCCTGCGGCATCCAGCGATCCACCAGAATCGGTTTCGTAATTTCCGGCGCGCCGTTCGCCGCCGTTTTCACCTCGTGGCAAAAAGCGCAGCCGGCAAAATTCGCCCGAACCGCCGCGGCCATTTGCCGTTGCGGTTTGTAGGGATCCGTCGTGAAGAAAACCGCGCGCTCCAGTTCTTCGCCGGTGCGAAATTGCTCCTGTAGTTGCCGGATCTGCTGGATCACGAAATTCTGCACGTCGCTGTCGCGCGTCTTCCCTTTCTTCAACCGCGCGTAGTCGCCGTATTGCGCCGGCAAGGTGCGGAGGTAAGTGCGGACGAGCATCGCGTCTCCATGCGGAATTTTTAGCTCGGGATTTTTCACGTCGAACTGGAGCGCGTGGCAGGCCTGACAGTTCGCGGCAAAACTCACGCGCTCGTAAAAGCGGCCGCCCGGCTCCGGTTTATGGCAGTAATTGCAATCGAGCTTTTGTCCGTTCACCGGCGGGATGTCGGCTGCGAAATGGCGCTGATGATTGAAGCGGAGCAGGTCCGGATCGCGGGCCTTTTGTTGGACGAGCTGAAACTCCGGATGGCCAGCGGCGAAGGAATCAAAGACCTGGGTGTAACCATTCGCCGGTCGCGGCATTTCCAACACGACCTGCTGCGACGGATGCGCTCGCAAATGAAACACCGCCGGGTTAAGCGTCGTTCCCTTTTTCGCCGACGTCGCCATGGCTCCGGCATTGTTGTGGCAGGAAGCACATTGCGAATCCGCCACGCGCTTCATCGGCCCGGGCCCGAGATGTTCCTGGTGGCAAACCGAACAGGACCGGTTCTCGACCACGTTCGGTTCGTGCAGATCGTATTTCTTTTTCTGCGCGGTGAGTTGCGGATGTTCCTCGTGGCATTGCTGGCACCGGCGATCGATCGAACTGAAATCGATTCCATGATGGAACCGGTCTTGCAGGACGGCTTTGAATTTCGCGAGCGTGAGGTCATTGGCGGGGACGCCGGATTTGTCATGACACTGCGCGCAATCCTTCGCGATCGTGGCGTGACCGCTCGAGATGGTTCCGGAGTTGAAGAATTCTTCGTTGCCGTGCCGCTGAAAAATGATGATGGCCGCGAGGCCGCCAGCGAGAGCGAGGAAGCTGGCGCAGAAGCGCGCAATCCGCCACGGATGCTTCTTTTTGTAATATCCGAGATTGCCTTTGTAACGCTCGGCGATCTGTTTTTGGGTGCGTCCCGGCGTGGCCATGATGCGTGACTAAATCGATGGAGGGCGGAGCTCTGCGACGCCGGGAGCGCACGGGCTCTCAGGAGCTCGCCCCTCCATTTGCTCGCCCCTGCGGATCACGATTTGAGCGGGGTCCATTAGTAATAAAAAAGCGTCACGTAGGCGTGCCAGAACGTGAGCATGAGGAGGAGAAACGAGAACGGCACATGGACGAAAAGCCAGCCATGCAGCCAGTGTTGCAAACGCACCTGGAGATCGAGCATGCGCCGCTCGTCGCACCAGTTTTGAATTTCTTCGACCCGGCCGCGGTACGCTTCCGCCACCCGCAGTTTCACGAAGCGAAAAGTGTCGTCGGAAAAACGCGGGTTGTTCAGGCGCATGCGATCGCCGCGTCGCGCGCGGAGATAAGGAAGAATTTGCCGATCGATAAACTCGACCAACACGGCTTCCGATGCCGGATCGGCCGGTAACGCCGTTTTTGCCGCAGGCTTCGCGGGAGCAGCGGCAGGTTTTGCTGCGGCAGGCGCAGGCTTTTGCGCGGGAGCGGGTGGCGGCGGAGCTGCCGCTGGCGCAGCCGCCGGAGCGACGGGTGGCGACGGCGCCGACTCATCGCCCGCGGGAACTTCCGCCCGTGCCACTGGCGCGCCGGGTGGATCGCTTTGCACTCGCGCGGTCGGAGTCCCGATCGTTTCAGCTTTTGGAGGCGCCGGCGTGACCGCAGCATTCGCCGCCGAAGCCGGAGCTGGAGTAGCTTCGGGTTCCGCAGCTTTCGCGGCCGGAGCGGCGGAAGAAGTTGTAGCTGCCGCTGCGACCGGCGCGGCTGTCACGGCAGATCCGGTCACCGATTTCGCGCGCGCTACCGGAGTACTCAACTCGCCTTTGGTTGAAGCCATCACAGCGGCTCCGGCGGTCGCCGCTTTCGACGCGCTCGCGGCCGGCGCGCCGGCATCTGGCTTCTTCGGCGGCGTCGGTTTGAATGAATCGCGCAATTTTTCCGCGGCAGTGGCGAGCTGCGCACGGATGTGCGGGATTTGCTCGAAGACAGTCTCGGCGGGCAGACGCTCTTTCATGAGGCGCGGCATGAGATGCTGGAGAAAGAGCCCGTAGATCCCGCTAACCATCACGATCGCATACAGCGCCATGAGCAGCGTTGTCATTGGCCCGCCGAAACGGAAACCGCTGTGCAGAATGACGAGCGGGATCGTGAGGAGCGTCAACCAGATGTGGGCCCGCAACCACCGTTGCACGGTGCCGACGCGCCAGAGCGGAATTTTTTTTCGCACACTGAGGAGCGCGGCGAAAACAAAAATTGCGAGGGAAATGGAGCCGAACCACAACCCGAGCGGTGTCCCTCCGACGGTGTGATGTTCGGTCGGCGTCTGCACAAAACGATCCGGCAATTGCATCGCGGCCGGCAGCCGATGCGGATGAAAATTGCCGAGGTATAGCCAAAAAGCGGCGAGCGTCGCGACAACGACAAAGATGAACCAGGGAAGATGCTTCCAGTTATTGATGCGCATCGGCTAAAAATCGAAACTGCCCTCAGTGCGTGTGATGCGTCTCATACTGGCGGATGGGCGACCATTGCTCTTTGATGAGCGCCTGCTGCGCTTCCACGGCGTCGCCAAAAAAGCGTTGCGGATCGACCCGCTTCGCGGCGTCGTGCGGGCAGGCATAAACGCAGCTCGGGACGGATAGCTGGGTGCAGAGATCGCAGGTATTCGCTTTGTAGGTCGTCGATTTCTTCTTCTCGATCTTCACCGTCGGCGGAATGTTTGGATTGCCCGACTTCACCTCGGTCTTCACTTCCTTGATCGTCTCGAGCGGATGCATGTTGATGTTGCCGTACGGGCAAAGCTCCGCGCATTTTCCGCAGCCGATGCACCAATCCTCGATGATGATCTCGAGGTTCTCCTTGCGCCGAATCGAGCCAACCGGGCATTGGGTCATGCAAAGCGGATCGCGGCACGAGCGGCAGGCGGTGGCGACCAGAAAATGGTCGTAGCGCAAACCATCGCGAAGCAGGCGCGATACTCCGTCGTGCGCCTTGGCGCAGGCCTGCACGCAGGCGTCGCAGCGCGTGCAATTGTCGAGATCGATCAGCAACAAATTCTGCGCTTCGAATAATCCCTGGTTGAGGTAATCGTCGAGCCGGAGTCCGGCCGGGATCGTTCGCGATTGGGTCGCGGCCATGCGCGCATCCGCCACCGGTTCGAGTTGCGCGCGCACCGCGGGAAATTTTTCGAGCATGAGATTGAACTCCGCTCCCGGAACTTTCACCACGTCCACGGCATCAAGTGCGGCGCAGGTGGCGATGCGCTTGATCGAGCGCAGCAGTCCGATCTCGCCGAAATAATCTCCGCGGCTCAAATAAGTCCGGACCATTTCTCCGCCCGGCATCGCCTGCGAGACGCGCACCATCCCGGAGCGGATCAAATAAAAGGCGTCCGCCTCCTCGCCTTCCTTGCAGATCACTTCATTCTGATTGTAGGAAACGAGCTCGACCTTTTCTTTCAGGTAGCTGAGGAAATCTTCACCGACGCTGGCGAAGAGCGGCACGCTCCGGAGATGCGTTTCGAGCGAGCGCTGCCGATATTTCAAATCCATCTCGGTCTTGAACGATGTCCCTTTGAACGTGGGCATCTTCACCTTCGAAGTCGCTTTCGACGCGTCCGAGATCTGCCGGTTGCCGACCAGCATGTCGAGAATCACGCGCAACAGCTCGACCATCACGCACGGCTCGCGCGTAATGACGGTGGCCGAGCGCGGCTGAAACGTGCGGCAGGTCATCTCGCCGAAAAGTTCTCCGGCGCCGAGCTGGGCGATCGGTTTGTTCATCGGCAGATCGATGTTCGCGTCGATCCCGATAAATTTGCGCTCGTGTGCTTCCGCGCGCTTGTCCTGGCCGTCATCGACCAGGAAACTTTTCATCCGCGCGACACTTCGTCCAAAGAATCCCCAGCCGGGCTTGGTGCGCAGATGGGCCAGCGGATTCTGAATGGAAATATCGACCGTGCCCGAGACGATGTAATACGCGGTCGATCCGAACTCGCCTTCCACGCATACCGTTTCGCCTTTGCGGTAACGATGCAGGGCGGCTGCACCTTTCGCGTATTTCTCGAGCTGCACGGCCGGCACTTCCTTGAGCGCGGGTAAATATTCGAGGAGTTGCTCGACACTCAGCGGCTCACCCGAAGTTAACTTTCCGGCCGGTTCGTCCATGTCGCTGCCCGGGATGATACTCAACCCGCCCTTGGCGGTGGAAGCATTTTAAAAACGCAGCTACGCCGCCACTGCGTTCCCGGCGAAGTGGAGCAATTCCAGAATCTGACCGCGAAGCTGGAGAAACTCCGCGCTGCTCCGGTCGCGCGGGCGATCGAGGGTGATCGGGATGATGCGCTCGATGCGACCGGGCCGCTGGGTCATGATCACGATCCGATCGCTCATGTAGATCGCTTCGTCGATGTCATGCGTCACAAGCAGCATCGTCGTGCCGCGCGCCTGCCAGAGACGCACTACCTCGTCCTGCATCCGCATGCGGGTGAAGGCGTCGAGCGCGCCGAGGGGTTCGTCGAGGAGCAACACTTTCGGATGATTGATGAGGGCGCGCGCGAGGGCGACGCGTTGCGCCATCCCCCCGGAAAGATGATGCGGATAGGCGTTGCCGAAGCTTTCGAGGCCGACAAGCCGCATGAACTCTTCCACTTCGTGGCGCTGCTCGCGCAGAACGCCGCGTGCGACCAAACCCGCTTCGATATTGCGGCGAACGGTGAGCCACGGAAAAAGATTAGGGTCCTGGAAAACGAGACCGCGTTCCGCGCTCGGTTCGGTGATGGGCTCGGACCCGATCAAGAGTTCGCCGGAGTCCGGAGCGTCGAGGCCGGCAATGAGGCGAAGGAGCGTCGACTTGCCGCAACCGCTTGGACCGACGAGCGAAACCAGCTCGCCCGCGGCCAACGAAAGCGAAACCGATTCCAGCGCGAGCCGACGCGCGACTGGATCGTCCGGCGCCGGAAAACTTTTGCAGATATCGCGAACGCGAAGCGACGAGGCCTCTGCCGCCGCGGGCGCTACCATTTGATCACTCCCTTTTGCCAGACGAGCACACGGTCGCGCACCTTGAAGAGCAGAGTCATGATCGTGGAAAAAAATCCAGCCATGATAACGAGCGCGGCGAAAACTTTTCCGTACTCGGCCCAACCCTGCGCCCAGGCGACGTACCAGCCGAGACCCGACTTCACACCCACGGTCTCGGCAACGACGAGCGTCAAAAATGACGCGCCTAATCCCATGAATAATCCAATAAAAATGCTCGGAACTGCGGCTGGAATAGCGACGCGGAAAATGAGATAGCCGCGTCCCGCGCCGAGGGTCCGCGCCACATCGAGATAGGATGCGCGCGTATTTGAGATGCCGGACGCGGTCAACATTGTCACCGGGAACCAGACCGCCAGCGCGATGAGAGCCGCTGCCGAAAGAACCGCGGAAGGCGAGACCACCATCGCCAGCGGAATCCAGGCGGTCGCGGGAATTGGGCCGACAACTTTCAGCACCGGCATCCCCCAATACCGCACCGGCGACGACCAGCCGATGCAAATGCCGCTGATCAAACCGGCGATGACGCCGAGCGCATAACCACTGAGCAGCAGGATGAGCGAGTGCCACGTGCTGTCGAACAGGAGCGCGCGATCGTTGATCAAGCTTTGAAACACACCGGCCGGGCTCGGGAAATACGGGAGCGGCAACCACCGCCAACCCGATGTGATCAGTTCCCAAACACCCATGATCAAAACCGCCGCGGCGAAGATTGGCCCCATTCGCCGCATCCATCGGCGTAGAGGCGGCCACGCCATTTGCGCCACCGCCAGCACAAGCGATACGCCCAGCACGCTGAAGAGAAACACGAAGTAGGAGCGCGTCTCGGCGGGCGGCTCCGTGGTCGAAACAAACCAGTGGATTCCAAGACAAATCGCCGTCGCGGCCGTGACGGGCAGCCAGGTCCGGAGCGAGGCAGTGATGCTCGCAGGCGGCGCTTTGCGCAGCGCGCCTTCCGTCCACGCCTGGTCTACTTCTGCGCTGCGAGGACTGGCTTCTTGCAACATGAATCTTCGGTATCAGAGAGGATCAATTCCGCAAACAAACGGATGTCCTGATCCGGAGGCACCTGACCGCCAGCCACCTTTTCCACTTCGAGATTCTGAACCCACGAATCCGATACGCCATCCAGGTGCGCGAAGGCGCGCTGCGCCAGAGCCGCGACATCTGTGGTCGGGCTGAGCATGCCGGCGATTTTCATTTCTGCCGCGGCGGATTTAATGGCGTCGTCCGCGCCGGACACGCTCGGAATATAACGAAGATGCGAAATCGCGACCGTGTTCAACTCGGGATTCGACGCCAGATATTTTTTCTCAACCGACATCCGCGCCGCTGCGGCCGGGTTCGCCTCGACCCACTTCGCTCCTTTGAGGAGCGCCCGGGTCGCCGCCGCCGCGCCCTTCGGATTTGCCGTCAGATATTTTCCGTTCACGATCACCGCGCAGCAGTATTCATCTTTGTAAGGCATGTCTGTTGCCTGATCCGCGACGTTCCGGACTTTGCCGTCCGCGAGCAACAGGCTGCCGATCGGCTCCGCGTCCGCCACCGCGTCCACTTCCCCTTTATCCAAGGCGAGTCCGAGTTCGCCCGCGGGAAAAACGCGCCAGCTGACGTCCTTGCTGGCATCGATCCCATTGGCGCCCAGAACGCGATTGGCAAAAATAAATGGCGGCGTTCCCATCCCCGGCACGCCGATGCGCTTGCCACGAAGATCCTGCACCGAATGGATATTTCCCTTGGTCGATGACTGCACCCGCAAGCAGCCCTTGTGAATTCCGGCTGTGAACTTCACGTCGAGCCCCTGCTCGATTGGTTTCAGGAAATACATGACGAGGTGATGGGTGATGTCGTATCCGCCGAGCGCGAGCACATCCTTGTAGTTCGCCCATTCGCATTTCACGAGCTCGACCTCGAGTCCCTCTTCCTTGAAAAACCCCTTCTCCACCGCGCTGAAGATCGGCGCCTCGCAGGTCAACCCGATGTAACCGACGCGAATTTTATTCGAAACGCCGCCGGTAGTGGCGTTCTTCCGGCAGCCTGCCAGGAGGAGAACACCCAGCGCGGCAACCGTGATGAGTTTGGTGAATGTCATGGTCTTGGAATCAGAGGCAGAATAAATACCGCAATAAGTTTTGCCTATGGAAGCATAAACTTACGCGTTGTCCAAGTCCTGCCGGCCCGCGACCTGACTGATTGCATTTGCCGATTCCGCCCGACATTATTCCGTCGCGATGCACGACCCGATGGAAATCCGCCACCTGCGCTATTTCCTGGCGGTAGCGGAAGCCGGCAGTTTCAGTCGCGCCGCGGACCGCCTCGGGATCTCGCAGCCGAGTGTTTCCCAGCAAATGCGCGATCTGGAAACCGGTTTGCGGGTCTCGCTCTTTCAGCGTCGCGGCAAACGCATCCTGCTCACACCAGCCGGCCAGATTTTTCAGGAGCACGCGCGCGCCATCCTTCGCCATCTGGAAAATTTCCTCCAGGAGCTGACGAGCGAACCGGGACAGTTGCGCGGCGCGTTGCACGTGGGAGTTGTCCCGATCCTAAACGTGGCGTTGATGCCAGAACTGCTCGGATTGTTTGCCAAAAAACACCCGGGAATCGGCCTGACGGTTGAGGAAATTTCATCCACGGAAATCGAAACCGCGCTCGAGGAAGGCCGGATGGATGTTGGCTTCGGATTTCTCACCCGGCATTCGCCGAACCTGCGCTACGAACGTCTTTGCACGGATGAATTTGCCCTGATCGTTTCTGAAGCGCATCCCTGGTGGAAGCGGAGAAAAGTTCAATTTTCGGAGCTGCATCAACACCGGTTGCTTCAGCTTTTCGACACGTTCGTCATGCGCCGGATGACGGACGAGATTTGCCTGAAGCATCAGGTCCGTCCGCGAACGGTCGCGGAATTGAACGCGATCGAGACCCTTCTGCGCTCGCTCGCTCCGTTGGAAGCGGCGGCCATCATGCCGAAAATCGCGTTGCGCGGCAGAGAAGGGTTAAAGCTGAAAGCGATCCCGTTGCGCGGCAAGAATCTCGGGCTGGAGATTGGCCTGCTGCGCCTGAGCGATTCGGCGGCGAACAGCGCCGTCGGCGCCTTCACCGCCCTGGCGAAATCCGAGGTTCCGAAGCTAATCGGGAAGTAAGCTGTTCGGGGCGGGGAAGCGCTTCTTCTGTAGCCGCTTCGCTATGCGAAGCGCGAGAGTTGCTTTCGATTACTGTGACATAGTAGTTTGTTCTCACGCCGCCCACAGGGCGGCGGCTACAGTGAAGAGTTTCCCCAGACTCCCGCCGAGACTCGGCAGCGTCTTTCTAAGCAACCCGCTCTTCTTTGTCACTGCTTGCACGTATCGGCGTAGGGCGTTACTCGCGACCGACGCCGTCAACCAAGCGTTCCTGCGCTTTGCCGGACGAGCCTACTCCGACCGCAATATCGCCGTCGGCCGCTTCGTCATCATGCCAGATCACATTCATTTTTTCGTCTGCGGCCCCGACAACTTTGAGTTGGGGCGCTGGATTGGTCTTCTGAAACAATGCCTCGCCAGGAGCGTAGTGCGCGCCCCAAGTGCTGATCCAGTTTGGCAACGCGGATGTTTCGATCACGCCTTGCGAAGCGACGAAAGCTACGCTCAAAAATGGAATTACGTACGCGACAATCCGGTGCGGGCCGGTCTTGTAACAAACGCCGATGATTGGCCGTACGCCGGCGAAATAATCATCATCGATCGCGCGTGAAATCTTCTGTAGCCGCTTCGCTATGCGAAGCGCGAGAGTTAGCCTTCGATTAGTTTGAGATCGTAGTCTGTTCCCACGCCGCCCACAGGGCGGCGGCTACAGAAGAGGGCGAACGAAACCGGCTAAGGATTACAGCAACTGATACGGATCGACGTCAACTGCGGCGAGGACGTCTTCGGGCAGGGGAAGTTTGTCGAGCGTTTCGCGGACGAGACGGCTCAGACGCATGATCGCTTCGCCGCGCATCAAAATGTGAAAGCGATACTGGCCTTGCAGCTTTTCGAGCGGCGCTGGCGAGGGCGCGCTCAAAATAAACTCGGGGGGCAACGCTTCCTTCAAGCGGCGCGCGATCGTCTCCGCAGAAAACTTCGCGCGGGCTTCGTGGGCCGAGCGCACCGTGATCAGGATCGCATGCTTGAACGGCGGGAAATCGCAGCGCTCACGGAATTCCAGTTCCTGCTGAAAATAACCGGCGAAATCGTGATGCCGCGCAAATTGAATCGACGGACTAAACGGCGTGTAGGTTTGGACGAAAACTTCGCCGGGCGTTTCCCCGCGTCCGGCCCGGCCCGCGACCTGGGTGAGCAACTGGAACGTCCGCTCACCCGCGCGGAAATCCGGCATGTGCAACGCGAGATCGGCGTTGATGATTCCTACCAGCGTGACGTTCGGAAAATGCAGGCCTTTGGCAATCATCTGGGTGCCGACGAGAATATCGATCTTGCCGGCGCGGAATGCGTGCAGCGTTTCGCGGTAGGCGTCCTTCCGCGTCATGGAATCGGCGTCCATTCGGCGGACAACGGCCTCGGGAAAAAGATGCGCCACGTTCGCTTCGACTTTTTCAGTTCCGAACCCGGCATAGATCAAGGCGTCCTGCGAACAGGCCGGACATTTTTTCGGCACAGCCGCGGTATGCCCGCAGAGATGGCAGGTCAGCCGCGCCACGCTGCGATGGAACGTGAGCGCCACGCTGCAATTTGGACAATTGCGGGCTTCACCGCAGTTGCTGCAAAGCAGTGAAGTCGAAAACCCGCGGCGGTTCAGGAACAGGATCGTCTGTTCGTGTTTCTCGAGCCGGGCGGTGATCGCGGCGCGCAATTTTTCCGACAAGATCGCCGCAACTTTTTGTTTCCGTCGCTCGAGCCGCAGGTCGACGACGCGCATCAGCGGCATCTGGCAATTGTCCACCCGCTGGGTCAGATTCAGGAGCTGATATTTTTGCTGGATGGCGTTGTGATAGCTCTCCAGCGAAGGCGTGGCGGTGCCCAATAACACAACGCACGCCTCCATCTTCGCGCGCACGACCGCGACGTCGCGCGCGTGATACCGCGGCGCTTCTTCCTGTTTGTAGGAAGTTTCGTGCTCTTCATCCACGACGATGAGTCCGAGGTTTTCGAGCGGCGCGAAGACGGCGCTGCGCGCCCCGACCACGATCCGCGCCCGGCCCGCGTGGATTTTGTGCCATTCGTCGTGGCGTTCGCCTTCGGACAAATGACTGTGCAACACCGCGACCGTGTCCTGCGCTTCGGCGAAGCGGCTCTTGAAACGCTCGACGGTTTGCGGCGTAAGGGAAATCTCGGGCACGAGAACGATCGCTGTCTTCCCGCGCACGAGGGTGGAGCGGATCGCCTGCAAATAAATTTCCGTCTTCCCGCTTCCGGTCACGCCATGGAGCAAAATCGGACGCGCAGATTCCGGCGCGGCCAGCGCTTCCTCCACCGCGCTCAAGGCCGCGGCCTGCTCCGGATTCAAGATGAGATTGTCCGAAGCGACGAATTGTTCGCTTCCATGCGGATCGCGCGCGACCGCCTCTTCCCGTAACAAAACAAAGCCGCGCTTCTCGAGCGCACGAAGCGTCTGGTTATCGAGCGAGGTCTGACGCAAGAGCTCCGTCGCCAGAATGGGCTCGCGGAGCCTGGCGATCGCTTCCAACAATTCGCTCTGCCGTGGGGCGCGCTTCCTTAGCGTCTGGATGTCGTCCGGAGTGATTTCCTTCGCCGCGCTCGCGAACAATTGTTTCTTCCAACCGACCTCGGCGCGGCGAATTACTTGCGGCAGAAGGCTGCGCATGACCGCTTCGATCGGGCAGCAATAGTACGCGCTCATCCACCTCGCCAGCTCGATCAGCTTCTCGCTCACGACCGGCTTCTCGCCGACGATCGCTTCGATCGGGCGAATGCCTCCCGCATCCGTCTCGGCCAGCAAAGAGACCACCGTTGCGAGCGCCGATCTCTCACGAAAAGGCACGCGCACCCGCGAGCCGATGCTGACCCGCTCCGCCAGCGTTTCTGGAATGAGGTAATCGAGCTCGCGATGGATCGAGCGGTCGATAATGACGCGGGCGTAGGAGGGGTTGCTCATCTGGTCAGTTTCGTAATCGTGCTCGTGCTAATGATCGTGATCGACTACTTATCCATGAAACTTTTTCGATCACGAGCACGATCAGCGGCACGACGCGATGACCCGATTCTTATTCAAGCTACTCATCTGCGCGCTCCTCGCGGGAGCCGCCGGCCTGGTCTATCTCTCGATGAAATCGGGCGATCCGCTCTACATGTTTTATGAATGGGTCAGCCCGGGCCGCTTCCAGCAGCATGATGCGCTCATTCGGGCGGTCGCGGCCGAGCATCAGCTCGATCCGATGCTGGTGAAGGCGGTTGTCTGGCGGGAAAGCCGGTTCGACGCCCAGAAATTTGGCACGGCGGGCGAGCGCGGGCTCATGCAGGTGAGTGAAAAAGCCGCGCGGGAATGGGCGCGCGAAACCAAGGTCGAGAATTTCCGGGTCGAGGAATTGTTCGATCCGAAAACGAATCTCGAAGCCGGGACGTGGTATCTGCGACGTGCAGTCGAGCATTGGCAAAACCAGGCCGACCCGATTCCCTTTGCGCTCGCGGAATACAACGCCGGCGCGAGCCGCGCGCAACGCTGGGCCGGCGGCGAGGACACCAAAACCATGGCGTCGGATACCTTCCGGTCGAACATCGATTTTCCCGGGACGCGCAAGTACGTCGATTCGATCATTGCGCGCTACGAATTCTACAAGCGCCGCGGGCGGATGTAGTGCTTGTCATCCCGAGCCGCGCAGACGGCGAGGGACCTCACTACTGCAACGCCGATTAGCTTGCGCCTTCGCCACGTCGAATTCGGTGTGCGTCACGCATTTCGCGTCGGCACGCTGGTGAGCCTGTGTGAGGTCCCTCGGCGCGCTGCGGCAGCCTCGGGATGACAGCATCGGCGCGTTGCATAACAGTGCAGCGATGGACAAGGCGACGATCGCGGACGTGCTCGAGAAAATCGCGACGTTGCTCGAGCTGAAGGGCGAAAATCCGTTCAAGATCCGGGCCTATACGAACGCCGCGCGCTCCCTCGAAACCTGGGGCGGAAACATTTCCGATCTGCGCGATGAAGAGACGCTGGAAAAAATTCCCGGCATCGGCAAGGCGATCGCGGCAAAGATCAAAGAGCTGGTCGAAACGGGCGGTCTGAAGTTTTTCGAAGATCTGCGCTCGGAATTTCCCGCGGAAATTCTGGAGCTCTTCACGCTCCCGGGCCTCGGCGCGAAAAAAATCAAGGCGCTCTACGACCAACTTCAGGTCAGCTCGATCGCGCAGCTCCAGGAAGCATGCGCCGCCGGCCGCGTCGCGGAGCTGCCTGGGTTTGGAAAGACGACGCAGGAAAAACTTTGCCGCGCGATTGAAGATCGCACGAAGCACGCGGGATCGTTTCAGCTCGGCACGATCGCGGCGGAAGCCGAGATGTTGCAGGACGATCTGCGCGCGCACCCCGACGCGCTCCATGTCTGCATCGCCGGCAGTTATCGGCGGAGGAAGGAGATCGTGCGCGATCTCGATTTCATTGTCGCGACTTCCGCGCCCGCGGAAATCACGGCGGCTTTCATCGGGCATCCGCTGGTCGAAACGGTCATCGCCCAAGGGCCGACGAAGTCGAGCGTGCGTCTGCGCTCCGGCATTCAATGCGATCTGCGCGTCGTCAGCTCCGCTGAGTATCCGTTCGCGCTCAATTATTTCACCGGGAGCAAGGAGCACAATATCGTGATGCGAAACCGCGCCCTGCAACGCGGCTGGACGCTGAACGAATACCGGCTCGGTGAAGCTCCAGTTGATCCCGCAAAGAAGAAGACGGCGAAGAAAATTCCCGCCGTCCGCGAGGAGGCCGATCTCTACCGCGCCCTCGAGCTCGATTACATCCCGCCGGAGCTGCGGGAGAACTGCGGCGAATTCGAAGCCGCTTCCGCGGGCACGCTGCCCCGGTTGATCGAGGCGGAAAATTTGCGCGGCACTTTCCATTGCCACACGACCGCGAGCGATGGGCACAACTCGCTTGAAGAAATGGCGGCGGCGGCGCAGGCGCTGGGTTTGCAATATCTCGGCATCGCCGAACACAGCCGCAGCTCGATTCAGGCGCACGGCCTCGATGAGGCGCGTTTGCGCGTGCAGGTCGCAATGATCCGAAAGCTCAACCGTGAATTCGAAAACTTTCGCCTCTTCGCCGGCGTCGAGTGCGACATTCTCCGCGGCGGCTCGCTCGATTTTCCTGACGACGTCCTGGCCGAGCTCGATTACGTCGTGGCGTCGGTCCATTCTGCGTTCACGCTTTCGGAAGCGGACATGACGCGCCGGGTGATTCGCGCGATGAGCAATCCCTTGGTCACGATGCTCGCGCACCCCACGGGCCGGCTGCTTCTAAAACGCGATCCCTACGCGCTCGACATCCCCGCGATTATCGACGCCGCTGCCGAAACCGGCACCTGGATCGAGATCAACGCCGCGCCGAAGCGCCTCGATCTCGATTGGCGGTGGTGGCCGCTCGCGAAAGATAAGGGAGTGAAGTGCGTGATCAATCCCGACGCGCACCGGATCGAACGGCTCCAGGAATTGTGGTTCGGCGTCGGCGTCGCGCGCAAAGGATGGCTGACAAAAGCGGACGTGATGAATTGCCTGCCGCTAGGGAAAATTGAGGCGGAACTGGAGCGCAAGCGGAGCCATTAGACGCTCGCCGCGGCGAGCGCCTCTACACCTCCCGCTGCGGCATAAACATCGTCAGGCATTTGCAGGCGCCGCCGGCTTTGAGGAATTCCGTCATCGGCAATTCGTGGCAGGTGTAGCCGCGATCACGCAAGGTCGCGACGAGCTTCGGCGCGCCTTCGGGCAAAACGATGTCGCGATCGAGCACCACGGCGTTACAAGAGAAATGCGCGGCTTCGTCCGGCGCGACGTCGATCAAATCATGGAGATGATCGCGGATCGCGCGCTGCCCGTATTCGTCGAACGCATCAGGAAACCAGATCGCGCCGCCGTCCGGCAGCGGGCAGAAGCAGGTATCGATGTGATAAAAGCGCGGATCGACCAGCTCGACCGAAATAACCAGACAACCCAGAATATCGGCGACGGCGCGATGCGAGTTGATGTCCGAACGGAATTTGTAGCCGCAGAACAGCACGTCGCCGCCGAAGAGCGCGTCCCCTTCCCCTTCGAAATACAATTCTTTCGGCAGCCAGACAATTTCGTAGCCGTGCTCCTCCATCCAGCGGGCGAAATGCGGCGCTTCGCCGGCCCGCTCGACGTGCCGGAAATTGCTGGGGATAAACCGACGTCCGACCGTGAGCCCGGCATTGGCGGTGAAAACCATGTCGGGAAGTTTCGGACGCGGCGGGACCAGATCGATTTTGCAATCCAACTTCGAAAGCGTTTCGAAGAGTCCCTTCCACTGCGCCTGGACGAGCGGGGTATCCGCGCCTCGGGCACGACTCATCCACGGATTGATCTCGTATTCGATGCCGTAATAATCCGGCGGGCAAAGGAGCAACTGACGCATGTCCGTTAGCGCGCGAGCGTGGCGGCTAATTCGCGGAGGAACGGCTCGAGGTCCGAGACGAGACCGAGCGATTGGAACGATCCGCGATCCGTCAGCTTGCTGACCGCGGCCGGATTCACATCCACGCATAATGTTTTCACCGTGGCCGGGAGCAAATTCGCGACAGCCATCGAGTGCAGCATCGTGCCCATCATCAGCGCGGTGGTGACGCCGGTAATTTTTTCGCGCATCGCGTCCTGGGCCGCGAGCGCGTCGGTGATCACTTCCGGCAGCGGGCCGTCATCGCGGATCGAGCCAGCCAGGATGAACTCGACGCCGTGACGCACACAAGCGGCCATGATTCCACTCTTGAGCGCGCCGGTTTCGACCGCGCGCGATATGCTGCCGGCCTCGCGAATGAGGTTGATGGCGCGCATCTGATTTTCATGGCCGCGCTCCGCGAGTGAGCCGCGCTCCAGATTGATTCCGACGGACGTGCCGAAGAGCGCATTCTCGATGTCGTGCAGCGCGATGGCGTTGCCGCCGAAGAGGAGATCGACGTAACCCAGCTCGATCAGCTTCTCCAAGTGCGGGACCGCACCCGAATGCACCACGGCCGGACCGGCGACGACCAGAATCTTGCCGCCGTCTTCGCGCGCGCGTCTGAGCTCCGTCGCCATTTCGCGGATCACGCCGCTCTTGGGTTTCTCGAGCGAGATGTTCGTCGACATGAATTCGAACACAGCTGTGTGCGACGTGGATCGCTGAACCGGCATCACCTTGATTCCCTGATGGCCAATCACGATTTCCATTCCGCGGCTGACTTCGTGGAATTTCCTCGCGGTCGCGCGGCGGACGCTGCGATCGACCACGACCGCGCAGTCCATCAGCGCCGGATGCACTTCGATCTCCGCGCCATCCAGGGTGATAAAGGTTTGCTGGTTCGTCGTGACGTAGAAATCTTTGGGGAACACGCCGTCGGCCGGCGCCGGAGCCAATTGCACATCCGCCTTCTCGATCACTTCGGCGCCGTGTTGGCGCAGTCGGAGAACGATGTCATCCAGCGCCTCGTGCGTCGGCGCGGAGACCTCGATCCGCGCGTAACTTTGATCGACGCGGTTCTGCCCGATCTTGATTTCGCCAATCTTGAAGTCGCCGCCTTGTGTCAGGATTTGATCGAGCACCTTCGGCAAGATGAGCGAATCGATTATGTGTCCGCGGAGGACGACGGTTTCGGAGAACATCGGGCGGAAACCTAACGCAGCCCCGCCGCGCCGCCAAACTTTGTGACCTTTATGTCCTCTGTGCGAGACTGACGAAATGCACGACCAACTGCCCGCGGTCATCGCCAAAATCTCGCGGATGCTCGCGGTGAAGCCGGAGTATTTCGTGACGCATCCATCGGAGCTGCGCGTCGTCCGCGCGCTGTCCGATGGCGAGCTGCGAGACATTGCTCACCAGCATGGCTGGCGTTTCGTCCGCCGCGTTGGCGGACGGCAGGTCGAATTTTATAACGACGCCGGCGTGTCCTATCGCCCGCTGTGATTTCTGTAGCCGCTTCGCTGTGCGAAGCGCGAGAGCAGCGATGCCTGCTATCCGGCGCTGCCCACAGGGCAGCGGCTACAGAAGATTATTGCTGCGCGCTGCTGGAGAAAAAACCGGTGAGCGGGCTCGTAGCGGACGCGGTCGATTTCGCTTCGGCCAAACCGATCTCGCGCGCTTCTCGTCCGGCTTCGACGGCCTGGCGAAATGCTCGCGCCATTCGGCTCGGATCGGAGGCGATTGCGATCGCGGTGTTAACCAGAATCGCATCAGCGCCCATCTCCATCGCTTCGGCAGCCTGACTCGGCGCGCCCAAACCCGCATCGACGACGACCGGCACCGTCGCCTGCGCGATGATGATTTCGATCATCGCGCGCGTTTCGATTCCGCGGTTGCTGCCGATCGGCGAGCCGAGCGGCATCACCGTCGCCGTGCCGACATCCTGCAAACGCTTCGCCAAAACCGGATCGGCGTTGATGTAGGGCAGGACGACGAATCCTTCTTTCACGAGAATTTCCGCGGCCGCCAACGTCTCGACCGGATCGGGCAATAGATAGCGCGCGTCGGGATGGATTTCGAGCTTCACCCAGTTTGGCAATCCCGCGGCGACCGCGAGCCGCGCCAGGCGCACGGCTTCCGCGGCGTTGCGCGCGCCGCTCGTGTTCGGGAGAAGGAGAAAGCGCTTGGGATCGATGAAATCGAGAATGTTCGCGAACGGATCGTGTTTGCCGGAAAGATCGGCGCGACGAAGAGCGACCGTCACGATCTCCGTTCCGCTCGCGACGAGCGCGTCGCGCATCAATTCATTCGAGCCGAACTTGCCGGTGCCGACAAGGAGCCGCGAGGTGAACTCGCGATCCGCGATTTTCAGCTTCGAAGGTTTGTCGGACATCGGTGGAACCTACCACAACTTCCCACGCTAGAAATTGCGGAACAGCTGTGTCATCCCGACC
>JBEEHT010000112.1:0-4979 GCA_041167545.1 Verrucomicrobiota bacterium
TATGACCGCCGACCATTTGGAGATTCGGCGGTCATAGACCGCCGCTACAGTTCGCCGAGCGCGTCAACGATCGCGTTCTGCAGCAATCGCGGTCCGTCGCCGCCAAGCTGCGCATCGACCGCTTCCAGCCGTCGAATCAAGTCGATCACTTCGCGGCGCGCGTACGGTCCGCCCGCCGCCGCACAGAAATGCGTGCGGCAACCGAAGGGACGCGACTCGTAGATAAGGCAGTTTCCGGTTGCAGACTCGAGGAGCGGACAGGCCCCGGTCGTGTTCGCCGGCAACTGCGTGCGGCCTGTCGCGCGCAGAGCTTTCGCGGCCAACAACGCTTCGCCTTTGGTGAGATAGGGCGTGCGGCCAGTCAATTTGAAATGACAGCACTCCTTTACCCGCACGCAATTGCGCTCGATCGGACGCGTGGCCAGATCGGTGTAGACGCGACGGACCTCATCGAGCGCGCTCCGATCCTGTTTTGGTTTCATCGTGAGGAATCTGCCATCGCGTGCCCTGCGATCCATCCAGTGGTCCACGCCGCCTGGAAATTGAACCCGCCCGTGATGCCGTCGATGTCGAGCAGTTCGCCGGCAAAATAAAGACCGGGAGTAATGCGGCTTTCCATGGTTTTGAAATTGATCTCGCGCAGGTTCACGCCGCCGCAAGTGACAAACTCATCCTTGTTGAGCGATTTGCCATTCACTTCCAGTTCGGTCCGGCTGAGGAGGTTCGCCAGCGCATGCGCTTTTTCCCGCGGCAGCGTAGTCCAGCGTGCGTCGCGATCGATTCCCGCGGCGCGCGCCAGTTGCTCCCACAAACGCGAGGGCAGGGGAGCAAGCGGAGAATTGATGACGAGCCGGTTTGGATTTGTTTGCCGAAACGCTTGAAGTTGCGCGCGGACCTCTTCGTCGTGCAAGTCGGGCAGCCAATTCACGCGCAGATGGAAGCGGTAATCCAACTCGTGCAAAACCCGCGCGCCCCATGCCGACAATCGCAAAATAGCCGGACCGCTTACGCCGTTATGTGTGATCAACATCGGTCCGCGTTCGCGTAGCCGCGTTTCCGGAACTGACGCTTCCGCATCCGGCACCGACACTCCCGGCAGCAAACGCAGCCAAGGCGTCGAAACATGAAACGAAAAGAGCGATGGCACCGGCGGCGCGATCGTGTGTCCAAGGACCCGAGCGATCTGCGCGCCGGTCACCGAGCGACTGCCGCCCGTCGCGAGTAGCAATCGATCGCAGCGGATCATTTCGCCGCCGCCCATCTTCAGCTCGAAGCCGCCGGCCTCGGTCGCGCGCGCTTCCTCCACGGCTTTGCGCGGGAAGAGTTGCACGCCCGCTGCTTTCGCTTCGTTCAGAAGGCAATCGATGACGGTGTGCGACGAATCGGTCACCGGAAACATCCGGCCGTCCGCCTCCGTCTTGAGCTTCACGCCGCGCGCTTCGAACCACGCGACCGTATCGTCGGCCGAGAAGCGATGGAGCGGTGAGATCAGCGCGCGTTCCCCGCGAGGATAGCTTTCGCTCAATGGTCTCGGCTCGAAGCAGGCATGGGTGACGTTGCAGCGTCCGCCGCCGGAGATTCGGACCTTGGTCAGGAACTCCGAGCCGCGCTCGTAGATCGAAACCTCGTTCGCCGGATTTGCGCGCGCACAGGCGATCGCCGCGAAAAATCCAGCCGCCCCTCCGCCTGCTATCGCGATTTTCTCGGGCACAGTCAGATCACCTCATGGCCGCGCAGGCGAAGCAGGCGCGCGAGCTCCTGCGCGTTCTTGATCGCAAAACCTTCCCGATCGTTATCGAAATAAATCCACGCCTCGCGCGCGCCGCTCTCCTCGATTTTCCGCGCCCATTCACTCAACTCTTCCAGCGAGTAATCGTGCCGATACCACCGGCTTCGTCCATGCAACCGGGCATAGATTACGTCGCTGGTGCGAATCAGATCGTCCGGTAACCGCGGCGCGCTGACGGAACAAAAAACCAGCCTGGCATCAGCGAATCGGCGATAGACCACGTCGCGCCACCAGCTTTTGTGACGGAACTCGACCGCGTTCCGGTAGGCCGGATCCAGTTGGCCGACAATGCTCTTCAACCGCGACGCGGTGTAGCGATAGCTCGGCGGGAACTGGAAAAGAAAGCAGCCCATTTTCGCGCCGAGAATTTTTTCGATACCGTAAAATTCCTCCACCAGCATGCGCGTTCGCACCATGCGCTTTTCATGGGTGATCAGGCGATTCACTTTTACGGAATAGCGGAAATCGTCGGGAGCATTGCGCCGCCAGCTTTTTACGGTGCTCAGCTTTGGCCAACTGTAGAACGGCGCATTGAGTTCCACGGTGTTGAAGGTCGAAGTGTAATGCTTGAACCAGGTGTCGGTCCGTTTGGTATCGGGATAAAAGAGGCCGCGCCAATGCCAGTAAAACCAGCCGGAACATCCGATGTGGATTTGCACCAGGCACCGTGACGCAGGCGCGCTGAGTTGCAACGATGTAGAGGCGCTTGTGCCAAGCGCCTGCCTGTCGAGCCAGGCGCTTGGCACAAGCGCCTCTACATCCCGGCGGTCTGGAGACCGCCGCTCCTTGTTAGATTCTTGACATCACCGCGCGCACCTAACAGCCTCGCCTCATGAACTCTCTCAAGCGCTTCGCGGATCCTGCTTATTGTCTCATGCGCCTCGTCGTGGGCCTGCTCTTCGCCTGCCACGGTGGACAGAAAATTCTCGGGTTTCCGCCCGTGCAAAAGGCGATGTCGCTCGACACTCTCGGAACGATCGGCGGTTATATCGAACTCATTGGCGGGCTTCTCATTGCCCTGGGATTATTCACCCACATCGCGGCGTTCATTGCCTGCGGCATGATGGCGGTGGCGTATTTTATGGTGCACGCGAAGGGCGGCTTTTTTCCGATCATTAATCGGGGCGAGCCGGCGGTGTTCTACTGCTTCGTCTTTTTCTTCATCTTTTTCTACGGCGGGGGAAGATTCAGTCTGGACGCGTTGATTTGGAAACGGTCGGCGACAACTCCGCCTCCGGCCTAACGAGCCCAACATTCGAGTGAAGAAACTTTCTCTAGCATTCGTTCTGCTTTTCGCGGTGGCGACGGCTTCCGCTCAGGATTGGGCGAAAGCGCGCCTGGAAAAATCTTCGCGGCACGGTGAGTGGGTCGAGTTCAAATCGGGCGAGCGAACGATCAAAGCGTTCGTGGTTTATCCCGAGCGCAAGGAGAAGGCGCCGGTGGTGATCGTGATCCACGAAATCTTTGGGCTGACCGACTGGGTGCGCGGCGTCTGCGACCAACTGGCCGAGAACGGCGTGATTGCGATCGCGCCCGATCTCTTGAGCGGCCAGACCTATGCCGACATCGATGGCGCCCGGAAAGCGATCTCGGCTTTGCCGAAGGAACAGGTGAAGGCGGACCTGAATGCGACCGCGGATTATGCGCTGACGAAAATTCCGGCGGCTAACGGTTCGCTCGCCGTCTGCGGATTTTGCTGGGGCGGGGGATGGGCCTTCGACTACGCGACTATGAATCCCAAGTTGAAGGCCGCTTATTCGTTTTATGGAACGGCAGTAGGCAATGCGGAGGATGCCGCCAAGATCCCGTGTCCCGTTTACGGCTTCTACGCCGAGAACGATGCGCGGGTGGACGCGACGATTCCGAAAGGCGAAGAGCTCATGAAAGCCGCTGGGAAAAAATACGAGCCGGTGATTTACAAAGGCGCCGGCCACGGCTTCATGCGGGAAGGCGAGTCGCCGACAGGAACGCCGGAAAACAAAAAGGCCCGCGACGATGCGTGGGCGCGGTGGAAGACGCTGCTGAAGGCGCTCTGACGAGCGCCGTTATTGGTTAGTCGTTATTGGTTAATGGGGCGAGTTCCCAATAACTGGTAACCATTAACTGATAACTATTGCCCCAGCTCATCCGCGAGCGCACCCGCATCGTAAACTTTCCGCAGCGCTTCGGTGATGGCGGCGGAATCGACACTCACGGCGCGCGCTTCCTTGTCGGTGAAAATGCAATCGAGGACGAGCGACTGGATGTTGCCGTCGAAAATGATGCCCACGAATTCATTCGCTTTGTTCACGACCGGACTGCCGCTGTTGCCGCCGATGATGTCGGCGTCGGAGACGAAGTTGAATTTCGTGGCCGGATTCAGAGCCGACTTCCTGTCCACCCAGCGGGACGGCAGATCGAAGGGCGGCTGGTTCTTGTGCTCGTCGGCGCGTGCGTAGAGGCCGGCGAAATCGGTCAGCGCGCCGATCGGTTTTCCGTTCTCCTCGTAGCCGCGGACGGTGCCGTAGGAAAGACGAAGCGTGAAGGTCGCGTCCGGATAGTTACTCGTGCCTTCAATCGCGAAGCGCGCCTTGGCGATGTCGCCATAGGTCTGCTGTTTCGTTTCGTCCTGGGTCTCGAAAATTTTGCGGGCGGCACGCGCTGGTCCATCGACGATTCGAGCGAGCTCGATCATGGGATCGTTCGCCGCCTTTACGGCCGCGGCGCCGCCTTCATATAATTGTTTCCGCACGGCCGGGTCTTTTACCTTTGTCCCCTTGATGAGCTCGGCGGCGCGCGCGGTGGGCGATTTTCCGGCGAGGACTTTTTGCACCAGCGGATCGGTGGACCCGAAACGGGTGGCCAGATCGCTTAGCGAATCGGTCAACAAAACCTGCTCCAAGTCGTCGTGGACCGGCTCGGTGGAGAACAGATCGAGCTCGAGCGACTCGCGGTTGCTGTCGCGAAATTCGGGGAAGCGCTCGCCGTTGGGCTTCGGCCGTTCATCGCCGGCGCGCAGGAGGCGGCGGGCATACTTGAAGAGGGTGCTGTAAAAGCTGCGAGGGGCGCGATAGCTCGCGTTTTGTTTGCCGCGGAACGTCTCGTAGTAATTGTAAACCGGCATGATTTTCGCGGTCTCGTCCTGCGCCTTTTTGATTCGATCGTATGCCGCCAGCGTGCCCTTCCATTTCGCGTCCTTCGCCATCCCGTC
>JBEEHT010000113.1:0-6256 GCA_041167545.1 Verrucomicrobiota bacterium
ACGACCTAGTATTTATTTTTGTCGATGGCGTCGACGATGTTTTTTGCCGACTTCAAAGAATCTTCATGCTCGGCCGATCTGCCGCCAAATAATATGCCGACCCGGATCCTGGACATCCTAGCGTAGCGGAATCTGCATCATCCTCGCGTGGGTGGCGTCGTGATAGACCTGGACATGCGCGGTGCGCGCGTCCTTCGCGGTTTCATCTGCAACGACTCCGCCGGAATTGTAGTTCTTTTGCCACGCGATGGAGTTCGAGCAGGAGACGACCAGCCGCAACCGGCTGCCTTTCATCAGGCGACGAGCGACGAACAGGCCGGGATTGAAATCGCACTTCACGATCTCGCCGGGCTTCACCAATTTTTCCTGGCGCAACGATTCACGGTAACGCAGGCGGCGGATGTCGCTCCAGAGCCCGATGCTGGTGCCGTCGGGCTGGATCTCGTAGAGATCGACAGTGAGATCGGTGTCGGGCGTATCGAGCGAAACCCAAAGCGTGACCTGCGGACAGCCGACGAGCGGCGTCTCGTTAGGCAACGGATCGCTGTGATAAACCAGACCGTCTTCGCCAATGCTCAACGCGTAGCGCTGATCGAGAGCGGCGATTTTTTCGTTGCTCTCCACGCCTTCGATGTTTTCACCGCGGCGCGTGTCGAGCGGATCATAGACAAACTTGTCAGCGCCTTCTTTCGGTTGGTTGGCCGTTAGCATTCCCGACCGGAAAACGCCGTTGGCGTCGCCGTTCTTCGAATCAAGGTAAAGCGTCTTCGGGTTTGCCGTGAGCGCTTCGAAAGTCTTCTCGTATTTCCATTCGCCATTCGCGCCGGTATTTCCTGAAGCAAGAAGATAGTAGGCCACCTGATCTTTCAGGAACTCCGGCTTCGGTCCGTTCTTCAGCGTCCAGTCGTACCATTGCCGATGCAGATTGTTCAGATCGACGAGCGCGCCCGGGCCGAACTTCACTCCACTTACGTCATCGGTGGGCGTGCGCGTTCCAGCGTGGTCCCACGGCCCAATGATGAGAAAATGTTTGGCGCGCGCTTCCGGCGAAGCGTTCGCGATGTGGTCACGATAAAAACTGAGAGCGCCGAGCTCATCGCCATCGTACTGGCCGGTGATGCTGAGGATCGGCATCGCGATTTTCTGAAATTGTTCGCGGCTCGGAACCATCGCGTCGTAGTAAGCGTCGGCGATTGGATGTTTCAGGCTCCGCTGGAAATTCACGGACGGATTGCCGATAAACGAGTCGAGGGTTTTGAAAGCGATGTGCTTCTTGTAGGCGTCGAGATATTTCGCGCGCCAGAATTTTGAATCGCCAAAAAGATTGCCCTGGCCAGCCCGGCCGCTGGTGAAAGTGAACCACTGCACGTCGTAGGTCTCGCCGACGTTATTGAACGATGGATAATCGAGCGGCGGATGCGCCGACGCGACGGGGACGATGGTCGCGAGATGCGGCGGAAATTCCTTGGCCGTCGCCCATTGATCGAATCCAGCGTACGAACCGCCCCACATGGTGACCTTGCCGTCGCAGAACGGTTGTTGCGCCAGCCACTCGACGACGTCGTGGCCGTCACGCGGTTCCTGGGCGAACGGCTCAAAGTCGCCGGCGGAATTGCCGCGGCCGCGCACATCTACCAGCGCAGAAGCGTAACCGCGCGAAGCGAAATAAGCGGCGCGCGCGTGATAGCTGTCCGAGATGTAGGGCGTGAGCGTGAAAATCACCGGGGTCTTCGGCGCCGAGCTATCCGGCGTCTTGGGCAGATAAAGCGTGGCATTGAGCTCGACCTTGTCGCGCATCGGAATCTTTACCCCCCATCGCAAATCGTAATCGGCCGCGGCGGGCGGAGAATCTTTTGGTGAGGGCGAAGGCGCGGGCGGCGGCGTTTGCGCGAAACCTCTTGTCCCGACCACGAGCAGCGCCAGGCAAAGCAATGTCTTCATTCCCGGCGATTCAAGCGAAGCGAAGCGCGCGAAACAAGGCGTTCTTTCTTGCTCGGATGGCCGGGAGTTTCTAAACGAAGGTTATGCGAACCGCTCTTCGATCGACTTGTCTCATTTTGATTTTGGTTTGGCTCTCCTCCGCCGTGTGCGTTCACGCAGCGGATGAGATCATCGCCTTAAAGGCGGCTCGGTTGTTCGATGGGAAATCGAAAGCGCTGGTGCCCAACGGCGTCGTGATTGTCCAAGGCGACAAGATCGTCGATGCCGGCAGTGGTCTGCCCATTCCGCAAGGCGCGCAGGTCATCGATCTCGGCGACGCAACGTTGTCGCCTGGGTTCATGGATGCGCACACGCATCTCACTTTCGATTTTACCGGCAACTTCAACGAGCGCCGCTTAAAACTTCTCGATACCAACGTTTCCGAGCTCGCTTTCCTGACCATTCCAAACGCGCGCGCGACGATCGAAGCCGGCTTCACCACCGTGCGCGATTTGGGAAGCCGTTTTGAAGGGAGCCACGATTTTGTCGATATCGCGCTGCGCAATGCGATCGCCAGGGGCGTTTTCGCGGGTCCGCGCATGCTCGTCGCCACTTATGGCATCGGCGCGACCGGCGGCCACTTCGATGGTACCGCGGGCTTCCGTGATTTTCTCTTCGGCCACGAGCCCGATTATTCCGAGGGCATCGCTGATGGCCCGGATGCGATTCGGAAAGCCGTGCGTTTCCAAGTCAAGAACGGCGCTGATGTGATTAAGGCAGCGGTTTCCGGCGGGGTCCTTTCGCTGACCGACGAAGTGGACACACCGCAGTTCACCGCGCCGGAAATGGCGGCGTTGGTCGATGAGACGCATCGCTTGCGCAAGAAGATCGCGGTCCACTGCCACGGCGACCAGGCGGCGAAGGAGGCCATCGAAGCCGGCGTCGATTCTATTGAGCACGGGTCATTTCTTAAACCGGAAACGCTTCAGCTCATGAAGACAAAGGGTACTTACTTGGTGCCGACCTTGATGGCGAGCGAATGGATCATGTCGAAGATCGACGCTTATCCTCCGGCGCTGCAGGCGAAGGCGAGGGCGGCCACGGCGGCGCGTTCCGAAATGTTTCGGAATGCGGTGAAGCTCGGAGTGAAGATCGGACTCGGCACCGATGCCGCCGTTTTTCCGCACGGCCAGAATGCGAAGGAATTCAAGTTAATGGTAGATCTTGGCCTTCCGCCGATCGAAGCGCTCCGCTCCGCCACCTCCGTTGACGCCGAACTCTTCGGCATCTCTGCAAAAGTCGGCACCCTGGAAAAAGGCAAGCTCGCCGACATCGTCGCCATCCCTGGCGATCCAACCACCGACATCACCGCGACCGAACGCGTCTCGTTCGTGATGAAGGAAGGCAAGATCCTCAAGAATGTTTCGAAACCGTAGGCAGAAATGATGACTGCCAAGGCGCGAGTTTTGTTGCTTATCACCTTGTCTGCCGCCGCGGTCGCTTCCGTGTTTGCCACGAGCAATCAGGAGTACGGACCCAATGAGTACGCGGTAATCGATGGTGGCCTCTCGCCGGATCGCAAGCATTCAATCGCCGCGCACGGCGGCGGAGAGCTGGGCTACGGCAACTTCCACATCTATTTGATGAACGCGGTGACCGGCAAAAAGATCGGCCCGCTCGAAGAGATCAAGGAGACGCTCGACACTGGCGCCGACGCCTTCTATGCGAAGTGGTCTTCGGATTCGAAGGAGGTGGCCATCCGTTACCGGATCGATCGGCATGAAGCTCTGGAGGTTCGCTACCGAATCGACAAAGGCCGCGCCTATCTCATCAAGGGTCCGTCCAAGTCGGATGGACTGCGCTTCGAGTAGGACCGCGCGTTGGCGCTCGTTACCGGCGCGAGGCGACGACGGCGAGCCTCACGGAACTCGCTCCATGTCCGATATAATACAGCGCCGTGCTGCCCGCGCCGTAGATGGGATAAAGCGTGTAGGGAACGCCTTTGATGAAAACGGGATTCCTGCGGTCGATAGACATTCCGCGGGTCGTAGAATGGGATGAGACGGAAATGTAATCGCCGATCATGTGCGAATCGTCTTTTAAGTCGCCACCGAGATAGGGAATCAGTCTTCGGTTGTGGAAATACGGCAATGCGGTTCGCGGACCGGTCCCGAGAACCCCGACGTAATGGGCGACATCGGTGTAGGTGCGGACGGTGTCGACCATGACGGGCTCGACGACGTTCTCGCCCGCGAAACGAAAGACGTTGAAGGCAAGTTCGTAGTCGGGTCCGCCCCATTGGCTGAGGTTGATGGGATGGCCGGAGGTCACTTCAAAAACCTGAACGTTATCCGCGGCTGAATCGGTCATGGTTTCAGTCGGCGGCTGCACTTTCGGCGGCTGTGGTTTTGGGTCCGTCCTGGCGGCGTTTTCGGGTGGCGCAATCAATGCCGGCTTGCGCAAAGATTGGATCAGTGAATCGCTCGCGCCTTGCGACTTCAGGGTGGTTTCCTCCTGCGGCGTCAGCGCTTTGGTGAGCTTACGCTGGCTGATCTCGCGCACGATCGATTGATCGGTCTCGCGCGCGCGAACCCAGAGAGACACTTCGCTGAAATTAACCGGCGCGGCTGTCATCGCCATGGCCGTGATCAGCACGGCAAAAACTGTAACGAGTATAATTTTTGTGGGTTGCATGCCCGAGGTTTATCAGTTCGCTTTCCGTTTTGACAACCCGCAAATTCGGAAGGCTCGCACTAAGGGCACAAAGGATAAATTGGGTTGCTGGCGTTGTGATCCGTTGGGTCCTTTGTGCGGAGATCCTTTTCGATGATGTGGGCGCGAAGATTCGCTTTGACAGGAAGCGAACGGACGCTAATTTCCACGTCCCGCGCCGAGGAAGGCATGGGCAACGCAGGAGAGCATGGGGCTCGCTGGCACTGCAAAAGATCATGCAAAAAAATCGCAGTAAACGTTATCGCGCGGCCGCCGAGCAGGTGGATCGCACCAAGACCTACAACCTGAACGAGGCGGTCTCGACTCTGAAGAAATTGCCGCCGACGAAGTTCGACCAAACCGTCACGGTCTGCTTCCGGCTCGGGGTCGATCCAAAGCAGTCCGACCAGATGGTGCGCGGAACTTGTCCGCTGCCGCACGGGAGCGGAAAGCTGGTGCGCGTTCTGGTTTTCGCCGAAGGTCAGGCGGCGAAGGCGGCGAAGGATGCCGGCGCGGAATATGTCGGCTTCAAGGACATGATCGCGAAGTGCCAGGAAGGCTTTCAGGATTTCGATGTTGCGATCGCGACGCCGGCTGCGATGGCGGAAGTGCGCAAGCTCGGCAAAGTGCTCGGTCCGCGTGGCCTGATGCCGAATCCGAAAACCGGCACGGTGACCGAGGATACCGCGAAAGCGGTGGGAGAAGTGAAAGCGGGCCGGGTTGAATTCAAGCTCGATAAGAACGGCAACGTCGCGGTGCCGGTCGGAAAATTTTCATTCGCGGAGAATCAATTGATCGAAAACGGAACGGCGGTGATCGAAGCGGTCGTGCGCGCCCGGCCGGCGACGGCGAAAGGCCGCTTCGTGGAAGGAATGACGCTGAGCGCGACGATGTCGCCCGGATTGCACGTCGATCCGTCGCCTTACTTAGCCATTTAACAGAAGCGAATTGCCATGAGACCAGAAAAAGCCTCGATCGTTTCCGACCTCGCCGAGAAGCTCAACCGTTCGCCGTTCCTGCTGGTGACCGATTATCAGCGGATGAAGGTCGATCAATTTGGCGAGCTCCGAAATCGGCTCGCTCCCGCCGGCGCGGAAGTGCGCGTCGTGAAAAACAGTTTTCTGAAACGCGCCATGGCCGATTCCGGCATGCCTGATGTCGGCGACAAGCTGACGGGACAGACCGCGATTGTCATGGGGGAAAAGGACGTCGCGCCGGTCGCGAAGATTCTGAAGATGTTCGCGGCGGAATTCAAAATCGCCACGCTAAAGATCGGCGTCGTCGATAAGGCGATTTTGTCGACTTCGGATGTGGAAGCATTGGCCGAGCTGCCTTCGCGCGAGATTTTGCTGTCGCAGCTTCTTGGATTGCTGCTCGCGCCCGCGACTCGTTTGGTTCGAGTTTTGAACGAGCCCGCATCGGCATTCGCCCGACTTTTGAAAGCCAAGGGGGACAAGGGAGCAGCAGCGGAAGCCGCGGCTCCGGCTCCGGTCGCGGCTGAAAAGGAAACGCCTGCTCCGGAAGCGAAAACCGAGGAGGCTCCACCTGCCGAAACGCAGCCGGCACCGCCAGCGGCAGAAGTGACGCAAGAACCGCCAGCGGCAGAAGCAAAAGAAGAGGCCCC
>JBEEHT010000114.1:0-22754 GCA_041167545.1 Verrucomicrobiota bacterium
CTTGTCGCCGAACAAGAGCCAGCACTTCCAGAGATACTCATAGTAGGAATCGATCCCGCCGCTGACATGACTATCGTTATCGGTCCACGCGCCTGTTTCCACATTGATGGCTGATCCTACGAGACCGATCGGCGAACGGCGTTTGTAGGTCTCGACCAGCGCGCGTTTCGCCTTGTCGTAGAAGACTGGATTGCCGGTGAGCTTGCTAAGTGTGCCAAACTCGAGGAGCAGAGTGCCGGTTTCGGCTGGGTTCGACACCGGATCGCGGACCTGACCGGTGCGAAGGTTAACAAAGACGTAAGGAAGTCCGGTCGGCGAATTGAATGCGGGAAGCAGCCTGTTCCCCAAATCCTCGGCCAGGGTTAGCAGCCGCTTGTCACCCGTGAGCTGATAACCGGAGAGCAATCCTCCCAGCAGTCGGATGGTTATCTCGAAGTTCTTAACGTAGATGTCGCGATCGAAAGAGAGCTCGCTTGTGATTAGTGCTCGTGCCTTGTCCGCTTCGGCGTCCAGCTTCATCAGGATAAGCGTGTCGAGCGCATCGACCGGTGTCATGAGGAGCGACTGCCCGTACCAGTCATGCGCCGTCTTGCTCAACGGCTTCAGCGCATCATGTCCCCACGCATAACGCTCGTAGCTATTCCACGCGTGAAGTAACTCAGTCTTCACGCGATCCGCAACTTCGCGGGCATGCGCTTCGTTGCGGGATTTGCTGCAGCTCGACACAGCGAACAGGCAAACAGTTGCCAGCAAAACGCCAACTGCGACGAGCGCGTTCCTTGTCCCAATCACCGATGCAGGGTCAAACCCGCAGCTTGACGATGTCGAGAAGATTTTGAAACGCCTTCCCGGTTGCAGCCAGCCGGCAGGCGTTCTTCTAGTTGGTTTTGCCGGGCAGCGTAAATTGGAACGTTGAGCCGGCGCCCGGTTTGCTTTCCACTGTCACCTTGCCGCCGTGAGCCTCGACAAACGTTTTGACGATAGCGAGACCGAGACCCAACCCGCCCTCAGTCTGAGTACCGGTCTCGAATTCGTCGAAAACTTTTTCGAGATCGTCCGGCGGGATTCCGGCGCCATTGTCGCTCACGCGGCACTCGACGAGACCTTCGTCACCAAGTTGCTGCGCCTTGATGACGACCTTTCCGCGTGGAGTGAACTTGATAGCGTTGCCAATCAAGTTCTGGAAAATCCGCCGTAACAAACTGGCATCTGCATAAGCGACCAGGCGGTGAGGGACTTTGTTGATGAGCTTGGTGCTGCCGGTTCCGGCCACGGGGCGCAGGTCATGAATGAGGCCTTCCAGGAGCGGCCATAAATCAAGCTCGCGACGCTCCAGTTTGATCCCGGTTTCCGTTTGAAGATTAGTGTTTTCCTCGATGATTTTGGCGACCAGCGTCTGAAGATGCTGGACGTTGCGTCCCAGGGTTTTCAACATCTGCGCGGTCTCAGCGCGCTCGCTTCGTTCGCGGAAGGTGACTTCCAAAATTCTGGTCGCCAGGGAAATGGCATTGAGAGGAGTGCGAAGATCATGGGCCACGAAGGCGAGATATTCTTCGCGGCGTCGCTGCACTTCCAAGGCTCGTTCCGTGGAATATCTTTGGACAGCCATTCCAATCGCCTGGTCGAGGACCCGGTTCATGATGTGGAACGGTTCTCCTTGCAGGCTTAAGCCATTCTTCTCAGCGAGATCATGGATGCAGCCACGCAGAATGTTGTACTCGGCGACGACCTCCTCAAGATCGAAAGCTTCCTGGAGACGTTGCAACCCATGGGCCGGGGGGCTGCTTCCTTCCAACGCCTGCGGAATTGTGGCGCGCGATTGTGATTGAAGCGCGCCCGCTAATTCCTCCAGGAAATGCGGGATGTGATCGTTCAGCGCCGGCGTATCGAGATGCTGGGCCGAGGGAAGTTGCTTCACCTGCTGCCGCCATTGCACGAGCAAAGCGGCGGCTTCCTGCCGGATAAGCAGGGCGAGTTTATCGAGATTATTGATGATCGCCATTACTTGCGGAGGATTGGAGGGTGGTGCGCGGTAGAGGTTTCGAACCTCTGACCCCTACCGTGTCAAGGTAGTGCTCTACCCCTGAGCTAACCGCGCGTCTGAAAACAGTGACAAGTGACGAGTCGCGAGTGACGTGTCAAGAGACGAGTCGGTCGCAACGACAAGTCGCAGCCGCCTCGTCCCGGCGTCGAATAAATGACGAATCAACTACGCCGCGAGCTTGGCGGCGTCTTTGTGACCGAGGATGCGAACCGTCTGCTGAAGCTGCTCCACTTTCAGCGGCTTTTTCAAGACGGTGATCGGGCCTTTGGCCAGAATCCGGTCGAGCATTTCGCTGTCGGGATATCCAGTGATGACGACAATCGGCAATTCAGGATCGGCCTCTTTCGCGGCATCGTAGACGTCATCCGCGGGGCCATCCGGCAATTTCAAATCGAGAAAGAGGAGATCGAACTTCTGTTTCTGGAGCGCTGTGATCGCTTCTTTCACAGTGCCGACAACCACACGGCTGAACCCGATTTTCTTCAGGAAAATCTTAAACAAGCTCTGGAGGCTTTCGTCGTCATCCACCACGAGCACGGTCGGCTGTCCCGATTTGTCCTCCTTCAAGATGTCCTTGTCGAGCGACGCCTTTTTGATGCGCCAGCGACCGCCAATCTGGATGGCGGGAAGTTGCCCGCGTTGCACCAGATAATAAACGGTCGGCAACGGAATCCGCAGGTATTTGGCCGTTTCCTTGACCGTTAAGAGGTTATGCATTGGAGAAAATCAGCAACTTAGGCTCGGAAGGGCAAGCCTTTTCGCTACCGGATCATTATTAAATTTATAGTCCGTGTCAATCCTTCATTCGTGTTTTCTCACTCGACCTAACGATGCGCCGGCCCATTGACGCCAGATTTTCCTCCTGAGGCGTGCGAAAAGAGCCGCGGGTCTGCTCACCTCTTCACTGGACAAGGAGGAGAGCGAGGTGGACTATTCCCACCTTCATGAGCGCTCTCTTCTTCAAGCGGTTTCTGCAACGCCCTTTTCAAATCGCTTCGATCATACCGAGCTCCAAGGCCCTCGTGAAACGCGTGGCGCGGAAGATCGACTTCAGCGAACCGCGCGTGATCGCCGAGTACGGGCCGGGCGAAGGCGTTCATTCCCGTGAGATCGCGCGGCGGATGTCGCCCGACTCGCAGTTGCTACTCCTGGAGTTGGATCCGGCCTTTTGCCGCGACCTCAAGCGCCAGTTCGCCGGCGATCCTCGCGTCCATGTCATCAATGCGGACGCAGCGCGCTTGCCGGAGGAGCTGGACCGCCGCGGCATCCCCCATTGCGATTACATTATTTCCGGCATCCCGTTCAGCATTCTCGAGATCAAAAAGAAACGCGCCCTGCTGGAGAAAACCTACGAAGCGCTCAAGGATGGCGGTAGCTTCATCATCTATCAGGTCACGAACGAGCTCCGGCAGCACGCGACCGTATTCGAACGCGCGAAGTCCGAGTACTTCCTCCAAAATATTCCGCCGATGTTCATCACCGTTTTTGAGAAAGCGAACCGGCGCAACGGCCATCGCCGTCATCTCCAGCCGGCGGCGGCACTCTCCACAAACCATCGCTCGGCATGACTTCCGGATCGACCCGAGTCGAGAAGGATTCCATGGGCGAAATGTCGGTGCCGGCATCCGCGCTCTATGGCGCTTCCACGCAGCGGGCGGTCCTGAATTTCCCGATCAGCGGTTATCGGTTTCCGCGTCCGTTTATTCGCGCGCTCGGCCTGATTAAGTGGGCCGCCGCCCAGACCAACGCCGATCTCGGTCTGCTCGATTCGCATCGCTCGGCGTTCATCGTCCAAGCCGCGGAAGAAGTGGTGGAAGGAAAACTCGACGAGCATTTCCCGCTCGATATTTTCCAGACCGGCTCCGGCACGAGCACGAACACCAACGCGAATGAAGTAATCGCCAACCGCGCTTGCCAGCTCGCCGGGAAACCGATCGGGGCCAAAGATCCCGTGCATCCGAACGATCACGTCAACATGGGACAGTCCAGTAACGACGTGATCCCGTCGGCCATTCACATCAGCGCGGCGGAACAGCTCCGGAATCTTCTGGCGCCAGCGCTCGAGAAGTTACACGGCGCGCTCGATGCGAAGGCAAAAGAGTTTTGGGAGATCATCAAGATCGGCCGGACGCATTTGATGGATGCGACTCCGGTCCGGCTCGGCCAGGAATTCGGTGGCTACGCGCGCCAGATTTTTTACGCGCGTGAACGAGTGGAGCGATCGATCGCGGTCCTCCAGGAGCTCGCGCTTGGCGGCACTGCGGTTGGAACCGGGCTGAACCGGCACGTGGAATTTCCATCCAAAGTGATGCGCCACCTGGAACAGCGCACCGGGATAAAATTTCGCGAAGCGGAGGACCATTTCGAAGCGCAGGGTGCGAAGGATGCCGTCGTGGAAGCGAGCGGGCATTTGAAAACCGTCGCGGTCAGCCTCTTCAAGATCGCGAACGACATTCGCCTGCTCGGGAGCGGTCCGCGTTGCGGCATCGGCGAAATCAGATTGCCCTCGACCCAGCCGGGCAGCTCGATCATGCCGGGCAAAGTAAACCCGGTGATGTGCGAATCGCTCATGATGGTTTGCGCGCAAGTCATCGGCAACGACGCCTGCGTCACCTGGTCGGGCGCGAACGGCAACTTCGAGCTCAACGTCATGATGCCGGTGATGGCGCACGATCTTCTCGAAAGCATCCGGCTCCTGGCCCACGCTTGCGACGCCTTCTCCGAGAAATGCGTCATCGGGATCGAGGCGAACGAAGAGCGTTGCCGCGAATTGGTCGAGCTTTCCATGGCGATGGTAACAAGTCTGGCGCCGAAGATCGGGTACGATCGCGCCGCGGAGATTGCGAAGGAAAGCGCGAAAACCGGACGGACCGTGCGAGAGATTTGCCTCGAGAAAAAAGTGCTGCCGCCCGCAGAGCTCGAGCGCGCTCTCGATCCCGTCGCCATGACTGAACCAGGTGGCGAAGGCGCCGCCGGAGGGTAATCGTCATGCGCAGGGTCACCGCCGCGGCGGCAGTCACAGTGATAATTTTGGCGCTGACTAATCTGCAAGGTGCGGAGCAAAAGCAGATCGACGTCGGCACGATCATCACCAAAGCCGATGCCGAAGCGGCGCTCGGCGAGCCGGTCAAGGAACCGCAGCCGCGCAATGGCGACGGAGCGGATGGCTATTACTCGCGCTGCAATTATTACAGTCAGAATCCGGGCAAATCGCTCGTGTTGCGCGTCCGGCAAGCCGCGGCCGGCCAGCTCGAACCGAAACAGCAGCTCGATGCCTTGAGCGCCGGTAACCCGAAAATCAAACCGCTCTCCGGCCTGGGAGACAAGGCCGGCCTCTTTAGCGGCGGTGCGGAAAACGGGATCTCGCACGAGCTGCTGCTTTACGTCGCGAAAGGGAACGCCTTCATCACCGTCGCGATCGGCGGGATCGATGACGAAAAAGCGGCGCTCGAAAAAGCGAAGACGCTTTCCAAAAAAATCCTGAAACAACTTTAGCGCCGCACTCGATTTATCATCCATGGTCGCAAACGTTAATGGCCCGCAGTTCTCCGGCGGCGCGAACATCGCGATCAAATGCCCGAGCCACACCTACGAGCAGACGCTGGCTTTTTATCGCGACACGCTCGGCCTGCCGGTCATCGAAGAAGAAGCGGACGGCTGCATTTTTCAATTCGGTCCGAACCGGCTCTGGCTCGATCGCGTGCCGAACTTGAGCCACCCCGATATCTGGCTCGAGCTGGAAACCAACGACACCGAAGCCGCCGCTTCCTATCTGAAAATCAACGGTGTGCCGCGCCGGGACGAAGTGGAACAGCTCCGCGAAGATTTCGACGGCTTCTGGATTTCCGATCCCGCCGGCGTGATCCATCTCGTCGTCGGCGACGAGGAATAAACGCTTCCGTTTACGGCGACAAACTTGGCTTCGGATTTTTCGGCGCGATTCCGCGCGCCGTTCGCGGCTCGTATTTTTCGGCGATGAGCCAATGCCGTTGCCGGACTGCGTAGAACGGAAATGAAACCACCGTCTTTGCCGTCGCTTTACTCGAACGGAAAAGGCGCGGACCGCCGCGAGCCGGCTCGAGCTCGTAGGTAAACTGGAAGACTGTGACCCGCGCCAGAATCCAGAAAAGTTGGCAGGGAGATTGAAGCGCGGCTTCGGCTTTCACGACACTGAAATCGCCGCGGCTAACCCACATGCGGCCGGCGAGAAGACCGAAGAAACGCTCTTCGCGCGACTTTGTGTTTTGGCGCGGCTTCGGTTCGAACGCGAGAACGTAGGCGCCCTCTCCGCCGACGTTTTCGTCCGGCAACCGCTTCCAAATGTAACGATCCCGCAGGTTGTACTTCCGCACGGCTTCCACCGCGGATTCGGCCTGGTTTTTTTCTTTCGAATCGTCAGCGGCCTTCGACTTTTGCGAAGGCGTTGCTGAGGGCGAGGTCTCGCTGGTTTCCGCTTTGAAGAACGAGAGCTTCCCTTCCATCCGCTCCGCCGTGTACTCCAGAGGCCGCGGATCGCCGGGCCGCACGATTGATTGCCAGGTCCCGCGCGCCGTGACTTTGCCGCTGCTATCGAACTGATGGGTGGTCAGGGTTTGATGATACTGGTAGTCGCGCAAGGCCATGCGCTGATTGTCGAACGCGGCCAGGGCGCGGTCGAAAATTTCGAGCGCTGTTAGTTCCTTTTCGTCCTCCGCCGCTCTCGCCGGCGCGAGCAAGGCGAATAACGCAACGAGGCAACCCAGAAATCGAGGTATCACGGCTGCGAGAAAGTTACCTGGCTTTTTCGGCCGCAATTCCGCGTTGTGTGACAAGGTAAACGGCGAAACTGCCGAGCCAGTGACCGCCTTCATAATGCGCGCCGGTCACCGCCGCCAAACCAGCGCGGCGGTGCGCGGCCGCGGCGGCAAGCAAAGCGGCCCGGCGCGGATCGTCCGGCGGTAAGCCCGCGACAATTCCCTCCAGCATCCACGCGCGGCTCAAGTTCAAGCCGTCGAGATGCGCGAGCTTCGGATCGCTCGGATCAGGCGAGACCGTGATCGGCAACCAGTCGGCCCTGGCCGTGGTTGGAATTCGCGGGAGAAAATCGCTCAACCATTTCGCGAACTCAGCCGGGGAAAGAACCCGCCGCATCGCATCCGCTTCACCCAGACACGGGGAAAGAAAATCTTCGCCGGACGGCTCGTAGTTCAGTGAGCAATCCTTATCTGCGAGAAAGAATTCGCGCGTCTTCGCGGTGACAAGTTTGGCGAACTCTTCGTTCTTCGTGGCATGCGCGTAATCGAGCATCAATCCGAGCGCGAAGCCGGATTGATTGTGCTCGCCGATGCGGACCGGATGCGAAAGCTTCGGCAGCCAGGTCTTGAGCCGATCGCGGACGGCGTCTTCGAGCGGCGCCAGATTCGTCAACATCTCGCGCGCTTGCGGATCATCCCATTCCGCCAACTCCACGATCAATTGGAGCAGCCACGCCATGCCATACGGGCGCTCGAAACTCGCCCGGCCATTCCCGAGCAGATAAGCCGCTTCCTGTTTCAGATTTTCCGCGGTCAGACTTTTGCGCAACGCTTCGCGCGCGGGCTTCGCAAACGGCGCGTCGGGGAAAATCTTCACCAAACGCACGAGCAGCCAGTGCCCATGCACGGAGGAATGCCAGTCATAGCAGCCGCAGAAAGCCGACGTCAGTTTTCGGGGTGGTGCGACGTCGGCGTCGCTGTTCAGCACATGGCTGATCTTGTTCGGATATTCCTTTCCGACACAAGCGAGCGCGAGATTGGCGAAACGTTCCGCCGTGGCGGCATCGAACTTCGGGACGTCTTCGGCAAGGGCCGCAATTGGAAGTAAAAAGAGCAGCGTCCAGCTAAAAATCTTCATCATTCCCCGACACTGTAGCGCAATCCGCTTCGCGACAATACCTGCTTGACGCTGCCTAACGAACTCGGCGATTCTCAAATCAGAATCCTATGAAAAAGATCACTTCCGTTGCGTTACTCGGCGCCGCTCTGGCGCTTTCTTCAATCGCTTTCGCTCTCGACGAAAAGCCGAAAGCAAAGGAACCGGCCGCCGCCAGCTCCGAGCATGTCATGTTCGCTCCCGGCGATTTGAAATGGGCCGACGGACCTCCGGCGTTACCCGCCGGCGCAAAAATCGCGGTCCTGCAAGGCGATCCCGGAAAGGCCGGGCCGTTCACGGTCCGCCTCCAATTTCCTGCCGGATTCAAAGTCCCGCCGCACACCCATCCGACCGCGGAACATGTCACCGTGATTTCCGGAACGTTAGGTCTCGGGATGGGCGCGAAGTTCGACGAAACGGCTGCGCACGAAATGACCGCGGGCGGTTTCGCCGTCATGCCGGCGGGGATGCAGCATTTCGCCATCTGCAAGAGCGAGTGTGTCGTGCAGATCCACGCGGCGGGTCCTTTCGAAGTGAAATACGTCAATCCCGCCGACGATCCGCGGACGGCGAAGAAGTAGACAAGGAGCGGCGGTTTGAAACCGCCGACCAACAAAACGGCGATTACAAATCGCCGCTCCTTGGATTACATATGCGCTCGCTTGAATATGTCTCTTGACATACATATGCGTTCCTGCGTATATGTATCTTCGTGAAGAAGCCGAATTCTGTCGAGCCCGCGCCGCTCTTTAAGACGCTCTCCGATCCGACCCGGTTGCGCCTCTTGAACTTGCTCGCTCAGGGCGAGGTCTGCGTTTGCGATCTGCACGGCACGCTGGGCATCGACCAGCCCAAGGTCTCGCGCCATCTCGCGCAGATGAAACGCGCCGGATTGGTCGAGGCGCGGCGGAACGGAAAGTGGATGCATTACCGGCTGGCCCGGCATGGCGACGCTTTCGTTCGCCATGTCCTCGCCGGATTGCACGCCTGGATGCGCCAGCATCCCCGAATGACTTCCGAACGCGGACGGCTCGGCAAGGTTTGCTGCCAAAACGACAGGACGAAAGGAAGACAGAGGACAACATCATGACGACAAAGGAATTCATCGCGGCGCTGCGGAACGCGCCGCAGGACCAATTGATTTTTGCGAACGAAACCGGCGACGCGATTCACGCCGGTTATCACCTCACCGAACTCAAGGCGGCGCATTTCGAAACGGTCGATTGTGGTGGCCAAACGAACCGATGGGATGAGACCGTCGTGCAGCTTTGGGTCCCCGCGAACGCGGATGCCGATTACATGACCGCCGGCAAATTCCTAAAAATCTTCGACAAGGTGACCGCCATGATTCCGCTTCAGCTCGAAACGGAGATTCGCGTCGAGTATGGCGACGACAATTTCTTTCCGTCGCTTTACCACGTCGAGTCGGTGACGAGCGGGCTTGGCGAGACCCGAGTGGTCATTTCGCCCCCGACCACCACATGCAAGGCGCGAGACCGGCGGCTCCACGAAGTGGAAACCGAGATCTGTTGTCAGCCAGCCGCCGCGGCCTGCTGTTAGCGAAGCCGCTCGAAATCCGCAGGCGTGTCGATATCGATCGCGCCTTTCTCGAACTCGATCGACGCGACATCGTCTGGACGTGATTCGATAATCGCTTTCGCGCCGGACTGGTCCGGCAGGGCAAGCAACGCGTCAAAACAGGAGCGATCAAAGAGGGCCGGAATACCGAGGGTGTTTGCATATCTCGAAGCGACGATTGGTTTCCCGCTTCGTTCGTGCTCCACGATGAGGGCCGCGATCGTGCTCGCCTCTACGTACGGCTGGTCGCACGCCAAGATCACCACAGCGTCGAGATCGGGAAGAGAACCGAGCAGATAGCGAAGCCCGCAACGGATCGACGTGCCGATACCACTCCGCCACTCCGCGTTCGGCACGATCGTCGCGGAGCTCGCGCGCAAATTGTTTTCAATCTCCGCGCCGAGATCGCCAACGACGACGGCCACGCAGGAGCATTGCGCTATTACCGCTCGAACGGCTCGGCGCGCCAGGCTTTCACCCTGAAATATCACCAACTGTTTTGGCCGGCCGAGCCGTTCCGATCCGCCGGCCGCGAGAATTATGGCGCCAACGCTGGGCATGCTTCGGCCGGCGTGCGAACGATGTTCCAGCCGTGGATCGGCGCCTTGCGATCGCGCAACGATTCGGCGGTCGCCCCCGCAAAGACAGCTTGAATTTCCGACACAAGCGCGAGAGCGATTTCCGCCGGCGTTTCCGCACCGAGATCGAGGCCGGCCGGCGCGAACAGTTCAGCGTCGATCGCGATGCCGTTGTCCCAAACTGCATTCAATAATTGATCGCGGCGTTTACGCGGACCAAGCAGTCCGATATACGGCAGATCGAGATTCAGCAGATGAGAAAGAGCGGCGAAGTCGCGGCCATAATTATGCGATTTCACGATCGCAGCCGTGCGCTGGTCGGCGCAGCTTGGCAGGTCGGTGGCTTGGTCGACTTCAATCATATCCCATCCCAAAACCTCGGCGAAAGCGCGGAGCGGGACGTTATCCGGGCCGTCGCCAAAAATTACTAACCGGATGGGCGGCTCGATTTCCTGAACGAATGCTCTGCCAGGAACTTGCTGGTCGAGCGATATCACGCGCGTCCCGAGTTCAGCTTGCTCTCCTTCGAACAGAGTGATCGCGCGGCAATTCCTTCGTTCCTCAAAATGCGTCTTCAGCTCAGCGAGAAATTCTTCCCGCACCGCTTCGACAAAAATCTCGATTTTACCGTTGCAGCCAAATCGCAGACGCGTGTCGAAGCTCATCAGCGACGGCGCTCCGGTGCGCAACACTTCGAACCCGCGCCGCGCCACTTCTTCTTCCAAACATCCGCCGCTGAGCGAACCCACCGTCAATCCGTCAGGACAAATAAGCATCCGCGCCCCAGGCCGCCGATAGCTCGAACCCTGCGCGCGCACGAGAGTGGCGAGCGCGAGCGGCTGGCCGCGATGGAGTTCGAACGCGCGAAGAATGTCTCGAATTTCCTTCATTGTGTCAGGGCCCCAAGGAGCGGCGGTTTCCAAACCGCCGTGGACGATCTTGAGATCGCCCTTCCCTGCGGTCAAATCAGTTTATCCGGCGTGATGGGCAAATCGCGGACGCGTTTTCCCGTCGCGTGATAAACCGCGTTCGCGATCGCGGCGGCCATGCCGGTGATCCCAATCTCCCCCATACCCCTTGCGCCAATCGGGTTGAATGCAAAGTCGGGTTCGCCCACGAATGAGACATCGATCTCCGGCACGTCCGCGTTCGTCGGCACATGATAATCGGCGAGGTTGCGGATGACCGGCAAGCCCGTCGCGGGATCGTAGGAAGTTTCCTCAGTCAACGCCATGCCGAGGCCCATGGTCACACCGCCCAGGATTTGGCTCCGCGCGGTTTTCGCGCTGACGACGCGTCCGCAATTCATCACGCTGACCACGCGCGTCACCTGCACCCGCGGCAGCAGCGGATCGATTTTTACCTCGCAGAAATGCGCGCCCCACGATTGGAACGCCTGCTTTTTGTTTTCTTCCGGCGGCTTCTGTTCGCTCTGCACTTCGATCGAATCTTTCCCGGCGCGTTTGAGAATGTCGGCGTACGCGTCGGACTTAGCGTTGTCGCCTTTCAAACCGATGCGACCTTCCGCGACCATGGCGATGTCCTCGAGCTTCGAATTGTAGAGCGGCGATTTCGCATCTTTCACGGCAAGTTCCGCGAGAGCTTTGTGCAGAAGAAGCGCAACGTCATGAATCGCGGTGCCGACTGTGCCCGTGGAATTCGAACCACCCGCGACCGGGCCAAACGGGAAATCGGATTTGCCGAGCTCGAACGTAATATTCTCGAAGGGCAGGCCGAGTTGCTCGGACGAAATCTGAGTGAACGCGGTGTAAGCGCCGGTGCCGAGATCGTGCGTCGCGCATTGCACGGTCGCGGTGTTGTCGGCGCGCAAAATCACCTTCGCCGCCGCGCTCATCTTGTGTGCCGGATAAGTCGCCGTCGCCATTCCCCAACCGACGAGGAGATCGCCGTCCCGCATTGAGCGCGGCTCGGGATTTCGCTTGGCCCACCCGAACTTTTCGGCGCCGAGCTGATACGCTTCCTTGAGATGCTTGGCGCTGAAGGGAACGTTTTTTGTCGGATGATTATCCGCATGATTCGCCAGCCGCAACGCGACCGGATCCATCTTCAACGAGATCGCCAGCTCATCCATCGCGCATTCGAGCGCGTAAGTTCCCGGGCATTCACCGGGCGCGCGCATGAATGTCGGCGTCGAGACGTTCACCGGATAGACCGTTTCCTCGACCCGGATCGATGGACTCTCGTACATCAGCCCGGTCGAACGCGCGCCGCATGATTCCGTAAACTGACCGACCGGCGACGTCAGCGTCTCGCTGACATGCTGCATCGCCTGCAATTTTCCATCGCGCGTCGCGGCCAGCGACAAAGTCTGCCGCGTCGGCGTGCGATGACCTGTGCCGACAAACATGTTCCGACGCGTGACGTGCAATTTCACAGGCACCCCCGCCACTTTCGCGCCCATCGCGGCGAGCAGGATATGCATCCAGACCGCGCCTTTACATCCGAACGCTCCGCCGACAAACGGACAGATGATCCGGACATTCTCCAGCTCGAGCCCGAACGCGCGCGAGAGCACATTCTGCACGCCCTTCACGAATTGGGTCGCATCGTAGAGAGTCAATTTCTGGTCGCCTTCCCAAACCGCGATCGTGCCCGACATCTCGATCGGGTTGTGCGTTTCCGTCGGCGTGATGTAAGTCTGCTCGATCTTCACGAGGCTCGCGTCTTTTAGCGCTTTCTCGGCGTCGCCCTTCGTGATCTGCATCTTCTCGTCCCGGTTCATCTTGGGCTTCTCTGCCTTTTTCACGGCGGCTTCCATCGTGAGCAGCGGCTCTTCGGGTGCGTAACTCACCTTCACCAATGACGCGGCGTGCCGTGCCTGTTCGATCGTTTCCGCGACGACGAGCGCGACGTACTGCCCCGCGTAATGCACGCCATCGTCACTGAGCGGAAAACGCTCTTCATTCCGGATGCCGCCACCGCCGCCCCGCTCTTCTTTCTTCGGTGCGGTCTTGAACTTCGGCATGTTCAGGTGCGTCAGCACAGCCAGGATCCCGGGCACCGCTTGCGCCGCTTTCGTATCGATCGCGGTGATTTTCCCTCGCGCGATGTTGCTTTCCACGGTCCAGCCGTGAGCGCACTTCGGCACTTCAAACTCGACCGAATATTTCGCCGCGCCGGTGACCTTCAACCGGCCATCCACCCGGCTTCGCGCTGGTCCAATTGTCGCCGCGCTCATGGCTGGATTCTCCTTCTGGGTAGCGCGCGCGTCTCGCGCGTTGGCGACGGCGTCTCGCCGTCGCGAACTTTTCTGGAAAGATTGTTTCGGCGAGACGCCGAAACCAACACGCGAGACGCGTGCGCTACCCAGATTGGAGAATTCGCGTCCCTCATGCCATCCCCGCTACGGTAAAGAGAGCGCGCACAATGCTGCGCTTCGCGAGCTCGATTTTGAATTTGTTGTGCGCGTAACCTTTCGCCGTCGCGAGCTCCGCTTCCGCCGCGGCGCGGAATGTCTTTTCGTCCGCGTCCTTGCCGATCAATTCCTTTTCGGTTTTCTGGGCGCGCCACGGTTTGTGCGCCACCCCACCGAGCGCGACCCGCGCGGCTGTAATTTTTTTGTCCGCGCCGATCTCGAGCACGGCCGCCACGCTCACGATCGCAAACGCGTAACTCGCACGATCGCGCACCTTCAAATAATGCGAGCGCGTCGCGAACGGGATCGCCGGCAGATCAACCGCGACGATCAACTCATCGGCCTGCAAATTCGTATCGACGTTCGGCGTCGTGCCGGGCAACCGATGGAAATCCGCGATCGGAATTTCGCGTTCGCCCTTCGGTCCCTGGACGCGCACGACGGCATCGAGCGCGGCGAGCGCGACGTTCATATCGCTCGGGTTCGTGGCGATGCATTGGTCGCTCTGCCCGAGGATCGCATGGATGCGATTGTAGCCTTCGAGGGCGCCGCAACCGCTGCCGGGATTCCGTTTGTTGCACTTCGGAAATGCCGGGTCGTAAAAATAATAGCAGCGGGTCCGCTGCATGAGATTGCCGCCGACCGTCGCCATGTTGCGCAGTTGCGGACTCGCACCGGCCAGAAACGCCTGGCTCAGGACCGGGTAACGCTGCTGGATGAGCGGATGTGCCGCGACATCGGAATTCCGCGCCAGCGCGCCGATCCGGACACCTTTTCCGTCCGGCAATTCTTCCACCTGCGCGAGCGGAAGGCGATTGATGTCGATCAATTGCGCGGGCGTTTCGACGCCCATCTTCATCAGATCGATCAGGTTCGTGCCGCCGCCGAGAAACTTTGTCTTCGGCTTCGCGGCAATCGCAGCCACCGCTTGGGAGGCGTCGCTCGTGCGCGTGTACGTAAACGGGTTCACGCGGTTTTTCCCTGCGCCTCTTTGACCGCGGCGACGATGTTGGGATACGCGCCGCAACGGCAAAGATTGCCGCTCATCCACTCGCGAATTTCGTTGTCGGATTTCGCATGGCCTTCCGCGATGCATGCCACCGCCGAACAGATTTGTCCCGGCGTGCAGTAGCCGCACTGAAATCCGTCGTGTTCGAGGAAAGCCGCCTGCACCGGATGCAACTCATCGCCCTTGGCGAGACCTTCGATTGTCGTGATCTCTTCGCCGTCGTGCATGACGGCAAGAGTCAGGCAGGAGTTAACTCGCCGGCCGTTCACCAGCACCGTGCACGCACCGCACTGGCCGTGATCGCAACCCTTCTTCGATCCCGTCAGATGCAAATGTTCCCGGAGCGCGTCGAGCAACGTCGTCCGCGGATCGACCTCGAGCTTGTAATCCTTCCCATTGATCTTGAGCTGGAGTGGCACCGCGCTTGCACTCGCGCCGCCCGCTGGGCTGGCAGCGGTTTCCGCCGCCTGGACCGCCCCGATTCCCAGCAACGTCGGGCCGAGTGTGATCGCTGCGCTGGTCCCCGCGACCTGCTTCAAAAAAGCCCGTCGCGTTTCCGGGCTGCCGAAAGTCAGGAATTCATCCAGCCCGCCGGTGGGATCGATCGCCGACAGCTCGGCCGGATCAAGCGACTCGAAATCTTCGTTGGTCATCCCTTTCTAGAATCGTTCTCCGCCCTCGGGACGGATGCTGCAAAACGATTGCACGGTTTTTCGCTGGAAGAACATCCCTCTTTTGGGGGATACGCTCCCTGGTTTGCGGCAACGATTTCGAACTTCAAAACGTTTTCGCTTTTTGGCGGGACCGCTGCCTAGATTGAGTGCGATGAAGAGTTTCCTGGCGGATCTTCGATTCGGTTTGCGCATGCTGCGCAAATCGCCGGGGTTCGCGCTCACGGTTATCGCGGTCCTTGCGCTGGGAATTGGGGCTAACGCGGCGGTCTTTAGCGTGGTTGATGCGGTCCTGCTTCGCTCGCTGCCGCTGCGCGATCCAGAGCGGGTCGTCATGTTGTGGGAAAAAAATCCGGCGCTGGGTGGATCGATCGGCGAGCGGCTTCCGGTTGCTTACACCAACTTTCTCGAGTGGGTTCGGCAGGCGACGCAGTTCGAAGCGATCGGCGGATTTGAAGACGCGAATTTCAATCTGAGCGGACCCGAACCGGAACGGATCGAAGGCGCGCGCGCGTCGGCGAATATCTTCACCCTCTTCGGAGTAAAGCCGGCGCTCGGGACCACTTTCGATTCGGCTGCGACCGATCCGAGCAAAAGCCATGTCGCGGTTCTGACCGACGCCTTTTTCAAAAGCCATTTCGGCGGCCAGCGATCTGCGCTCGGTCAAACGCTGACCTTGAACGACGTCGTTTACACCGTGGTCGGCGTGCTTCCGCCGGATTTTCATTTGCCGGCCGCTCGCGAAGGGCAGGACCAGCATTCGCCGAAGCTCTGGGTTCCGTATGATGCTTCCGCGACGCAGAACCCGGTCGAAGCGAACCGCCGCAAAATGCAGGTTTACGGCCGGCTGCGTGATGGAGTTTCTCTCGAACAAGCGCGCGCCGAGATGAACGCGATCGCCCAGCGCCTCGCAGAACAGGACCCGGCCCAGAACGCCGGTTTTGGCATCAACGTCTTTCCCGTCTCGATCGAAAACCTCGGCCAGGATTTGCGGCGCAATTTGCTCGTCATGCTCGCCGCGGTTGGTTTTGTTTTGCTGATTGGCTGCGCGAACATCGCGAACCTGATGCTGACGCGCGCCGCTGCGCGGCAAAAAGAAATGGCGATCCGAAAAGCGCTCGGCGCAGGCCGTGGATGCCTCGTCTCGCAGCTCTTGGCGGAAAGTTTATTACTGAGCGGCGCCGGCGCGCTTCTCGGTCTCGGCGTCGCCCACTTCGGCATCAAAGCCATGGTCGCGCTCCGTCCTGCGGGGATCACGCGACCGGAAGACATTCATCTCAATCTCGCCGTGGTCGTTTTCACGATGGGGGTTTCGATTCTCGCCGGCATTCTCTTTGGAATGGCGCCCGCGCTCCAGGCGGCGCGCACGGACGTGAATGCTCTGCTCAATCAAACCCGCGGCGCAAATGCGGGCACCTCATCGCGAAGAATGCGGCGTGTGCTCGTGGTCGCGGAAGTGGCGCTCGCCTGTATCCTCCTGGTCGGCGCCGGGTTTATGATGAAAAGTTTGCTGGCCGTCTTGAATGTCGATCCCGGTTTTCGGCCGGACCATTTGCTGACGATGAAATTTAGCATGCCGGCTTCGCGTTACGCAAACGACGCCCAGATCGCCGCCTTCTGTCGCCAGGTGCAGGAGAAAGTCTCGGCGATGGCCGGCGTCAAGAGCGCCAGTTTTTCCGATGGCCTCCCGCTGACGCGCATTCGCCTGACCAGGTTCATCGTGGAAGGCCAGACCCCGCCCGCGCGCGGGAGCGAACCGACCGCCGATATGCGCGGGATTTTTTCCGCCACGTATTTCGACACCGTCGGAATGCGACTCATCGCGGGCCGGAATTTCACGCCGGAAGAATTGGCAAACAAAGCGCCCGTCATGGTGATGAACCAGACCCTGGCGAAACGCGTTTGGCCTAACGAGGACGCCGTCGGGCAGCATTTGCGCAGCGTTCCGTCGCGGCCCGACACGCCGCCAATCGTCTCGACCGTGATCGGCATCGTCGCCGACACCCACCAGCAATCGTTGGAGAGCGCGACGCGCCCGGAGATCACCAAGCCGATGGTCGATTACACCCAACTCACCCTCGCGGTGCGCGGCCAGGGCGATCCGGAGTCGCTCATCACCAGCGTGAAAAGTCAGGTCTGGTCCGTGGACAAGAACCTGCCGGTCTTTGAAGTGCGCACGATGGAGCAGGTGCTCGATGAAGACACGAGCCAGCGCCGGTTCGAATCGTTCGTCATGAGCATTTTCGCCAGCCTCGCCCTGGCGCTGGCGTCGATCGGACTATTCGGTGTGCTCGCGTCGCTCGTCAGCCAGCGCACCCAGGAGATCGGGATCCGGATGGCGCTCGGGGCGCAAACCAAAGACGTCATAGGCATGGTCTTGGGCGAAGGATTTCGCATGGTCCTGCTCGGCGTGGTGATCGGCGTCGCGGCGGGAATCGGGTTGAGCAGGTATCTCGCGAGTTTGTTCTTCGGCGTGAGCCCGGCGAATCCGACGACGTACTTTGAGGTCGCGCTTCTGATGATGGGCATCGCTTTCGTGGCGTGTCTGCTGCCGGCCTGGCGCGCGGTCCGGGTCAATCCGATGGTGGCGTTACGTTATGAGTGAACCAAGGAGGGGCGCTTTCCAAACCGCCCTTCTTAAAAATCGGTGGCGAAAAATCGGCGGTTTGTAAACCGCCGCTCCTTGGTCTTATGATAGCGGCTCACAATGGATCCGAATCCGAGTCCAGAAACTGCGCGCGTGGCCGCCGAAGAAATTCTCCGGATCATTTATGGCGACGACCTCGAAGGATGCACCGTCAGTCTCGACCGGATCACGACGGTCATTTCAACCACGATGGCCGGGCAGATACAATTCGAACGCGCGATCGCGGAGTTGAACGAAAAGGCCTACGAAGCGATCCGGCTCCTCTCCACCCCACCGCCCGATGGCCCATCGCTGAACCCGGACGAGTTGCGCACGCTCCTGGGCGAGCGGCTCGATAAGATTCAAAGCCTGGCGACCAAAGTGATCGCCGCCACCAAGGGGCCAAGCGAGATCGCAACGTCTTCGACCGAAGCGGTTGATTCAGAATCGGCCTAACGAACGAACTTCACTCTCCGGCACGGGGGCGGCGTGCCGGCTCCAAAGAATATGAAAACAATCCTCATGACGATTACCGCGCTCGTTCTGGCCAGCAGCGCTCTGGCGGGCCAGCGCTTCGACGCCGCGGCCTGGCGCAATGTCCAAACCTATGACGTGCGGACGCTGCTGAAACAGGAAGCGTCGCTCATCGGCCGGATCGTCGCGGTGCACTTCCATTATCGAAGCGCGAAATTGCGCCATCTCGCGCCGAGCTGGTACGAAGCGTCGATCTGGCAGCACGATCCGAAAGCAAAAAGCGGCTTCTCCGCCCTCCGGGTCATGGTCGCAAAGAAGGACGTGCCGGCGTTCCAAACCATCACTTCCGATTTCAATTCGGTGACTGAGGTGACGGTATACGGCCGCATCGAAACAGACCCGGAGAATAATCTGGCGCACGTCCGCCTGCTCGGACGCAAGGTGGAACTCGACGCGGCCGGCAACGCGACCGTCGATTGGTAAAGCAACGGCCGGGCGCGCGCCGGCCGGCGATTGCAACGTGATGCTCGAACAAGCCTCGCTGCCGTTGTTGTTCCTGATTTTCGCGGCCGCAGGAGCGATCGTCTGGTTCGCCGGCATTTATGTTTCGAAAACGACGGACGTTTTGTCGGCGCGGTTCGGGCTCGGCGAAGCGCTCGGCGGAGTCATCCTTCTGGCGATCGTCACGAACCTGCCGGAAATCGCGATCACGGCGAGCGGCGCATTGCGAAACCAACTTGGGATCGCGACCGGAAATATCCTCGGCGGCATCGCGATCCAGACGGTGGTGCTCGTTATTCTCGACGCCTTCGGTCTCGGAAAAAGCGCGCCGCTCACTTATCGCGCCGCATCGCTCGATCTCGTCCTCGAAGGCGTGCTCGTTGTCGCGATTCTTACCCTCGCGATCATGGGCCATCAGCTCCCGGCATCTCTTGTCTGGCATGGAATCACGCCGGACGGCGTCCTGATCTGCGGCACCTGGGTTGCCGGCATTTATTTGATCGCCAAATCGCGCAGTGGCCTTCCCTGGCAAAGCCACGGCGACGCACCCGGCGGTCAGCGCCATCGTTCCGAGCGCCAAAAGAAAGAAAAGGCGGAAGTGAAGAAAGCGAGCACCGCGCTGGCGGCGATTGTATTTACGGTTGCTGCTCTGGCGACGCTGGTCGCCGGCATCGCGCTGCAACGGACAAGCGAATCGATCGCGCAGCAGCTCGGAATGAGCGGAGTCGTCTTCGGCGCCACGATCCTGGCCGCGGTCACGGCGTTGCCGGAAATTTCCACCGGGCTCGCCGCAGTGAAGCTGGGCGATTACAAACTCGCGGTCAGCGACATCTTCGGCGGCAACGCTTTTCTCCCGGTGCTGTTTATTCTGGCCACCATTCTCTCGGGCAAAGCTGTCCTGCCGCAGGCGCAGAAGTCCGACATGTACGTGACCGGCCTCGGGATCCTGCTAACGGCGGTTTACATTTACGGATTAATTTTTCGGCCGCGAAAACAGATCGCGCGCATGGGAATCGATTCGTTGATCGTGCTGATCTTGTACGTAGCCGGCATCGCCGGACTGTTCGCGATCGCTTAAATCCTCCATTAATCTTTGCACCATGAATTCTCTGTTCCGTTCTTTCATTCTCTTCTTATTCATCACGCTAATCGGCGCGATCAGCGGCGCCGAGTACCCGGCGCCGGCCGAAGCCGACTACGTCATCCGCGATTTCAAATTCACTTCGGGCGAGACGTTGCCGGAATTGAAGATTCATTACCGGACAATCGGGAAACCGGTAAAGGATGAGAAAGGCGCGGTGCGGAACGCGGTCCTGATCACGCACGGGACAACCGGCAGCGGCGCGCAATTCATCCGGCCGGAATTTGCCGGCGAACTTTTCGGCGGGGGCCAGCCGCTCGATGCCGCGAAATTTTTTATCGTGTTGCCAGATGGAATCGGCCACGGGAAATCGAGCAAGCCGAGCGACGGGATGCACGCGAAATTTCCGCGATACGGTTATATCGACATGGTGGAAGCGCAGTTCCGGCTGCTGACCGACGGGCTGGGCGTGAACCATGCGCGGCTCGTCATGGGGACGTCGATGGGCGGCATGCACACCTGGCTTTGGGCTTCGGCGCATCCGGATTTCATGGAGGCGCTCATGCCGCTGGCGAGTTTGCCGACGCAAATTTCCGGCCGGAACCGGGCCTGGCGCCGGATGGTGATCGACGCGATCCGAAACGATCCGGAGTGGAAAGGCGGTGATTACACGGTGCAGCCGCAAAGTCTCCGCACCGCCGCGCAGATGCTCTGGCTCATGAGCAGCAATCCGGGATTGCGCCAGAAAGAGGCCGGCACGCTCGCGAAAACGGACGAGGCGCTCGATAAATTTGTGACCGATTATTTCAAGACCGGCGACGCGAACGATATGCTTTATGCGATCGAGGCTTCGCGCGATTACGATCCGGGTCCGGGATTGGAGAAAATTCGCGCGCCGCTCGTGGCGGTTAATTCGGCGGACGATCTGATCAATCCGCCGGAGCTCGGAATTCTCGAGCGCGAAATCAAGCGCGTGCCGAAGGGACGAGCGGTAGTGTTGCCTCTGAGCGACAAAACTCGCGGGCACGGGAGCCACACGATTGCGGCGCTCTGGAAGAGCGAGCTCGAAGCGTTATTGAAACAATCCGAGAAGTAAGGCGGCGAGATTGCGAGACCAAACGCTCCTCGAAACGGAGAAATATTTTCACGAGCAGATCCCGATCACGCGCACGATGGGCGTGCGAGTGGTGGCGCACGATGAAAATGGGTTCGTGATCGAAGCGCCGGTCGCGCTGAACTCGAATCACCTCCGGACCGCGTTCGGCGGAAGCATTAACGCTATCGCGACCCTGGCTGCGTATGGATTGCTCTGGCTCGAGCTGCGGGAACAGGACGCTCATGTGGTCGTCGCGGAAAGCTCGATTCGGTTCTTGCGTCCGGTCCGGAAAACAATTCGCGCGATCTGTCTTCGCCCGGATCCGGAGGAGTTGGCGGCGTTTCACACGACGTTTGTCGGCAAAGGAAAGGCGCGCCTCGCTCTTCGCGTGAGGGTCGTGGAAGAGGGCCAAACCGCGGCGGAATTCGACGGAATGTTCGTCGCGCGGACGGCCTGAGGGCAGGCCGTCTCCAAAAAAGCGTGGAGCCGGCACGCCCTCGTGCCGGAAAGCTCGACGAAGTTTCGTCCTTCCAATAGGGTTTCCGGCATGATCACCGGAGCTCACTCGATTATTTACAGCAAGAATCCTGAGGCCGACCGCGATTTTTTCCGGGACGTCCTTCAGTTGACCAAGGTGGATGTTGGCCAGGGCTGGCTCATCTTTGGGTTGCCGCCCGCGGAAGTCGCCGTCCATCCCGGCGACGATAATGATGAGCACGAGTTTTACCTGATGTGCGACGACGTGAGTGCGTTCGTGGCCCAGATGAAGACGAAGAACATCTCGTGCGGCGAGGTCCAGGACATGGGTTGGGGTGTGCTCACCCAGCTCTCGCTTCCGGGCGGCGGAAAGCTCGGAGTTTATCAGCCGCGCCACGCCCGCCCGGAGCCGATGAGCGGAAAATAGATAATGCGGGTCATCCCGAGGCTGGCGCAGCGCGCCGAGGGACCTCGCAAGCGCTCAATCGTTCCGCGATCTTCCGAGCGGATCCGTCGGATAACGCCTGATGTTTCGCGATAGCGCACCGTTCGTGTGTGAGGTCCCTCGCCGTCTGCGCGGCTCGGGATGACATGCGCTAGGAATTATTCCTCCTTCTCCAACTTCAACGCGGCCGAGTTCATGCAATAACGCTGACCGGTCGGCTCCGGGCCGTCCGGGAAGACGTGACCAAGGTGACCGCCGCAGCTCGCGCATAACACTTCCGTCCGGCTCATGCCGAATTTGCGGTCGGTCTCGGTCTCGACCGCATCTTGCGCGATCGGCTGATAAAAACTGGGCCAGCCGCTGCCGGATTCGAATTTCGTTTCGGCATTGAAGAGGGGTTTTCCGCAGCCGGCGCATTTGTAAACACCGGGATCGTGCGTGTCCGCATACGCGCCGGTGAAGGCGCGTTCCGTCCCTTTCTCTCGCAGGACGTGATACTGCTCCGGCGTCAACGTCTGCTTCCATTCCGCATCCGTCTTTTCGATTTTCTCGCTCATTGTTTCTACTAATCACTACGGCGCGATGATGGAATGCGCCAGTTTCGCGATCAATGCGCAGACGACCACGAGAAAAAAGATCCGGACGAACCGGCTTCCTTTCGCAATCGCCATCCGCGATCCGATCGCGGCGCCGAGAACACTGCAGAGGGCCATCGGAACGGCGTAGGCATAAATGATGTTGCCGCTCCAGGAGAAATAAATGACCGACGCGACGTTCGTCGTCCAATTGATCGCTTTGGCCGAGGCGGAGGCCGCAAGAAAATCGAAACCGAAAACGCCGACGAAAGCGATGATGAGGAAGCTGCCGGTGCCCGGGCCGAAGAAGCCGTCGTAAAAACCGAGCGCGGCG
>JBEEHT010000115.1:0-11723 GCA_041167545.1 Verrucomicrobiota bacterium
TCTCGGGCATTAACCAGGTCTCGGTCCGCAACGATATCGGGCTCGATTTCGCTTCGGCCCTGCGTTCGATCCTGCGGCAGGATCCGGACATCGTGATGGTCGGTGAAATTCGTGATAACGAAACGGCCGACATCGCGGTGAAAGCGGCGCTGACGGGTCACCAGGTGTTGAGCACGCTCCACACGAACGACGCCGCGGGCGCGATCACGCGTCTCGACGATATGGGGATCGAGCCGTTCCTGATTTCGAGCTCGGTCATCATGGCCTGCGCGCAACGGCTCGTTAGGCGGATTTGCACGAACTGCCGCGAGGAGTTTGTGCCGGAACCGGAAATTTTCGAACGGCTCGGAATGGCGGCGCCGGAGGGCGCGGTCTTCTATCACGGAAGCGGCTGCGACCGATGCAAAGGGCGCGGTTATCTCGGCCGGGTGGCGATCATTGAAGCGCTGCCGGTAAGCGAGGCGATTCGGCGGTTGATTATCAAGCGGGCGTCATCGGCCGTGGTGAAAAATCAGGCGATCAGCGAGGGGATGCGAACTTTGCGGATGGTGGGAATCGACAAGGCGCTGGAAGGCATCACGACGCTGGAGGAAATCTGGCGCGTCACCGCGGAGGATCATTAGAACCGCGATGACGATTCCATTCCTCAGTTATTTCAAGAAGGGCAAAGAGAAGGTCGCCGTGGCGAAAGAAGCCCCGGTGAAACCGATGGTAACGCCTTTCGAAAAGCCGAGCAGCGAGCGCTTCAGCAAGACCGTGATGCCGAATGCGACGCGCACCATCTCGCCGCAGGATCCATTTCAAATGGCCTCGCGCTCGTCCGCCATGGGAGGTCAGCCGGCGGTTGCGACCGCGGTCGCGGCGCGCACGATTTCGTTCGCCGATTCGCCTTCGCCGGCCAGAACGCGCGCGGGTTTGCCTCCGGCCGTGGCGCTGGCCCTGGAACCGAAAGTCGAGCGCGTGATCTCACTCGAGCTGGCCGACATCGTAGCCGGTATTCCGGCCGATCAGGTGAAACCGCTCGGCGACGACGCGCACCGGCGGATTTTGTTAAAGGCATCGGAAGTGGAAAAAGGAATGGCGAACGGGAAGCCGAGCGTTTCGCTCAGCACCATTTACGAACAGGTGCCGGAGATTTTTTTGAAGACGATCGCGCCTTCCGATACCTGGCAGGTGCCGTTGCCGTTCGCTAAAGTTCTCGATCAATTCACCAGCCTGCATGTGCGCGGCGATCAGGAACGGCATCTCGCCGTGCCGCAGGTTGACACGCCATTTTTGAAAGCGGCGGTGGAAGATAGCTCGCGCTTCGGGACCACGATGGAGGCGCTGGAGATGCAGCCGGGCGATCTTCCCTCGGTGCGAATCGAGCCGCCGACTGCCGAAGCTTTCGCCGCGGCCGAACCCGAGCCGGCGACCAACGGAAAATCGCCATACCTCGTCGCGCCGCAGGCTCGCGAGAAAACTAACGCCGCACCTGCGCGCATTCCTTTCAAGCTTTCACCGAATGGAACGGACGCGCCCGCACCTGAGAGTGTTCCAGCCTCAAGCGGGCCGTCCGTTCCGAATACTTTACCCTCCCCGCCGGCTCCCGTGCGGATCCCATTCAAGATGACGCCGCCCTCGGACGACGCGCGTCCAAAACCCGAGCCGTGGTTGACCGCGGAAAGTATCGCCGCTTCCGGCAAAACCGCGGTCGGTCCCGTGAGCTCGCCAACCGTGGCGCCGCCCACTGGCGAAGTGAAGATCGCGCTTCCGCTCAAGCCAATCCTGCAAACGCTGGCGCCATTTCAATTGAGCGGCGATCCCGCCAGCGTGCCGGACGATGCGCGCATCGAGTTGCCGTTTGCATTGATCGAGCCGCAACTTGCCGTCGGCCGCATCAGCGTGACCGCGAAGGTATTTGAAGTGAGCTTGCCCGCGGAATATCGAGCAATGTTCAAATCCGGCGACGGAGCGGCGGACGTGTCGCTGCCGTTGCAGGAGGTCTTGAAGAATTTGCCAACGGCTTCGTTGCGCATGCGCGACGACCAGGTGGAACAGGAAGCCGGATCAAATTTTGCGACGCCGTTCTCCGCGAAAGCGGAAGAAGATGCGAAACGTTTCAACGTCCCCGCCACCCCAGTCGCGAAAGCGGTCGTGGTAGAACCGACGCCTGCAACCGAGACGGCTGCCGCTACAGAGGAATTTGTGGCCACGACGCCTGCTTCGGATCGCCCGCTGCGCACGCCGCTGCAAGTTGCGCTCGATACCGATGAGAAGCTGGATGCGAAGGGTGTCGTCGCTCAAATCAACAAGATCCCAGGCGTGAAAAGCTGCGCGATCATGTTTGGCGACGGTCTCAGTCTCGCGGGAACTTTGCCGGCCGAACTGGAGACCGACGGCCTTTGCGCGATGGCGCCGTCGCTGATGCAACGGATCGAGAATCATCTCGTCGATACGAAGCTGGGGACGCTGCGGGGCATGACGCTTTCGTGCACAAAGGGCGCGATCACTTTCTTCATGCGCGAAAATCTTTGCCTTGGGGCATTGCACGCCACTCTCGATCTGCCCACCGAAACGCGGGAGAAACTCGGCCGTGTCGTGCACGAGCTTTCCCGAAAATATTCCCACCCGGTCTAAAGGTTTTCCATGTCGATCATCAATTACGCGAGCCGCGAGATTCAGTTCAAAATCGTCTATTACGGGCCGGCGCTTTGCGGCAAGACGACGAACCTGGGTTACATCCACAAGCGGATCAATCCGGAGAATCGCGGCGACCTCGTTTCGCTCGCGACCGCGGCGGACCGCACCTTGTTCTTCGATTTTCTACCGTTAAATGCGGTGGTCATCAAAGGCTTCGTCACGAAGTTCCAGCTCTACACCGTTCCGGGCCAGGTGATTTACAACGCGACCCGGCAGCTCGTTTTGCGGAGCGTGGACGGCGTAATTTTTGTGGCCGATTCGCAATGGGAAAAGATGGAGGAAAACGTCGAGAGCTTTAAAAACCTCGAGGACAATCTCGCGAAGCAAAATATCTCGATCGACGAAATTCCTTACGTCATTCAATACAACAAGCGTGACCTCGAGAACGTCGCGCCGGTCAATTACCTCGAGTACGTGTTGAACAATCGAAAGAAGCGCGTCCAGAGTTTCGAAGTCGTCTCGAGCACGGGCCAGAATGTTTTCGCGTCGCTCAACGCGGTCTCGCAGATCCTCCTGCACAAATTCAGCAAGCAAAGCGATACGCCGAAGACGGCGCCGGCGCCGGTCGCGATTCCGGTGGAACCGGCCGCGAAGAAGGAAGGCGCCGCGGTATGAACGCGATCCCTTGCTTAACGATAGAAGACGTCGCGAATCTCGACGGCGTGCTCGGAGAGTTTTTGAAGAAAGCCGAAGCGGAGCTAACGGTTGTTATCGACCGCGGCGGAAATGTCATCTCGCAGTTCGGCGACATGACGGTGATGGACGTGACGATCATCGCGGCGCTCGCGGCCGGATCGTTCGCAGCGACGAAGGAACTGGCGCGGCGGATAGGCGAGATCGAATTCAACGCGCTTTATCATCAGGGAAACGGCAATCATATTTTCATGAACTCCGTCGATGACGACACGATCATGATCACGGTCTTTGGGCGGCGCACAACGGTTGGGCTCGTGCGATTTTATTCCGCCACCGCTGCGCGAGATGTTAGCGGGCTTTTGAAAGCGCTCTCAAGCGGCGGCCACGGATTTTCATTCGACGCGTCCGACATCACCGCCACGCCGGTCTTCGCGGACCGGTGAGCCGGAGCACAGGCATCTTGCCTGTGCGGCCAACGGGCGTCTCGCCCGTTGAAGAATACAGATGAGCGCAGGCGAGACGCCTACGGGCCGCACAGGCGAGACGCCTGTGCTCCTACCCCGTGTATTCCGCGGCGACGAGGGTCGCGTTGTGGCCGCCGAATCCGAAGGAATTATTGACCACGATCCGGACCTTCTTTTCCTTCGCCACCTTGGGCGTGTAATCGAGATCGCATTCTTCATCGGGGTTCTCGAGATTGATCGTCGGCGGAATGACGGAATCGCGAATGGCAAGGGCGCAGGCGGCCATTTCGATAGCGCCGGCGCCGCCTAACAAGTGGCCGGTCATCGATTTCGTCGAGCTGATCGAAACGGTGTGGGCCGATTGGCCAAAGACTGTTTTGATGGCGCGGGTTTCGCAGACATCGCCGAGTCCGGTCGAGGTCGCGTGCGCGTTTACGTAATCCACCTGGTCGGGCGTCGTCTTAGCGTGGTTGAGCGCCATTTGCATGGCGCGGACGGCACCATCGCCATCCGGCGGCGGCGCGGTCATGTGATGGGCGTCGGCGGAAAGTCCGTAACCGGTCAGCTCGCAATAAATCTTCGCGCCGCGCGCCTTGGCGTGTTCGAGCTCTTCCACGACGACAACTCCCGCGCCCTCGCCCATGACGAATCCATCGCGATCGCGATCCCACGGACGCGACGCTGCATGCGGGTCGTCGTTCCGGGTGCTAAGCGCCTTCATCGCCGCGAAAGCGCCGACGCCGATAGAGACGATCGAAGCTTCGGCGCCGCCGGCTAGAAAGATATCCGCGTCGCCGAACTTGATCATCCGCCACGATTCGCCAATGGCGTTGTTCGAGGTCGCGCACGCCGTGACGATGCACATGTTCGGGCCCTTCAATCCGAATTCCATCGAGATCAGACCGCTCCCCATGTTGCTGATCAGCATCGGGATCGTGAAAGGCGACACCCGCCCCGGTCCTTTGTTGACCAGGGTGCTGTGCTGGTCCTCGAGAGTTTTTAGACCGCCAATGCCGCTGCTCACGATCGCGCCGAAGCGGTTGCGATCGACCTTTTCCATATCGATGCCGCAGTCGGTCATCGCCATTTTCGCGGCGGCCATGGCCAGTTGCGAGAAGCGGTCCGCACGCCGGGAGTCCTTCGGGTTCTTGAAATAATCTTTCGGCTCGAAGTTGCGCACCTCGCCACCGATCTGGCAATCGTACTGCGAAACATCGAACGCCGTGATCCGCTCGATCCCGCTGACGCCGTTCAGCAGGCTGCGCCAAAAGGTTTCCAGATCGTTGCCGACGGGTGTGATGACACCCATTCCAGTGATTACGACTCGGCGATTCATGAAGAAGTGACGAGTGACGAGTGACGAGTGACGAGGAAGAAGAACGGAAACATAATCGGTGTCTCTAAAAACTTGTCACACGTCACATGTCACTTTCTTTACCGCGTTCCCATGCCGACGCTCTGTACAGTTTGGAACAGCTTGCCTTCTGTTTTGATGGAAGGGGCGATGATGATCTCGGTTTGCTGAAAGTCGGTGATCTTGCGCGCACCGACATTGCCCATGCAGGTCGTGATCGCGCCGACCAGATTCTGGCTGCCGTCATCGACCTCGGCGGGGCCGAAGAGGATTTGTTTGAGCGAACCGGTGGCGCCGACTTTGATGCGGGTGCCGCGGGGGAGATTCGCGTGCGGCGTGGCCATGCCCCAGTGGTAGCCGCCGCCGGGCGCTTCGTACGCTTTCGCGAAAGCGCTCCCGACCATCACGGCATCCGCGCCGCAAGCGAGCGCTTTGCAAACATCGCCGCCCTTGCTCATTCCGCCGTCGGTAATGATCGGAACGTAACGCGAAGTTTTCTTGAAATAGGCGTCGCGCGCCGCGGCGCAATCGACCGTGGCCGTAACCTGTGGCACGCCGAGACCGAGCACACCGCGCGAAGTGCAGGCCGCTCCGGGGCCGACGCCGACGAGCACGGCGGCCGGGCCGCATTCCATGATCTCGCACGTGACATCGTAGCCGACCGTGTTCCCGACGATCACCGGGATGCGCATCTCGCGGCAGAATTTTTCGAGCTCGAGCGATTTATATTCCGACGAAATATGCTGGACGGTTGAGACCGTGCTCTGCACGACGAAAACATCAGCGCCGGCTTCTTGCGCGATCCGGCCAAATTCCATCGCGCGTTGCGGAATCGAACTGACCGCCGCGATCGCGCCGCTGTCCTTGATCTGGCGGATCCGCGCGGCGATTAAATTTTCCTGGACCGGTTCCAGATAAATTTTTTGGAGCAGATGCGTGATCTCGGCTTTATCGGCCTCGACGATTTTATGAAGGACTTCCTGCGGGTTTTTGTAGCGGGTCTGCACCCCTTCGAGATTGAGGACGGCGAGGCCGCCGAGCTTGCTCATCTCGATGGCGAAACGGACATCGACGACCCCATCCATCGCGCTGGCGAGGATCGGAATTTTGAATTCGAGCGGCTCGGCGTCGCGGCGGGGCAAGCGCCAGGCGATATCGACCTCGTTCGGATTGATCGTGAGGCGCCCGGGCACGAGCGCGATCTCGTCGAACCCGTAGGTGACGCGAGCTTTTCGATTACGGCCAATCCACATTCCCATGATTAAATTTGTTCCGGTCTAAATCGTTCGTTCAAACTTCCGCAACGTGGACACCGCGGAAGCAAAGCGTCGGTTCGGTCCTCAAATTCGAATGCGCAAATCACGCAACGCAACCGATAACGCAAAGCGCGGCGCTCACGGCGGCGGCGATTCCACTCTCCAACTATCCAGAGGAGAAAAACCGCCGCAAGAAAAACCAGCAGATAGATCGTGACCAGGGCGGAGAGGCTGACGCGAATCACGGCGTGGTTTTGTTCGGGCCGGGCGGCGGCGGCGGTGTGATGTCGTTGCCCCACTCGACTGTTGCGGTGCCCCAGGTGAGGTCATTTGCGATTTGCAATTTGCGATTTGCGATTGGGGAGAAACGCGAGAGTGCGAGATATTTTCTCGCCTGCTCGTCGAGCGCGGCGTCGCCGGAAGAGGTCTGCAGAAAGCAATGGCGCACTTCACCTCTCTCGTTAACCGCGATTCGGAATTGCGCGGCCTGGGGCGATTCGCGGCCGGACGCGGTGAATTTCATCTCGAGGCCTTGCACGGTTCCAAGCGCTTCGAGTTCGGCAGAGAATTGCAGGATTGTCGGCGAGATCTTTGGCGTGGTTTGGATTTGCGCCGCAGGCTGCTCGACAGGCGCCGGGGGACGTGCGCTCGGGACGGTCAAGTCGGGCGCAGCCGCCGGCAATTCGCGGAGCGCCGGTTGTCGACCGAGATAGGACGGGGCGTGCTGGATCGTGGGCATGACGAGAGACTTTGCGTCCGGAGGCGGCTGGGTGGTGGAGGCGAGCGCCGGATCTTCCGCCTCCAACCAACGAAGCAGAACGCGGCCTTCATCGGTGTTCGGCGAGATCAGGGTGACGCGTCCCGGCGGCGGCAAAAGCGCAACGGCGGGCGGATAGACAATTTGGAAAATGTAGAAACCGAAAGCGTGCAGTGCCAGGGAACCGAAAAGAAATCCTAGGATGGCGAGCTTGCGTCGGCGGCGGAGGCCCCACGCGAAAATCAGCTCATTTTCGGCGACGAGAGGCGCGCTCACTTCGGTGGAGTCGTGGCGAGGGCCACGGATGTGATTCCGTGCTCGAGCGACAAGTTGGTGACTTCCACGACAAGCGCGTACGGCGTCAGGCGATCGGCCTTGATGATGATCGGGCGGCCCTCTTTTTTCGCCGCGTCGAGCAAAGGCCCCAGCTGTTCGAGCACGACCTTTTGATCGCGAAAATAAATCGCGGGAACGGGGCCGCCGGTGATGCTGATGATCTGCGGATTAATTTGCGGGCCGAGAGTGAAGCGCGATAACGGCACCGAAACCGAAATCCCCGGTTGCAGGATAAAGTTCGAACTCAGGAGCAGAAAAAAGATCAGAAGAAAAACGACGTCCAGCATCGGGATCGCGGCGAGCCAGCCGAAATGATATTCCTTTGTTCGGGAAAGCTTCATGGAGCGAACGGCCGGCCGGCCGATGACAGATTACCGCGCTTCCCGTTCTCCGGCGGCGGGTGCCTGGAAGCTGATGATGTCGCTCATCGGCTCGCGGTCCGTCAACATGTGGACCACTTCAATTCCCGCGCGTTCCATTTCGTGCATCAACGAATTCACGCGGGAAGAAAGATAGCTGTAGGCGACGAAAGTCGGAGTGGCGACGACGAGTCCGGCCGCGGTGGTGAGCAGGCTTTTGTAAACGCCGGTGGAAAGTTCCGTCACGCTGGCATAGCCGCCGTTTGAGGAAAGCGTGCCGAACGCGTCGATCATTCCCGCGACCGTTCCGAGCAGACCCAGCAGCGGCGCCAGATAAGCGAGCGTGGCCAGGACGCCGAGGAAGCGTTCGAGCTTCGGCACTTCGAGTTGGCCGGCTTCCTGGACGATCTCGCGCAGTTCAGCGCGCGGCGCATCATGCCGGATGATCGCGGCATGGATGACGCGCGCGACCGGGCCGGGCGTGCCGGCGGATTCATGCAACGCCTCGGCAAAATTGCGGCGCCGGACCAGATTGGAGAGGCCCTGGAGAAATTCGCCCACGTGAATGGTCGCGCGATGCAAATAAAAGAGCCGCTCGGCGAAAACCGCGAGGGCAATGACGCTGCAGAAAAGGATCGGCCACATGAGGAGGCCACCCTTCTGGATGTAGTCGATCATCGGAAGCTTGTCTTAGCCGCCTTTCGCTCTCGTGGCAAGCCGGGAAGCCGTGCCGCGTCCGCTACCGTGCGTAATTGCTCTTCCGAGCGGGAGTCGGAGACGCGCTCGGAGAAGCGCCTCCCGCTGTGCGCACCATTTTGTTGGCTGCGTCGTAGACCGTGTAACCCGTCTGCTTCCCATTCTTGTCGTACGCGTAAACGATCTTGTTTCGGACTACGTCGTCCTGACCGAGTTGAACTTCCTGGCTGAGCCTGCCGGCCGCGTCGTACTTATATACAGACCGGAAGCGAAACCGATCGTCGGGCCCGTAGACTTCCCCGCTCGCGAAACGGCCGGCTTCATCCAAAACGTAACGGATTCGTCCGATCAATTTTCGATCCTTGGCGGTGGTCGTTGCCGTGGCCTTATGGTGCGCAGAATCGAATTCGTAAACGGTCCGGGAACCGTCGGCATTTATGGAAACCGTTACGCGGATCGAGTCGGCGGCCGAATCCAGCAATTGGCCGTGGGCGATGGTGGCGAGGCCGATGAATCCGCCGATGAGACCAGCAGCGACCGAGCGGGCAAACATGGGCATCCTATCCGAGGGCAAAAAGGAATTTGGTCAGCGCAATTGCCAAAGGATTTCCTCGCACGTACAGACGCCGCTGAAACATTACCGTCTCGAGTAGCTCACTACGTGTTCCGGCTCTCCGTTTCGGCGTCACTCGGCGATTTGTGAAATTTTCGGATGATCGTTGCTATGGAAACCCATATGAGCGCCAACGATCCAAAGCAAAAATAGACCTTTTCTTCATCTGTGACCTGATTCGAAGGCAATGACCACGCCAATTTAGCTGTTCTAATCGCTGCAGTGAATAGGATTGCCGAAAGCAGAACTTCAAAGAAGGCGGCCAGATCTGTCTCCTGATGCCATTTGAACTTTCGAATAGATGCGTTTATGACCGCGATTACCAACCCCGCAATTGTCGCGGTAATGATTAGGGGGTCCTGCACAATGATCGGCAGTTCCCGTTATCTTTGCGACTTGCCCGAGGAGAGATGCAACACTGCAACTCCAACAAGGAACACGGCTACGGCTGCCGCTAAACCAATCTTTCCGCCGACGTCCACGCCCAAGACGGCAGCTCCCAAAGCTGCCGACACCAACGCGGTTCCTCGCCCCAATACTTCGTCCAAGTGATAGCGTGTCCGGGCCGTATTTTGTGTATAGGTACGAGAGTTCATTTTAATCCACTTCCCTCCACTTTTAACCACTAACCGCTTCCCCGTCCACATTTTTGTTGACCCTTGGCCCGCAAAATGGTTAGAAGTGGGGGAAAGTGGATTAGAATGGATTAATTCTCCACGTGAGCATGCCAGACGACTCTCAGTCCCAAAAATTTTTCGCCGGCGAATTCCGTCATGCCATCGACGAGAAGAACCGTATCACAATTCCCTCCCGCTGGCGCGGAGAAGGTGGAGAAGAATTTATCATCCTGCCAGAGCCACAGCACCAGTTTCTTCTCGTTATGTCGCCGGAGGAGTTTGCTCGCATGAGCGCGCAGGCCGAAGCCCACAGCGCCATTTCTCCGCGCGACCGGCGAGTTTTCTTGCGCCACCTGCATTCCCGCGCTGAACACGGAATGTCCGATCGCCAAGGCCGTCTCGTCTTGCCGCACGACATGTGTCGGCAACTCGAATTAAAAGGCGAAGTCGCGCTCGTGGGTGGCCGCGGCCGTTTTGAAATTTGGAATCTGCCGAAGTGGAAGCGCGCTCACGAAGAAGAAACCGCGACGTATCAACACGTCGCCAACGTGATCGGGCTGTAGAGGACGTTGCTGAGAAATGATTAACGCGTTGCTGTTTGAACGGCCGGTCTGGTTCGCGACCGGTCCATTGGAGATCGAGGAGGAGGCGCAGGAAATGGAGGACTTCACCTATCATCGTCCCGTGCTCGTGACGGAGGCGGTCGAGCTGCTCGCGCCTCGCGCGGGCGCTTTGGTCGTCGATGCCACCTGCGGCGGTGGCGGACATACCGCGGAAATTCTGCGGACGGGCGCCGATGTTCTGGCGCTCGATCAGGATCCCGATGCAATCGAACACGCGGGCGAGAGGCTGGCCCAGTTCGGCGAGCGGGTCACATTGCGGCAGGCAAATTTTCGTGATGCCGGAAAGCTTCTGGACGAACTCGGGATTGTCGGCATTGGCGGCGCGCTGCTCGATCTCGGCGTCTCTTCGCGCCAGCTAGAGAATGCGATCCGTGGTTTCAGCGTCATGCGCAACGGCCCGCTCGACATGCGGATGGATCCGCGCCGCGAGCTGACGGCGGCGACGGTCGTCAATTCCTACAGCGAAGAAGATCTTACCCGGCTCTTCCGCGATTTGGGCGAAGAACCGGCCGCGCGGCGCATTGCGAGCCAGTTGGTCAAGCTGCGCAAGGCATCTCCGTTTCAGGACACGCTCCAGTTGGCGAAGGCGATCGAAAAAATTGTCTGGCGCCATGGCCGCCGCCACCCGGCGACGCAGGTTTTCCAGGCTTTGCGCATGGAGGTAAACGACGAACTGGGCGCGCTCGAAGAAGGCTTGCGCGTGCTAACGAAACGGCTCGAATCCAGCGCGCGGTTCGCCGTTATCACTTTTCATTCGCTTGAGGATCGGATCGTCAAAAATTTCTTCCGCGACCGAAGTCGCGAGTGGCTGGACCGGCCGGAGTGGCCCGAGCCGCAACGCAATCCCGATTTCACGTTTCGTTTGATCACCTCGAAGCCGGTCGAGCCGGGCGAAAACGAGCAACGCCTCAATCCGCGTTCGCGCAGCGCGAAATTGCGCGTCGCCGAAAAAATATAATGCACGCGCCGCGCCGAAAGACTTTCAATTCAGTCAACGCCGCGTCGTTGGCGCGCTGGATCCTGCTCACTTCGTTCCTCGCGGTGACGGGGTTGATTTACGTTTTCCTCACGCTTCAGCTCTATCATCTCGGCGATCGCAAGAAGGCGCTCGAAAATCAGCTGACCAGCCTGCGCTCGCAAAACGACGTCGCCAGCGTGCAGATCGCGGCGTTGACCTCGCGCTCGGCCATGCAGCGGCGGCTGAAGGAAGGTTATTTGAAAATGATCCCGATCGCCGAGCAAAACATCGTGCGGTTGAGCGCGCCCCCGCGTGCGCCCGGAGAAGACGCGGTCCAACCGGTCGCGAACAAACGTGCCGGCAGATGAAGTG
>JBEEHT010000116.1:0-27532 GCA_041167545.1 Verrucomicrobiota bacterium
ACATGTGGAAGCGCGGGCTCGGGCATTATCAAGCCGTCGGCGGCTGAGATGTCGGCAAGCCCTGTTCCTTCCAGGCGCGCATTCCCCCCGCTATCGAACGGACATTTTTGTAACCCATCTTCTGCAAGCTTTCCGCCACGAGCGCGGAGCGGCTCCCTCCGCCGCAATAGCAGATGATTGGTTTCGTTAGGTCGGGGACCTGTTCCTCGATTTCGAGCTCGATCACGCCGCGGCTCAGATGCGTCGCCCGTTCCGCATGCCCTTCGCGCCAGTCTTCGTCTTCGCGCACGTCGATCAGAAGCGCGTCGCCAGATTCAACCTGCATGCGAGCGTCGGCCGGCGAAATTTCCGTGATGTGTCGCTTAGCCTCGGCCACAAGTTTGTGAAAACGATTGAGCTCTTCCATAAGCGAGGCTCGGATGACGGCATCGTACGGTCAACCGGTTGTCAGAGATCGCTGCTTGGGGAGCGCAGGCTGCCAGCCTGCCCGTCTCGGCAGCTTGCCGAGACGCTCCCTCTGATCACGCTTGGCACTAAGGGCGCTGCGCGCAATTGTTGCCGGCAAGCTGTCGGCAACTGCAGGCTGGCAGCCTGCGCTCCCCAAGCAGTACCTTGTTCGCACAAAATGAAAATCTCGATGGTCCTCTGTTCATTCATTTTGGTGATGCTTCAGTTTTTCGCGCCCAACTCGGCCGCGGCGAGAGATCTCGGCTGGCAGCCGCAGAAGACATGGCTTTTCGTCGTCGGCGTCTTGAGTTGGAAACACGCGGAAACGTTTGGCTCGTTCCCGGTGAAGAACCGGCGCGATGCCGCGCTCGTGGAATTTTTCCAGAAGAATGGAGTGTCCGAAACGCAGATCGTTTATCTCCAGGACAAACAGGCGACGCAACAGCGGATCGACAGCGCTTTCCTTGCGCAGCTAAAGAAGCTGCACGCGGACGATTTGCTTATCGTCTATTACGCGGGCCACGGTTCCCAATCCGATAAGGGCGACGATGTTTACCTCGCCTCCTACGATGCGGGCGATGATGAAGTGGATGGCTGGTCGGTCAATTCGATCCCGGGCCAAATCAAGGCCAACACGAAATGCCGGCGCGTACTCTGGTTCCTCGATTGTTGCTACTCCGGCCAGGCCGCGCAGGCGATCACGAAACAAACGGGCGGCCCCGAATACGGTTGCGTGACCAGCTCGGCGGCGAGCGAATCGTCCACCGAACACTGGACTTTTACCGAAGCGCTTCTCGACGCGATCCGCGGCGCCCCGTACGTCGATCTGAACCATGACGGCGCCGTCACGCTCTCGGAGTTTGCCACGCATATCCAGGCCGACATGAGCGCGGCGGAGGAACAGCTCTCGACGTTCGCGACTACGAAAGGCTTCGAGCGCGAGATGGTTTTATCGCACGCCGCGCCGCTCGCGAACCCAAGGATCGGTGAACGAGCGCAGGCGCGCGACAGCAACGGAGATTGGTATGCCTGCCGGATCGTGGACGCGCGCAATGAGAAGCTGAAGATCCATTTCATAGGCTACGAGGAGGACGAGGATGTTTGGGTCGCGCCCGAAGATCTAAAGCCGATCAAACTAGCGCACTATGCCGCGGGCGCGAAAGTGGAAGTGCGTTGGAAGAAGCAGTGGTATCCGGCCACGATCTTGAAAGCGAAGGATGGCGCCCACCTCATCCATTACACCGATTACGATTCAAAATGGGACGAGTGGGTCCCGTCCAAGCGAATCCGCAACCCGAAATCGTAGTTACTCGTAACGAAGCGCGTCGATCGGATCGAGCTGGGCGGCTTTGCGCGCGGGATAAAATCCGAAAAAGACGCCGACGCCGGCGCTGACGAGAAAGGCGAGGATGATCGAAGTGGGCGAAATGAGCGACGGCCAATTCTTCATCGCGGCGATTGTTTTTGCCGCAATGATGCCGGTGATGATGCCGATGATCCCGCCGACCGCGCTGAGCGAGATCGCCTCGATCAAAAACTGAGTAAGAATATCGCGACCGTGAGCGCCCACGGCCATGCGCGTTCCGATCTCGCGCGTCCGCTCGGTCACGCTCACCAGCATGATGTTCATTATCCCGATGCCCCCGACGACCAGCGAGATCACGGCGACTCCGGCCAGCAGCGCCGTCATCGTTTCTGTCGTAGCTGTGGCCGCAGCTGCGATTTCTTCCTGGGTCCGCACGGTGAAATCGTCGTCGCGCCCCTCACGAATGTTATGGCGCTGCCGGAGCAGGGCGATGATCTGCTGCTGCGCCGGTGCGAGGTCGTTCCGGCTGGCCACCTGCGCGTTGATATTGCGCAGCGTTGTTCCTCCGCCGAGCACACGTTTCATCGCACTCGTGTATGGCATGATGACGATATCGTCCTGATCGGTGCCCTGCGAACTCAACCCCTTCGGTGTCAGCACACCAGTGACTTGGAACGGCACGTTCTTGATCCGCAACACCTGGCCCACGACATCTTCGCTCCCGAAAATTTTTGTGGCTGTCGTTCGACCAATCACACAGACCTTGTTCGCCCCGCGCACATCCTGCTCGGTGAAGGGCGCGCCATCGGCGAGGGCCCACTGCCTTAGATCGAAATAATCGGACGACTCGCCATAAATGCGGGTGGACCAGTTTTGATTTCCGGCCGCGATCTGCGCGTTCGAAACCACCTCTTCGCTCACTAACGTGACCGCCGGGACCTCGCGCCGGATGGCTAGGGCATCCTCGATTTTAAGGGTCCCTGCGCCGCCCAAACCGGTCCGGACGCCGCCCGTCGTCGTGCTGCCGGAAAATATCAGAATGATGTTTTCCCCAAGACCGGCAATTTGCGCCTCGACCTGCGCCTTAGCTCCATTGCCGATGCTCACCATCGCGATGACCGCGCCGACGCCGATGATGATGCCAAGCGCAGTCAACGCCGAACGCATTTTGTTCCGGCGCAACGCGCGGATCGCGATCTTGAAGGTTGAGAGCAGCCGCATCCGCCGCGCGAGACCAGCGCGACTCACGATCCGACGTCGGGTTTGATTCATGTTTGCCACGAATTCTACACCTCAGCGGCCGGCTGAGCGAGCGCATCGATCGTTGTGATTTTTTGCAATTCCGCCGAGGCGTCGAGCGGCTCGAGAACCGCCCGGTCCTTCAGGACGAGGCCGTCTTTCATCACAATGTTGCGCCGGGCATACGCTGCGATGTCCGGCTCGTGCGTGACCATGATGATGGTGATGCCTTTCGCGTTCAGGGTTTGGAAAATCTCCATCACTTCGACGCTCGTCCGGCTGTCGAGATTCCCGGTCGGCTCATCCGCCAGCAGGACTTCCGGATCGTTGATCAAGGCGCGCGCGATGGCGACCCGCTGTTGCTGACCGCCGGAGAGCTGGCTCGGCGTGTGATCGCCGCGGCCCTGCAAACCGACGGCCGAGAGGACCTGTTCCGCTTTTTCCCGCAGCTCCAGACTGGTCAACGCCACTTCCGAATAGAGCAAAGGCAGCTCGACATTTTCGAGCGCCGAAGTTCGGGAGAGCAGATTAAAGTTTTGAAACACGAAGCCGAGCTTTCGGTTGCGGACATCGGCCAGCTCATCGCGGCTCAACGACGAAACGTTCTCGCCATCGAGAAAATAGTGGCCCGAAGTCGGGCGATCGAGGCAACCGAGAATATTCATCAGGGTGGACTTGCCCGAGCCGCTCGAGCCCATGAGAGCAACGAATTCGCCGTGCGCGATTTCGATTGAAACACCGCGCACCGCGTGAACGTCCACCTCTCCGGTCCGATATGTTTTATGAATATCTTCCAGGCGAACCGCGACGGTTGCAGAAGGATCGGCCATGAAATTTGAGTCGTCCTAAAATCGGCGCGGCCCGCCGCCAAACGGATTAGCCGCGGGCGTCGCCGCCGCGCCGCTCTCCGTCATGCCGGTCACGACACGATCGCCTTCTTTCAAACCCTCGAGAACTTCGGTCGCGACGCCGTCGCTGATTCCTGTCTTGATAGTTGCGCTAACCGGCTTCGAAGCGCCCGCCGGCAAAACAGTAACCGTGCGCTCGACTCGGCGCTCCGAACGGTTTCCACCGGGCTTGCCGCCGGGGCCCGGGGAACGTCCGCCACCAGCCGACGGATCGCGCCTCGGCGCGGCACTCGCGCTCGGAGTCTGGTCCGGCATCCGAAACCGGAGCGCGCCGTTCGGAATCTTCAACGCGTCGTCGCGATGCGCCGCCACAATGGAAACATTCGCGGTCATGCCCGGCTTCAATTTCGAATCCGGATTGCTTACGCCGATGACAGTGTCGTACGTCACCACGTTTTGCACCGTGATCGGCGCGTTGCGCACCTGCACCACCTTGCCCTGGAAGGTCCGCGCTGGGAAAGCATCCACAGTGAATTCCACGTTCTGGTCGATCTCCACCCCGCCGACATCGGCTTCCGCCACATTCGCGTCGATCTGCATTTTCGAGAGATCGTTCGCGATCGTGAAAATCACCGGAGCCTGCAGGCTCGCCGCCACGGTCTGCCCGACATCCACGTTTCGCGAAATGACGATGCCGTCGATGGGAGAAGTGATCGTGCAATGATCGAGATCGGCCTTCGCTTTTTCGAGCGCGCCTTCCTTGATCTTCACGTTCGCCTCGGCCTGATGAAGGTTAGCCGTCGCCTGGTCGAGATCTGATTGCGCCGAATTCTGTTTTGCCACGAGCGCCTGGGTGCGCGCCGCATTGAGCTTGGCAAGATCGAGGGCGGCTCGCGCGTTTTCAAGTTCGCCTTCGGCCTGATTGACATTCGCCTGGAAGACAACCGGATCGATTTGCGCGATCACCTGCCCCGCCTTCACAAGCGAATTAAAATCGGCGAAAAGTTTTTGAATGTTGCCCGAGACCTGGCTGCCGACCTGGACGTTCTGCACTGGATTGAGCGTGCCGGTCGCGGTGACGGCCTGGGTGATCGGTCCGCGCGTCACGGGCGCCGTCTGGAATGTCACGCCCGAACTGCTGGTGCATCGCCGAAGCAGAAGCGCCGCGAGAAACAGGACAACGGCAGCGATGATGAGCGGGATGGGACGTTTGAACATGTTAGGCCTGGACCATCATGATCGGAGTTGAATCTAATACAACCGTCGGCGCGCGTCGAAGTTGCGTTCGTGCGTTTCGGAAGATTTGACTAATGGCGCGCCGCGCCAGAAAACATCCCGGAGATGCGCCGTTACTTTGAGATCTGGGGAATCATGCTGCGCAACTCGCTCATTCGCGAGCTGAGCTTCAAGATCAACTTCATTCTCTGGATGATCGTGGAAGTGCTCTGGTTCTGCGGCCAGATCGTCTTTTTTAATATCATCTTCGGCCAAGTCGATTCGATTGGGGGTTGGTCCAAATGGGAGGTGATCCTGCTGGTCGGGACCCACCAGATGATTGCGCAATTGTTCCAGGCGTTTTTCTTCGTCAACGTTTCCAACATCCCGGAGCTGGTTCGGATGGGAAAACTCGATTCGCTCCTCGTTCTCCCCATCGACAGCCAGTTCGCCGTCTCCACGAAGCAATTCGGCCTGGACAGCATCCTCAACGCGATGCTCGGCGGAGTGGTCGTCATCGTCGCGCTCTCCAAGCTTCATATCACACCCAGCGCCGGCTCGGTCGTGCTTTATCTCGTCGCTGTCGGCTTCGGCGTGGCGGTGCATTATTCGATCATGCTTAGCCTGGCGGCAGTCAGCTTCTGGATCGTTCGGGCGCAGGGTCTCGTTTACGGCTACTTCAATTTCCTTCACATCGCGCGTTATCCCGACGTCATTTTCCCGAAAGCTTTTCGCTTTATCTTTGGATGGATCATTCCGGTGGTGATCGTGGCGAATATTCCAGCCAAGCTCCTGATCAAGTCGCTCGGTCAACCGGGCTGGCTGATGCTGCACCTCGTCCTCGCCGGATCGATCGCGTTTATCCTGTCGCGGCTCTTCTGGCGTTTTGCGCTGCGGCATTATTCAAGCGCCAGCTCGTAAATTTGGAGCGAAATCTGCCCCGCGATTTGCTCGTTTTTCGCGGGTAAATCTCTTCTTGCGCCACCGAAGAAATGCCCTTAAGTAAGCCTCCGCTCGCGCCCGGCTAACCAACGGCGCTCCTGAAAATATGGCCAGCTCCCGGAAAAAAACGAGTTTGAAAAAACCTGCCAAAGCAAAGACGCAGGCCAGGAAATCTTCGCGCCCGAAGGCGAAGCCGGCCAAGCCAGCGAAGAAAGCCGCCAGCGTTTCCAAGAAGCAGCCGGCCAAAAAGACTTCGAAGAAAGCACCCGTCCGTGCCGGGAAATCTCCCAGAGCTAACGGCGCTCAGAAAAATATTTCTTCGGGCCAGGAAACGATCCTGCCCAGCAAAAATAACAAACAAAAGCGGCTCGATCCTTTCACCAAGGGCCAGAAAGAGAAGCTGCTCCAGCTCCGCGATGCCATGGTGGATTCCATGGCCGGCGTCGCGAAAGATAATCTCCGCTCCCGCGCAGAAGGCAGCGAGGCCTCCGCTTTCGGCATGCATCAGGCCGACGCCGGCAGCGACGCCTACGATCGCGATTTCGCCCTCAGTCTTCTTTCACAGGAACAGGATGCGCTTTACGAAATCGACCAGGCGCTGAAGCGCATCGAGCTCGGCACCTACGGCATGTGCGAAATGTCGGGAAAGCCAATATCGCACGCGCGGCTCGAGGCAATCCCGTTCGCGCGCTTCACGGTCGAATGTCAGTCACAACTCGAGAAACAAAACAAAGCGTCGCGCGTCCGGCAGTCAGTCACCTCCCTCTTCGGCCTGACCGATGAAGAGGGCGCCGAAGGCGAAGAAGAAGAGGCCAAGACCGACGACAGTAAGGACTAGGTTATGGCGCAGGAAATCATCACTCTCGAATGCACCGAAGCGAAGGCGGCCGGGCTACCGGCGTCGCGTTACATGAGCACGCGGAATAAGAAGAGCCCGCGCACTCCGAACCGGTTGGAGAAAAAGAAATACAATCCGTTCATGAAGCGGCATACCCTTCATCGCGAAACGAGGTAATCAGCCATGCAACCCAAGACCGCCAAACGCCGTTCCGCCTTTCGCCGCGCCAATCGCACGATGCCGCGCCGCCGCATCGACATCGCCACCGAAGCGATCGATTACAAAAACCCCGATCTGCTGAAAAAATTCGTGACCGAGAGCGGAAAGATTTTGCCGCGCCGCGTGACCGGCATGCCGGCGCACATGCACCGCAAGATCACCCGCGAAATCAAACGCAGCCGTTCCGTGCTGCTGATGAAATAGGCCTGTAGCCACGGCCCTGTGGGCCGTCTGAATTCACGCCGACACGAAACGGCCCGCAGGGCCGTGGCTACAGTAGCACCTCCGCGATCTTCGCCATTTCGTCGAAGGTATTGTAAAAATGCGGGCTCACCCGCAGCCAGCTCCGGTCTTCGCGATCAAAGCGCAGCGAGACGACAATGTTGTCTTGGACGAGCGCTTCCAGTAGCTGCGCGCTCGGAATTCTCGGATGCCGAAAAGTTAAAATGCCGGAGCGATTTCTCTCTGCCTCCGGACTCAAAAATTCAAAACCGGCTGGCGCGATTTGATCCTTCAGCGTCTGGGTTAGCGACAAGATGCGGCTGGCAATGGCTGCCGGTCCTGCTTCCAAAATTAGCTTGACCCCAGCGCCCAACCCCGCGATGGCCGCGTGGTAGTAAGCGCCTGGCTCGAACTTCTGGCCGCCCGAAGCGAATTTGATTTCGCGCTGAGCGATGAAATTGCGCGATTCCACGTTCCATCCACCGATCGTCGTCGGCCGGAGCAAATCGCGGCGGCTCTTTTTCACATACAAAATCCCCGTGCCCGATGGACCGAGCATCCATTTCTGGGCGCCCGCACTGAGGAAATCGATCCGATTCAATGTGAATGGTATCGCGCCGAGAGTCTGGATGGCATCGACCGAAAATAAAACTCCGCGCTCGGCGCAAAGCGCGCCGATTGCGTCCAGATCGATCCGATAACCGCTGCAAAAATTTGCGCTCGCCAGGGCCACGAGTTTCGTCCGCTTCGTTAGCGCGCGTTCGACGATCTCCGGCGTGATTTCCCCAATGCGCGCGGTCTCCAGCAGCACCGGCTTCACGCCGTGGCGTTCGAGAGCGAGCCAGGGATAAACGTTTGCGGGATAATCATCGAGATAGCAGACGACCTCGTCGCCCTCCTTCCAATCGAGCCCATTCGCGATCGCGTTCAATCCGCTCGAGGTGGGGCCGGTGAACGCAATCTCATCCACTTCCGCGCCGATGAATCGCGCCGTCGCTTCGCGCGTTTTCGCGATGTGCTCCAGCTCGAGCTCGTACTGGCGGGCATCCGTCGAGGCCCGTTCGATCGAGTCGCGCATCGCATCGGCCACTCGTCGCGGCAGCGGCGCATCCGCGGCGTGCGCGCAATAAATCTTGCGCGCGCAAATCGGAAACTCGCGCCGGCGCAGTTCTTCGTCCGCGGCCAGCGCGGCGATCAGGCCTTCTTCTCCGTCCGCTCGCCCTGTTCGATTAGTTTCCAAAATTCTCGCGTCTTGCCGAGCTGATCGTCTTCCGCCATCGGCAGTTTGCTGCGGAAAAGAAAATCGCGAAACGTGTTTTTGTGCAGGACGCGATGGACGGTTATTCCTTCGGCGCGCTTCTCAAAATAAATCCGGTAATCCTTCGCGCGGTAGCGATGCAGCTTTTTTCCTTCCCGTTCGATCACGCCGAAACGGCTGGCGTCGAGATTATCCAAATCTTCGGGAAGGATTTGAAACTCCGCGAGCAACTCGAGCTGCAAGGTCTTCGGCAGCGCAGTCATTTCGGCCGCGCTTAGTTCGTTGAAGATGATCTGGAACATCGCCGCTTCACAATTACACGTGCTCCACAGTTCAAGGAAGGGCGATTTGAAATCGCCCCAGACGGCGGTTGGAAAACCGCCGCTCCTTGGTGCCGGTCAAACAAACACGCGGCGAACGCGGGATCCAATCCGGGTGATGATTTCCCAGGTGATCGTGTCTGCGCGCTCAGCCAGTTCGGTTGCGGAAATATCCTCGCGGCCCTGGCGGCCCATCAAGACCACTTCATCGCCGACGGCCGCGTCGTTAATCTGTGACACGTCGATCATCATCAGGTCCATCGTCACCCGGCCCAGCAACGGACAGCGTTTTCCCCGCACCAGCACCGTGGCATCGCGGTTCGAGAGGTGCCGCGGATAACCGTCGGCGTAACCGGCCGACAATGTCGCCACCCGCATTTCGCGGGGCGTGATAAAAGTGCGGCCGTAACTGATACCGTGACCTGCAGGCATGTCGCGGATCAACGCGATCCGCGTCTTCCAGGTCATGACCGGACGGAGGAGATTCTGGAATTCCGGCAGGGGGGAAATCCCATACAGCATCACGCCGGCACGCACGATTTCGTGCGGCGTGTCGTTGAACGCGAGCGTGCCCGCGCTTTGCAAGACGTGCGCCTTGTAATCGCCCGGGACTTTGGCGCGAAATTGTTCCAGGACCTTCCGAAACCGGGCGAGCTGGTCGCGCGTGTAGCCAGAATCCTCGTTTGAAACCGGCATGTGGGTCGAAACGCTGTGGACCCGCAGATTGCGCAACGCAGATACTTTCTCAAACGCAGCGAGGCTTTCGATTTCGGGCACGCCCATCCGACCCATGCCGGTGTCGACTTTGAAATTAATGGAAACCGGCCCGATTCGATCGAACGCTTCCGCTTCGTCAATGGTTGAAATGGTGGGAATGAATTCGCGCTCGACGATAGTCGATCTTTCGGCCGGCAGGGCAGGCCCGAGGATGATGACCGGATGCGGCAAGCCGGCTGTTCGAAGCGCGAGCGCTTCCTCGAGGTTTGCGACCCCAAAGAGCTGCACCGCACTCGCGACTGCTTCGGATACGCCGACCAGCCCGTGCCCGTAGGCGTTTGCCTTGACCACCGCGAGAACGTCAGCACTGCCGATCCGTTCGCGGACGACATTAAGATTGTGGAGGAGCGCGTTGCGATCGATCTCAGCCCAGCAACGATATGTGTTTTCCGCGCTCATTTATTGATGACCGACATCCGATCCGTTTTCGGAACCGTGATGTGCGGCGCATAAAGATAAATCGGTTCCAGCGATCGGGTATCCTCTATTTCGCCGGCCTGATCGCACGCGAGGGTCGCCAACTTTCGCGCAGCCGGAAAAGCCAGAAGGCCTTGGGGGAATTGCGGCAACGCTTCGGAAGAATAAATCGGCACGGTTGAATCACGAATCATTGATTCCAGTTCCGAAGCCGTGTGAAGATCCGGCCCTTCGATCACACGGCCGTCTCGCACTCGCGCCAGGAAAAACGACTGGCGCCGCGCATCCCCGATCACGCAATACTCGCGCGCCTCCACTTGGAGCCCACAAATTGAGGGCAGCCCGCAAAGCGTCGCTCGCGCCGCCGACCGCAAGCCCACAGCAGTCGCGATCGCTATGCGGACGCCCGCATAAGAACCGGGGCCGAGCCCGACCACGATCCGGTCGGGTGCTCCGAACTCCCTCTGCACCTCTGACAAATTGAGAAAAAACTCGCCGGAGTTTTTGCGATCGTTCGGCCATTCTCGAGAAAGATCGAGGTCGTTATTCCGCCACGCGAGACTGCCTCGCGTGCTGGAGAGTTCAAGCGCGAGAATCTTCACAACATTGTAAGCAGGCGGTCAGTCTCGGATTTCATTTCGAATGAAATCCAGCGTGATCCTGGCGGAATCAATTCCGGAAACTTGTCCGCCCATTCGACGACACAGATACCATCGCCGAAGAAATATTCCTCCAAGCCGAGCCGCTCGGCCGATCGTCGATCTTCGATGCGGAAAAAATCGAAATGGTAAACAGGGACACGCCCGCCGTTGTATTCGTGAATCAGAGCGAAAGTGGGGCTTGTCACTTCAACCGGAGCGCCAATTTCGGCTACGAGGCCTTTGACGAATTGCGTTTTGCCCGAGCCCAACTCACCGGTGAGAGCGACCACGCTTCCCGCTGCCAAATCGAAGGCAAACTCGCGCCCGGCTGTTTCAGTCTCGGATGGACTATCGGAAATGTAGGTAGCCACGACTCAACCTTTGGCGTTTGCGGTTCGATGTAAGATTTCCGATTCGGGTCAGCGCCAGTTTGGGAAACTTCTTTGCCCAAGCTTTTTCGAGGCGCTGTCGATCGCTGGCAGCGATGGCGAAGAGCAATTCGTAATCTTCGCCGTCGGAAATCGCCTGCTCGGTTGTGCAACCGGGATTCAACGGCAACGCGGCTTCATCTACTTCGAATCCAACGCCGCTCGCCTGCGCCAATCGCGGCAGGTCGGCGCCAAGTCCGTCACTCAAATCCATCATCGCGTTGACGCGAAAATTTTTGGTGAGCCAGCGCGACTCCGCGATCCGGGGGACAAACTCGAGATGACGGCCACGGAGCGAACCGCCCAGCCGGCCCGTGACAAAGAGCTCATCGTTCGCTTTCCCGCCCGCTCGGCCAACCCAGCGCTTTTCCTCGACGAACCCGGTGACGCTGATCGAAATAACCGCGGGACCTTTAATCCTGCTCGTTTCTCCGCCGACCACCGCCACTTCGAAGGCGCGCGCCGCCTTATCGATCCCGCGATAAATTTTCTTCACCCACGCGAGCGTCTTGTCTGAAGGAAGAATCAACGTGACCAGCGCGAACTGCGGCACGCCCGACATCGCCGCGAAATCGCTCAAGGGCCGCGCCATCGCTTTCCATCCGATCCGTTCGGGCCGGCTATTTTTCGTGAAGTGAATGTTCTCCACAAGGCAATCGGTCTTGAGCAGTTGGAGCTGTCCGCGCCCGTCGGATTTTACAACTGCACAGTCATCGCCGGCGCCAACGATGACTCCGCGGTTGCGAGAAAGTTTCGGCAGGAGTTGGGCGAGCAACCGGTCTTCACCGAGCTCACTCAGCTTCATTGTTGGACCAACTCGGGGAAGGCGAGCGCGGTCAAGGTAAGGGCGTTAAAGAGGGCGTGCATCGTCATCGAAACGAGAATGGACCCGCTCCATTCGTAGGCAATGGCGAAGCAGCTTCCGAGGACAAACAGCGGGGCGAACGATGGCAAATGGGCGTGGACCGCGGCGAAAAGCAAAGAGCTCACCGTTATGCCCACGACGCGGCCGAAGTAGCTCCGGACGACGCCATACAAAAAGAAGCGAAAGATAAATTCCTCGGCCAGAGGTGCGATCGTGACGGCCAAAACGATGATCAGGATCCGCTGTTCGAGCGTGCTGGAAGAGTTGAAAAGCTCCACGATCGCCTGCTTTTCCGGGACTCTTTGCAGGAGCCGTTGGGTCACGACGTCGGCGAGAAAAATCAGCGGATAAGCGGCGAGCATCAGGACACCTCCGGTGACGGCCGTGCGGAAGAACCCGATCTTGGAAAAGCCGCCTAACGAATTCAAATCGAACCCGCGCAGCCGCAAGAACCCGGCGACAACCAGCAACAGCCCGATGGTGAAAAGCGCGCTCACGATCAAGTCGCGACTGCGCATGTGGTGCGTATGCTGGGACGCTCCCGCGAGCGTAAGCAGGAAAAAAAACGAGAGAAGAGTCGCGAGGATCACTTCGGGCCACCCAAATCTTCGTTCGGGCGGAGCGAGCGGATCCGCGACCCGCGCGCTGATTTGCCGCAGGAGCGACACGTAAATGTAAACGCCGGCTACGAGGAAAAACGCGTTGATCACCGCGCTAAGGGCCGGCAGAACGCCGCTCGAGCTCATGCCTCGGCGCCCGTCCTACGGAGCGTAGAAGCTCGGCAAGAAATAGGCGCGACCGCTTTCCAGTTGCGGCACCAGTTGTTTCGGAAGAGACAGCTCGATTTTCGAATCGGTGCTGCCGAGAGCGCGAAAGAAGCGGCTGAAGGTGAAAGCGGGACCGTATTTTACGATGGTAGCGCCCGGGGCGTTGCCGAGCTGCTTGGCCTTCGCGAAGGCATCTTCGATCTGTCCAACGTCATCGATCAGCTTGTTATCGAGCGCGTCCTTGCCCGAAAGGATGCGACCGTCGGCCACAGTGTTGCGCAGGACGTCGGCCGGCACATTGCGTTCCTTCGCCACGATTCCGAGAAACTTTTCGTAGGTCTTCATGACGAAGCTCTGAATGTAATCCCGCTCTTCCGGCGTGACGGGCCGCGCGCCGTTGAGCATGTCCTTGAATTTCCCGCTTTTGAACACGACCGAGGCGAGACCGATTTTGTTGAAGAGCTGCTCGTAGTTCAGCGTCTGGATGATCACGCCGATGCTGCCGGTGATCGTGGTCTCATTTGCCATCAGATATTTTCCGCCGCAGGCGACGTAATAGCCGCCCGAAGCAGCCAGCGAATCCATGTAAACCACCACCGGTTTTTTCGCCCGGGTCTTCACCACCCAGTTATAAATTACATCCGACGCCGTCACTTCTCCGCCCGGCGAATCGATTTCCAGAACCACCGCGCGCACATGTTCGTCGTCCCGGGCCTGCTGCAGGGCCAAGCGCATGTCGTCCACCATCGTATCGCCCACGTTGCCGTTGAGCGACGAACTGATGAGACCGCGTAGCATGATCACCGCGATTTTGTCGCTGTTACCGCGGGCCCCGCGCTGCACGATCGTTTCACGAAAAGAAGGCGTCGGCTCTTCGGAGCGCGAGTTGCCGGCGAGACGTTGGAAGGCGGTCGCCGCCAGGACGAAATTCATGAGCACGCTCGCGCAAAGCGCCACGAAGAGAAAGATGCTCAGACAGCCCAGTTTTCGATTAGCCATGACCGATGAAAGCTTGCGGAGAACAGGGCCGCGCACAAGGGGATTTCCCGGCTGCCACCACTCCGTTACCCCGCTCCACTGCTGGCTCGGAAGCTGCTTTTTCAAGAACCATGAATAATGCCGGTCATCTCCCCATGAGTGAGAAGGCACGCCGCGTTGGCCGACCTAAAGGGAAGCGCGGTCGCCCTCGGAAAATTGAAGCGGCTGAGAGCAGCGAGAGACCAACGGCAGCCGTAGGAACTCTCACGCGCACGAAAAGCCTTTTGCTCGCAGCGCTCCGCGTCTGGGAGCTCAAGCACCGGATCGGCGAGTAGCGGGATTGGAACCAACGGCCGGAGGGCAGGCCGTCTCCAGGTCGCTCTACTTCTTCGCCTCGATCTTCACGAAGATTGTCTTCGGCGCGGTCGGGAAATATTTAAGCGGCGCCGCATCGCCAAGCTCGCGGCGTCGCAAGCTGACAACAATTTTTGTCCCGCTCACTTTCCTGGCATTACCTGTGGGCGGAAGTGTAATTTCCCGGCGTCGTTCAAAGGGGATTTAGCCTCAACTCAAATTAATCGCAGCAGATGCATGCTTGACATCCCACATGTTTTTGGGGTTTTAATTTCTCGTTCACTCCCCGCCTGAAAGGGCCCCGTTATGAATCTTTCTTGTAACCGATCGAGCACGGCTCTCATTCTCTCCCTGTTTAGCATTTCTCTGCTCACCTCCTGCTCCGAGAGCCCCGAAACGTTTGCCATTCACAGACCTATCTTTCCTGCGGGCTCGGAACAGGTCACTTTCACGCTGAGTCAGATCGAGGGCACCGTCGATTCTGTGAACCTGTACGAAGTCGTGGCGAATGTGGACGCCAGCGGCAATCTTTCCGGCGCCACCCCTGAAGCGCTCTTGAAGACTTGGTCCTCGCCCTCTTTCCCTGTCACCTACACAAAATCGTCCGGCTACGGCGACAATAAATACATCACGTATCGTTTCGAGGTGGCGGGCAATAGTCACACTTATAATCATACGATTAGTTTTGCCACCAATCCCTATCCGGTGGTGGATGCGGCCGCGCCCGTCTATGTAGTGGGAGACATCGACCGGGTGTTAAATTCTGTCTTTGTTCCGGATGCAGATATGGCGGGTAACATGGGACAATTCTTGACAGGCGTCGCGGACGATATCGACCTGTCTTTCCACCGCGAGGCCTGGGTGAGAAGGTTCCGTTCCGCCTACAATTTCTTTGTCAATCCAGCGACCGCTCAAGCAGGAGATTACGACGCCGGAACTCCGCATGTTTATCCTAGTAACGATGCTAATCTCAGCTTCGCTCAAGCCCGGATCATCCTGCACTCGGCCACCAAGCGAGACTTCAGTGACGGGACCTACGTCGGAACCGAGTACTTCAATCGCGGAACGATTTTGCATGAAACCGGCCATCTCTTGTACGGAATGGCTGATGAGTACGGTGGAGGAGTTCATTGGCAGAATGATAAAGCGCCTAACAACTGGAACTCGCTCGCCGTTGCCCAAAACGCAGCGCCCGGAGTGGGAAAAACTTCATCCGACGCCGTTCAGATCGGCGGAGATCCCTGGTGGAAACTCTGTGACGGAAACTGCATGATGCTGAATACCGGGCTTAACATCTTTCCTTATGACCAGCCGTGCAGGGACAGAATTTTCTTAACCATTCTCGATCGAGTTTCGGGGCCCTAGCCATGAAGATTGTTCGCAATAGGAACGCCTCGGGAACCCTTTCGATCGTTCGACTTTCCGGAATTTTCGTAGCCCTGTTTCTTTTATCCTGTGGACGCCAGGCCACTGGGGGTGACAAGAAAAAAGTTCAGGACGCCAACACCACGGTGGAAAAGCAGAAGGGCCAGTTCGACCCCGCGTTTCAGAAGAACTCAAAAAGTTCCCACTTTGCCGCGAAAATTAACTTTGATAACGGATTGTTTCAGCTCGATCCGACCGCCATAACAAAGCGTGCCGGGCGGCTTCCCTATGGCCAGCACGGCGGCGGCGACCTTATGATTGAGTACAGAGACTCCGACGGCCGCTCGCTCGGAAAGTATTTCATTCAGAACCCGATGAAGCTGCGAAGTTGCGACACAGGTGGTGCTCCTTTTACCAAGGCGATCAATAAGGGCTCCTTCGAACTCCTCCTGCCTGCAAATCGTTCAATTACCACGGTGGAGTTTTTCGCTGGGGGAGAATCCTTGGCGAAGTTGTCGGTCCCCCTGAACCGCCTGGATACAAGCGCTCAACCCCCGAAGAATCCTTAAGGCCATTCTTCGAAGGTGTCATACGCCTCGGGCGTGATCGGCAGCGCAATCCGACAACTACAGCGACGAGAGCCGGTCGGGCTTTCCTGTTTCTTGTTTCGCGTCACTGGATTTGAGGCGGCGCCTCGACATATTCCCCCGATAGCGCTCATAGCTCAGCCGGATAGAGCATCGGATTTCTAATCCGACGGTCGGAGGTTCGAGTCCTCCTGGGCGCGGTTCATTTTCTCCCAGTCTTCAACTCGTCACTGGTCACTTGTCACTCGTCACTTCTTGAACTTCCGCTCGTGATCGAGCAGCCATTTCTTTCGCCAGAGGCCGCCGCCGTAACCGCAAAGCGTGCCGTCCGCGCGAATGACGCGATGGCACGGAATGATGATCGAGAGCATGTTCGTTCCGTTCGCCCGGCCGACAGCACGGCGGGCGTTCGGAATTCCGAGGCGCTCCGCCATCCAGGAATACGAACGCGTTTCCGCGACCGGAATCGAGCGCAAGATCTCCCAGGTGCGAAGCTGAAAATCCGATCCGATCGGAGCGAGCGGGATATCAAATTCGAGATTCTCGCCGGAAAAATAATCCGCGAGCTGCTTCCGAATCGCTTCGAGGTATCGGTGCTCGCCAGGAACGACGTTGGTTTTCAGGCGTTGCCGCAAAGTTGCCAATTCCGATTCCAGCGCGCGGCGATCGGCGAACTCCAGGAGGCGTAATCCTTTGTCGTCCGCCACCGCGAGCATCGCACCAAGCGGGGTATCGAGCCGCTCGGCAAACATGCAGCCGCGAGACTTCGCTGCAGTCGGCGAATCACCAAAAATCTTTGTGAAGGCTTCGCGAAAGCCGCTGGCTGATTCAAAGCCGCTGCCATTCTTTGCTTCGTCCACGCGCCCGCCTTTTCGCACTTCGCGCAACGCCAGGCCCATCCGGCGCGCGCGGTGATAGGCCTGGAATGTCATTCCGTAATGCCGCTTGAACTGACGTCGCGCGGTCGAGGGATCGATCTTCAGCGCCGCCAATTCTTTGTCGGTCAACCGGCCATCGGGCGCGCGTTCGACTTCGACGCGCAGCCGCTCGATCAATTCGGGCGGCCGTTTGTCCGGATCCATCGGGCGACAACGCAAGCAGGGCCGGTAGCCACCGTGGAGCGCCTCGCTCGGCGTCGGAAAAAAATCGACGTTTTCACGAGCCGGTTTTTTCGCGGGACAAGTCGGCCGGCAAAAAATGCCGGTCGTGCGTACCCCAACGAAAAAAATTCCCTCGAAACTCGAATCGCGGTTTACGAGCGCGCGATACATCATGTCGGAGGGCGGGAGTAACTCGGGGACTTTCATGCGAGTAAAGTTTCCGTTGGGCAATATCGATGACTGCCGCTCGATCTGAAAGCTCGATGTTTTCATGTCCCATGCTAAACGCCAACACGCAGGCCGCGCATCGACGGAATTCGGGCAACGAATTCCGATGCGCTTCAAGGAGCGGCGGTTTGCAACCGCCGTTAATCCGGGGGGCGATTGGAAAATCGCCCCTCCTTGAGGTCGTTCGGTTCATTCAAGCTTAGATAGAGACGTTGATCCTGTTCCGGCACCAGAAATGTCCGCATTTTACCTGCAGCCACGAGTTTCGAGATCAATCGTTGCAGCGAGAAATCGGTTCCAGCCAGGGCCGCGATGAATTCTGGCGCAGCCTCGCGCGGGTAGATCGCGGCGAGCGGTTCCGTTCGTTCGCCGATCACAGGAACAACACCTCGACCTTCGCTGACCATCGTGCAAAGGAGACGCAACTGTTCGCGCGTGACGAACGGCATATCTACCGCGAGCACGAGAAGGTGCGAAGTTTGCATCTGGATAAGAGCTTTCGTTAGGCCACTGAGCGGTCCGCGAGACGGCGGTTCGTCCAGAAGTAATTCCGTGTCGTCCGGTAACCAGGACGATTCCGTTCGAGCGGATACGAACACTTTCTCCGGACTAAGATCCCGGAGAACTCGAAGCTGTCGGCGCCAAAGCGGCTCGCCACCAAAAACAATCCCAGCTTTGTCGCGCCCCATTCGCCGCGATTCGCCGCCGGCCAGCAGCACCGCCGAGAATGTCATTCGGGAGTCACCGGTTTTTGCCACATTGTTATTCGTGCGATGGTTCCAGCATGCACCTTTCGGATGCGGAACGGCAAGGCATCGGCGCCGGCAGCGTTGTCCGACGCAAAGAAGATGGCGGCCATGAGTGCGTGACCGATGAGGTGACCATCGAGGAGCCGCTCGAAATCCGCATCGGCGCCGACCCGCTCGCCGTAACCATGCGCACTCCGGGTAACGACGAGGAACTTGCCGCCGGCTTTCTGCTTTCCGAAGGGATCGTGCGCGCGCGTGGCGATGTAAAACAAATCGCGCATTGCACGCTTCCGGCGTCGCTGGGCAATATCCTGAACGTTGCGCTCGGGCCGACCGTGAAATTCACGCCCGCGGCCGCGCATCGCTTCGGGACTATCTCCACAAGTTGCGGGATGTGTGGAAAAACGAGCATCGAATTCATTCGGCAGCAATTCCCACCGATCGAGATATCAACGGGGATTCAAATTGCGGAGGCAACACTTTTGAAATTGCCGGAGCGTTTGCGCGGCGCTCAGGGGAACTTCGCTCGAACGGGAGGGATTCATGCCGCGGGTATTTTTGATCTCGAGGGGAATTTGCTTTTCGCCCGCGAAGACATTGGGCGCCACAACGCCGTCGACAAAGTGATCGGACGCGCCTTCCTTGACGAACTGCTGCCGCTGAGCCGCCATATTTTGCTGGTGAGCGGCCGTTCCTCGCTCGAGATCGTGCAGAAAGCGCTCGCCGCGGGAATTCCGATCGTCGCTGCGGTTTCCGCGCCATCTTCGCTGGCAGTAAACTTTGCCCGCGAATGCGGCCAGACGCTGATCGGGTTTTTGCGGCCGCCAACGTTCAACGTGTATTCGCACATCGAACGCGTCGCGATATTGTAGCGTTGCCCTGCTTACCAGCGATGGAAGGCGGGATGGCCTTCCTTCACCGCGACAAAAGTCCCGCGACAGGTCGCGCAAACTTTTCCGCCGCCGGTCAGCGTCCCATCGACGGTCGCGCGGCTTCCTTCCGACTCGATCACTTTCGCGGAAAGGAAAACCGGGGCGTCGGTCGGCGTTGGCCGCAGCAGCTTGATCGCGTAATCCGCCGTCACGGTGCAGTGCGGACGATCTTCGCCGGCTTTGTTCATCAAATGCCACGCCGCAGTCCAATTGCAGTGGCAATCAAGCAGCGCCCCGATGATTCCACCGTTCAGGACGCCGGGGAACGCTTCATAGCGCGGCTCTGGTTTCCATTCCGCGACCACTTCGTCGCCTCGGACAAAACTGCGGATGTGGAGTCCATCCGAATTCGCGGGCCCGCAGCCGAAGCAGGCATTCTCCGGCGCGTAGAATTCCTGCAGCGATTTAGCGACTCCGTCTGCGTCTGCGGCACGGGAGCGTGCCGCCTCCAGTGGAGCCGGCATGCCCTCAGGCCGGTCGGAATCCGTGGTGTTTGCCATCGCTCACTTCGCTCCGTTGCCCGCCGAGCCCGGATAGGGCCGCAATTGCGGACCGGTGTAAAGCGAGCGCGGGCGAATGAGACGATTGTGGTCGTGCTGTTCGATGACGTGCGCGCACCAGCCGGCGACGCGCGACACGGCGAAGATCGGCGTGTTCAATTCCGGCGGGAATTTCAGCATGGTGAACACTGGCGCCGCGTAGAGATCGACGTTGGCGCACAGTTGCTTCTCGCGTTCCATCGTCGCTTCGAGATTTTCGCAAATCGGGACCCACTGTTCCTTGCCCAGGCGTTTTCCGAGATCGCGCGCGATCTCGCGCATGATCGGCACTCGCGAATCGCCTGCTTTGTAAACGCGATGACCGAAGCCCATGATCTTTTTCTTTTGGGCCAACGCGTCCATCATCCACTTCTCCGCGCGATCCGCCGTTCCGATTTCGTCGAGCATCTTCATCGACTCCTCGTTGGCGCCGCCGTGCAGCGGTCCCTTCAATGTCCCGCACGCCGAAGTCACCGCCGCATACATGTCCGCGAGCGTCGAGGCGGTCACACGCGCCGCGAAGGTCGAAGCATTGTATTCGTGGTCCGCATACAAAATGTAAATCGTGTCGAGCATCCGGATCTGCCAGTCCTGCGGCACGCCTCCGGTGAGTTTGTAGAAAAAGTTCCCGGCATGCGTCAGGTCTGGCTTGTCTTCGATCGGCTGCTGTCCCTGAGAAATTCGCCAGCCATCCGTCACCAGGGTGGAAACACGCGCGAGCAACCGGACCGCCTTCCGCACGTTCGCTGCGTGCGAATGATCGTTCAGGTCTGGATCGAAAGGCGCGAGCATCGAAACGCCGGTGCGCAGCATATCCATCGGATGCGTGTTCTTCGGCATGAGCCGGAGCATTTCCAGAACCGGCTTGGGCAATTTGCGCTCAGCCACGAGAGCTTTCGAAAAAGTCGCCAGCTGATCGGCGGAAGGCAGCTCGCCATTGAGCAGCAAATAAGCGACTTCCTCGAAGTTCGCCTTCTGCGCCATCTCGTGGATGTCGTAACCGCGGTACATCAGCCCCGCGTTCGGATCGACCCAGCAAATCTCAGTTTCGCCCGCGACCACTCCGGCGAGCCCCGGGCTGTAAGCTGGTTTGGTTTCTGTGCTCATATCGTTTTCCTTCTATTTCGTCGGGTCGTATTCCAGCAGCTTGTAAAGCTCTTCGCGGGTTTGCATGCGATCGAGCCAGCTTTCCTGCGTGCCGGTCTTCTTCAAATCGCGCAGCATCTGGCCCGCTGCAAACATGGAAACGCGAAACGCCGTCTGCGGATAGATGACCATGCGGTATCCGAGGTCGGCCAGTTGGCCTAACGACAGCAACGGGCTCTTTCCAAACTCGGTCATGTTGGCGAGGAGCGGCGCCTTCACTTCTTTTGCGAAATCGCGGAACTCCTGCTCGTTCTGCAACGCTTCAGGAAAGATCGCGTCGGCACCGGCGGCCAGATAGCTCTGCGCTCGCTCCACGGCCTTGGCAAAACTCTCGACCGCGCGCGCGTCCGTGCGCGCGATCAACAGGAAATCCTTGTCCCGTTTTGCCGCGGCGGCGGCCGCGATTTTTTCGTTCATGTCCTCGGTTGAAACCAGAGTCTTCCCCGCGAGATGGCCGCAGCGTTTTGGAAATTCCTGGTCTTCGATATGGCAACCGGCCAAACCCACTCGCTCGAATTCCTCGATCGTGCGCGCCGCGTTTTCCGCGCCGCCAAAACCGGTATCCGCATCGACAATCGCGGGAATTTTTACCGCGCGCGCCACGTAACCCGCGAGCTGCGCCACCTCGGTCAGCGTCAGGAGGCCGATGTCGGGTACGCCCGCGGTCGCGTTGCACAAACCGGCGCCGCTGATGTAAAGAGCGTCAAAGCCTTCCCGTTCGACGAGCCGGCCCATCCCGGCGTTGAACACGCCGGGCATCGCAACGCAGCCGTCGCGAATCAGTTCCCGTAAACGTGCGGCGGGCGAAGTCATGACGGCATTTCGAGCGCTTTCATCAGATCGGAAACGTCCTTCGCCTGATCGACCTCCCAGCAGAGCTTCAGCACGCGATCAGCCGCGTCTTTGCCGATCTTCGGCGCGGCCAGGTTCAGGAATTTTCCTTCAAGCTCGGAATCCTTCAGTCGGTTCTTCGCGTTGCCTAACGGGTAATCAACGCGCTTGGTCAGGGTGCGGCCGTCGGCCAGATTCACGTGCACAATGTTCGCGACCGCATCGGCGTAGAGTGCGGTCAGTTCGTCATTTCGTTGCACTTTCACGCCTTGGAGAAAGGAGACGATTCCGGTTTCGGTGAAACGCTCGGGCGCGAACTGCTTGTCGGTCACTTCGCCGTCGATCAACGCGACTGCTGTGATGTAGGGAAGGCTGTGATCCGCGGTCTCGCGCTGCTGCGGACGCCATTTCTCGGGCTCGCTGCCGATGATGTCCACCGAGGCATCGTGGCTCTCGATCACCATCGTCTTCACCTGGGACAAGTCCTCGATCTGGTTGCGAAGAAAGAGCGCGGCTTCAATGGCGCTCTGGCTGTGATATTCGGCGGGCCAGAATTTAATGCTCGTCTTCAAAATCATCGAGGCGGGCCCTTCACCCGGCATCGCTTCCTTTGTCTTATCGAACACTTCGCGGACGTTGCCTAACGACACCCCGAGCTCCTTCTCGAATCCCATCGCGCCTTCGAAAATCGGCGCCGGGCCAGTCATGCCGGCGCGCGCGAGCAAGGCCGCGTAAACCCCAAGCCGTGACGCATTCGCGAAGGCTACGCCTTTCCAATGCGAAAGCTCACCGACGCGCGCCTGCCGGAACGCGGCGCAATGCACGCCGGCGATGTTGATCGCGTGCCGCGTTCGCTCCGGATCGAGCTTCATCAATTTCGCGCAGGCGAGCGCGGTGGAAAACGCGCCATAGGTCGGATGATCCCAGCCGCGGGCCCGTATGCTGGCCGCATCGCAGAGCCGGCATTGCACCTCGTAGGCGACCGCCGTCGCGGTGATCATCTCTTTCCCGGTCGCGCCGACGCTCTCACCGACCGCGAGCACGGCGGAAAAGTTGTCGCTCGGGTGGGCCGGCTCCTTCGAGAGATAGGTGTCGTTGTAATCGAAGTAACGAATGCAGCAGCCGTTCGCGAAGGCCGCCCAATCCGGCGGCGCTTTGTGCGACGTGCCGATCACGGTCGCGCCATTCTTCGCGCTGAAATCTGAAACGACGTTGCGCGCGATCGTGCACGGCTCCTCGTTCCAGGCCCCGAGCGCGCAGCCGAGCGAATCGATCAACCGGCGCTTCACTTCATGCACGACGTTCCTGGAGAGATCCTCGAATTCGAGGGAGCAGGCGAAATGGGCGAGTTGGTGCGCGAGAGTCGGATTCGTCATAGAAAAGTGAAGCTGCAATCTGGCGACGAATTGAGGCGCGGCAAGCCGCCTTCTGGGTAGCGCGCGCGTCTCGCGCGTTGGCGACGGCGTCTCGCCGTCGCGGACTTTATGCAAGCGTGTTTCGGCGAGACGCCGAAACCAACACGCGAGACGCGTGCGCTACCCAGAACCTTGCTTGCCCGCTTCTCGTCCTCAACGCACACTCTCCACATGAGCAAAGTTTACCCTGACGCGACGGCCGCACTTGCCGGCCTGCTCCACGACAACATGACCATTGCTGCCGGCGGGTTCGGGCTTTGCGGCATCCCGGAGAATCTCATCGCGGCCCTGCATGCGAGCGGCGTGAAAGGCCTCACCATTGTCGGCAACAATGCGGGCGTGGATGGCTTCGGCATGGGCGTTCTCCTCCCCGCTCGGCAGGTGAAGAAAGTGATGGCGTCCTACGTCGGCGAGAACAAGGAGTTCGAACGCCAGGTGCTCAGCGGCGAGCTCGATCTCGAACTCATTCCGCAGGGTACACTCGCCGAACGGTTGCGCGCGGGCGGCGCAGGAATCCCCGGTTTCTACACCCGCACCGGCTTCGCCACCAAACTGACCGAGGGCAAGGAGACAAAAGTTTTCGACGGCAAGGAATACGTCCTCGAACCCGGCATCAAGGCTGAGGTCTCGCTCGTGAAAGCGTGGAAGGGCGACAAGTCCGGCAACCTCATCTTTCGAAAAACGTCCCGAAACTTCAACCCGATGATCGCCAGTTGTGGGAAGGTCTGCGTCGCCGAGGTCGAGCAACTCGTCGAGGTCGGCGAGCTCGATCCCGACCAGATTCACACGCCGGGTATCTTCGTCGATCGCATTATCCAGGGCCCGAGCTACGAAAAGCGGATCGAGTTCCGCACCGTGCAGGGCAGCACGGCGGCGAAAAAAGAAAATCCAATCCGCGATTTGATGGCGAAGCGCGCGGCAAAGGAATTGCGCGACGGCTATTATGTCAATCTCGGCATCGGCATCCCGACGCTCGTTGCGAATTTCATTCCCGAAGGCATGAACGTCACGCTGCAATCCGAGAACGGCCTGCTCGGCATCGGTCCATTCCCGACCGAGGATCAAGTCGACGCCGACTTGATCAACGCCGGCAAGCAAACCATCACGACGATGCCCGGCTCCGCTTTTTTCTCGAGCGCCGACTCGTTCACGATGATCCGCGGCGGACACATCGATCTCGCCATTCTTGGCGCCTTCGAAGTGACCGACAAAGGCGACATCGCGAATTGGGTGATCCCGGGAAAGATGGTCAAAGGACCCGGCGGCGCGATGGACCTTGTCGCTGGAGTGCAGCGCGTGGTTGCTGTGCTGGAACACACATCGAAGGACGGCAGTCCAAAGATTTTGAAGGAATGCACTCTGCCGATCACGGGTCTCGGCGTCGTCAATCTCATCATCACCGACCTCTGCGTGTTCGAGGTGAAGAAGGGTGGTGGGCTCGTCCTTACCGAACTGCATCCGGGAGTCACAGAGGACGACATTCGCGCCAAAACCGGCGCCCCGTTCGACGTTGCGCTGAAGACCTGATCGCGCGCGGCGCGATGGGCGGGGAAAAGATTGTCAGCGGAATAGCGCCCGCAGATACTCGACGGCCTGCGATGAGCGACCGAAACTTCTTCTCCGAACTCAAGCGGCGCAACGTTTACAAGGTTGCAGTCGCCTACGCCGTGGTGTCGTGGCTATTGATTCAGATCGCGACGCAGGTTTTTCCATTTTTCGAAGTTCCAAACTGGGCAGTAAAGCTGGTTGTGCTGCTCTTGATTATCGGCTTCCCGGTAACTCTAATCTTTTCGTGGGCCTTCGAAATTACGCCGGAAGGAATCCCGCACGAATCGGAGATTGACCCGGACAAATCAATCGCGCGCCGGACTGGGCGCAGGATCGTCGGCTTGACCGCCGTCGCGGGAGCAATCGCCGCCGGCCTGGTTCTCTTTCAATTAGTTCGCACACAATCGCCCGTATCAAAATCGGAGCCTGAACTGCTAATACCTAACAAGTCGATTGCGGTCTTGCCATTTGTTAACCTGAGCGAGGAGAAAGCCAATGCTTACTTTGCCGATGGCGTGCAAGACCAAATCCTGACCAATCTCGCCAAAATCGCCGACCTCAAGGTGATCAGCCGCACCAGCGTGATGCAATATAGAAACACGGCAGCGCGTAACCTCCCGGAAATCGCACAAGCGTTGAAAGTTGCGCACGTGCTGGAAGGGAGCGTCCAGCGCTCCACGAACCGTGTCCGGGTGAGCGCGCAGTTAATCAATGCTCGCAATGACACGCATGTGTGGGCCGAAACTTATGACCGCGATTTAGCCGATGTCTTTGCCATCCAGAGCGAGATCGCCCAAACCATCGCGGAGCAACTTCAGGCCAAGCTTTCGCCAAAGGAAAAAAGTGTGATCAGCGATCGTCCTACCACTGACCTGGCCGCTTACGACCTTTACCTCCGAGCAAAAGAACTTATCTACGGTGACTTCAACACGTCTCGCTGGAAAGAGAATGCTTTAAAAGCGGTGCAACTCCTGGAACAAGCCGTGGCGCGCGACCCGGCCTTTCTCCCCGCCTTTTGTCAACTCGCCTTTGCCCACGATCGACTCTATTTTTTTCACGGTGATCGGACCGAAGCCCGCCTGGCCCTGGCCGAAACGAACGTCAGGGCGGCAGTTCGCCTTCAGCCGGATGCGGGCGAGACCCATCTCGCGCAGGCGATTCATTTTTATTGGGGTTATCGCGACTACGACCGTGCACGAACGGAACTGGCCAAAGCTCAAACTACCCTGCCTAACAATGAGCGCATCTTCCAGTTTCTTGGCCTAATCGCTCGGCGCCAGGGGCGTTGGGACGAAGCTGTTCGCAGCCTTGAACGCGTACTCGACCTGGATCCGCGCAATGCGGACGCGCTCGGCGATCTGGGGGACACTTACTTTGACCTACGCAGATACGGAGAGGCAATCGCGGTGACCGAGCGTTCGCTGGCGTTGCGGCCGGGGAACGCCTTTCTGCGAGCCAGCATCGTCTCGGTGCGAGCTGAGGCGGACGCGAACCTGGCGCCTTTGCGTGCCACCCTGCAAACAATCGAAGCGGAGGGCCCGGCGTCCGCCGCAGAAGTGACCAAAATCTCGTTTGAAACCGCACGTCGCGAGCGCGACCCGGCCGCCGCCGCCCGTGCGCTGGCGAACATTTCCAAAGACAGCTACACCAACGGCCTCAGTGAATTCCCGCACCCATTTTTTGCAGGGACAGTGGCGGAACTGCGACACGACGCGCCAGGCGCACACGCCGCTTTTATGGATGCACGCATTGAAGCGGAGCAAATCGTCCGCCTACAGCCGAAAGACGCGAGACCGCTGAGCGTGTTAGCACTGACCTACGCCAAGCTAGGCGACAAAGAGCAGGCAATCCGCGCGGCTCGCACCGCCTGCGACATGCTTCCAGTTTCAAAAGATGCAATGGGGGGCGTCAGGTCGCTGATAAAACTCGCCGCCGTTTACGCGCTCACCGGTGAGAAGGATCTCGCCTTGGAACAGTTGGAGATCGCAACCAGACTTCCAGGGGGGCCGACTTACGGCAACCTCCGTCTCGGTCCCGAGTGGGACTCACTCCGCGGCGATCCGCGCTTCGAGAAAATCATCGCTTCGCTCGCGCCTAAAGGTGCACAGCCATAACGAGTGATGAACTCGCATAACTTTTTTGCCGAGCTGAAGCGGCGCAACGTCTACATCAGACGGCAATCATCTTTGGTCGGACACCTACGACCGAGCAACACTCCTGTGCACAAGGATCACATTACGGACTGGATCACCGCGCAAACCAGTAAGGGCCTGGTATTCAAAACGGACGGACTAAAACCGGCTTCCATTCAAGTAACGGGAGATGCGGCGATGGTGTGTTACTGGATAACGTTCAAATGGGTGGACAAGGCAGGCAATGGTCCGGCGCATACCCTTCGGATTACGCACGCGTGGCTCAAAACCGGAGGTGATTGGCGCATCATCGGAGGAATGTCCATGCCAGAGCCTGACAAACCATCAACCTAACTTCGCGGCGCACGGCAGAGTTAGCCGGAAGGCAATACTCGTTCGCGCGGGCAGAGCAGCACCAGCAGCGACGCGATAATCCAGCACGCGATCATGAAGATAAAACCGGCGCGGAACGAGCCGGTGCTTTGGCTTAGATTGCCGATGATTTTCGGCCCGACGAATCCGCCAATACTGGCCAGGCAATTAATGAACCCGACCGCCGCGGCGGCCGCCGAACTGGTAAGAAATGCAGAAGGCAGCGCCCAGAACGATGGCAGATACGCGGTGGTGCCGAAGCCGATCAGCGTGAACACGACAACGAGCAGGGCGTTAGAAGGCGGAGCAAGGACCCACGCACCCAGCGCCAGCGCGGCGGTTAATTGCGGAATGGCAAAGTGCCAGCGGCGCTCGCGGGTGCGATCGGAGTTCCACCCGAGCACGAGCATTCCGATGAGGCCCGCGATAAACGGAATCGCGCCGAACCAGCCAATGCGCTGAACATCACTCCATCCGGTCAGCCGCTGAAGCATGGTCGGCATCCAA
>JBEEHT010000117.1:0-11932 GCA_041167545.1 Verrucomicrobiota bacterium
GGGCGCTTTCCAAACCGCCCATCATCTTCCTCCGGATCCGGGGGCGGTTTGGAAAGCGCCCCTCCTTGAGGCCACCACTGCATTGAAACGTTATCATGAATCGCCTACCGGCGATTGAAAAAATCCACGAAGGAACGCCGAACTCGCACGAACATCTGACGGGCGTCTTCCTTGGTTTTCCGGAAGAGCCGCTTGATGTGGCGCTTGACGATATTGTCTTCGGGATCGTCTGCCGGATCGACGTTTCGATCGTCGGCCGGCGCGGTGTCCTCCTCGACCTGATCCATGTTCCGGCCTGTGTACATGCCCTCGACGCGCGTCACTCGTCCATCGTTCGCCTTGATATGAATAGTACCAAGCGGCGCTCTGGATCGATTTTCCAGCGTCACGATCCAGGTCGGATTCCCGCGACCGTCCGTCCGGAGTGTGTAACTCACGAGCGCAAAAGTAACATGCGACGTTTCCGCGGTATGATTCGCGACCGAATACGCGCCGGTCGAATCGAGATTGAGCCGGGCGGTGTTGACCGTCGCGTTCTGCGTCGAACCGACGACCGAACGGTTCGGGATTCGTTGCGATAGAATCCGATTGTCCTCCACCACGATCTCGCGCACGCCGCCGGCCGCATTTCGATCCGCCACTAAAATCTTCCAGGTCCGCGGTTGCGGATCGCCATCAACCCCGGTGATGGAAATGACATGATTGACCAGCTCGCGGTTCCCCTGCGTCCCGATCACGCGCAAGGCTTCGTAGGCGCTCGAATTGTTCTGCGCCCAGGCGGGAGTCGCGAGAAGGAGCGCTGCGAGCAATAATTTCCACATGACGAAAGAGAGCTATGGTTGCTGCGGCTGTCCACCGTGTTTTCGGTCGGGCACTTGAAGCGGAGGGGCCATAGGTTGAGCGTTCACTGGCTTGATGAAAAAAAAGAAAGTCGAGTTCTCCAGCCACACGGGCAATCTGGCGCCGATGCGAAAGCTCGTGCGCGAGTTTTTGGAGGTGTATCCGTTTTCCGAGAAGGAACGAACTCTCATGGTGCTCGGGGTAGACGAAGCCTGCACCAACATTATTCGGCACGCCTACCATTTGCGCGACGATCAGTTGATATCGCTTTCGCTCGAGCGAATGCGTAATTGCATTCGGATGCGGCTGCGCGATTACGGCAAACAAACCGAGGCGCACACCATGAAAGGCCGAGCCCACGATCTCATCAAACCCGGCGGCCTCGGTTTGCATCTGATCCGGAATGCGTTCGACAAAGTGGATTACGTTGTGAAAGCGCGAGGGACGGAATTGGTCATGACGAAAAACCTGGAGAACGAGAAGTGAATCTGGTCCTGACTTTCTGTAGCCGCTTCGCTGTGCGAAGCGTGACACCAGCAGTCGCCGCACAAGGCGCCGCCCACAGGGCGGCGGCTACAGAAGAAACATGAAACCGCCGGAACCCGATCCCGCTTTCGAAGTCTCGCTGCGGCCGCCGATGTTCAGCGAGTTCACCGGCCAGGTGAAGGTTTGCGAACGTCTAGAACTGCTCGTCGAAGCGGCGAAGAAGCGCGGGGACGTTCTCGAGCATATTTTGCTCAGCGGCCCGCCCGGCCTCGGAAAGACGACGCTGGCCAACATCATCGCGAACGCCATGGGCGTGAGCGTGAAGAACACGAGCGGACCGGTGATCGAAAAAGCCGGAGAGCTCGCCGGCCTGCTCACGAGCCTCGAAAAAGGCGACGTGCTCTTCATCGACGAGATCCATCGGCTCCAGCCGACCATCGAAGAATATCTTTACCCGGCGATGGAGGATTACCGGCTCGACATTATTATCGACCAGGGACCGCAGGCGCGAAGTCTTCGTCTTCAACTGCCGAAGTTCACGCTCATCGGCGCGACCACCCGCGCCGGCATGGTAAGCGCGCCGTTGCGCTCTCGTTTTGGGATGACGGCGCGGCTCGATTACTACAGCGCGGAAGAGATGCACAAAATCATCCTGCGGAGCGCCGGATTGCTCGGTGTGGAGATCGATGCGGCGGGCGCAGCGGAGATTGCGGCGCGCACGCGGGGAACGCCGCGCACCGCGAACAATTTGCTGCGCTGGGTGCGTGATTACGTGCAGGTGAAAGCCGATGGAAAAATTACGGCGGACCTGGCGGACAAAGCGTTGACGATGCTCGAGATCGATCGCGATGGCTTCGATCAATGGGATAAGCGGATCATCGAAACGTTGATCCATAAATTTAACGGCGGGCCGGTTGGCCTGAGTTCGCTGGCGGTGGCGGTTGGCGAGGAAGCGGGGACGTTGGAGGAAGTGAACGAGCCGTATCTGATCATGGAAGGATACATCAAGCGCACGCCGCAGGGCCGCGTAGCGCTTCCGAACGCCTATCGAAAGCTGGGGCTCAAGCCGCCGGTCGGGACGCAGAACGAATTGTTCGGGTCGTGAAGCGGTTTAGGGCAACTCTGGGTAGCGCGTGCGTCTCGCACGCTGGCGACGGCGTCCTCGCTGTCGCGAACTTTCTTAAAGCCTGTTTCGGCGAGACGCCGAAACCAACGCGCGAGACGCGCGCGCTACCCAGATCAGATTGACGCATCGCGATGCTAGAATCCGATTTTTTCCAGACGACATCCAAGGTCCTCACCGTCGCCGAACTCACCCGAGCCATCCGCGGCACGCTCGAGACAAAATTCGGCGCGGTCTGGGTTCAGGGAGAAATCTCGAATTACAAACTGCATCCGTCCGGCCACCAATATTTCACCCTGAAAGATCAGCGAGCTGCGATCTCGTGCGTCATCTTTCGCAACACCCTCCCGCCGGGCGCGCCGCCGCTCGCCGATGGCGCGCAGGTCCAGATTTATGGGAACGTCTCGGTCTTCGAAGCGCGCGGGCAATACCAGCTCAGCGTGCAAATCGTGCAAACGCGCGGCGCCGGGCTGCTTCAGGCGAAGTTCGAAGCGCTCAAGCGCAAACTGGAAGCGGAAGGCCTCTTCGATCCCGCGCGCAAACGGCCACTGCCGAAATTCCCGAAACGAATCGGCATCATTACTTCGCCGAGCGGCGCGGCGATTCGGGACATGTTGAACGTGCTGCGTCGCCGCGCGCCAAATGTCTCGGTGCTCATCAGCCCCGTGCGCGTCCAGGGCATCGGAGCCGCCGCCGAAATCGCGACGGCAATCAATGAGATGGCTACGCCGAATGAAGCATGGCAGCCGCTCGACCTCATCGTGATCACGCGCGGTGGCGGAAGCTTCGAAGATCTGTGGGAGTTCAATGAGGAAATTGTGGCGCGCGCCATCTTTCATTCGGCGATCCCGGTGGTGAGCGCCGTCGGCCACGAAATCGATTTCACGATTGCCGATTTCGTCGCGGACCTGCGCGCGCCGACGCCAAGTGCGGCGGCTGAACTAATTGTGTCGGATTCGGTCGAACTCGGTCGCCGCGTGAGCGAACTGGCAAACTGCCTGCAGAAATGTCTCCGCAGTTTTCTGGTGCAGAGTCAGACTCGGCTGCGCTTTTTATCCGAGCGCACCCTCGCGCGTGAGCTGGTGCAACGGATGCGCGACGCCCAACAGCAGCTCGATCTGACCGCGGAGTCGCTCCGACGCCGCCTTAAACAATTCGTGATCGACGCGCGCACCGCCGTCGCCGCCCGATCGCAATCGTTGAGGTCGCACGATCCAAAACGCGAGCTGATCCTGCGACGCGCCAACTTGGTCGAGCTCAGCCGGCGCATCGTCGCACAGCCGCCGCGCTTCCTGCAAAACGCGCAACAACGTTTTCAGCACGTCGAGAACGTGCTCCGCGTGCTGGGACCTGACGCGACCCTCCGGCGCGGCTACAGCATCACGACGGACGCTACCGGCAAAGTGATTCAAACGGTCGCAGCAGTGCGACCGAAATCGAAAATTCGAACGCGCGTCGCTGACGGTGAATTCAAGTCGGAAGTTATTCCTACTACGGATTCGTGAGCACGAGGGTGCTGGTACCGGCGGTGTCACCGGCTGTCACCGTCCCGTCGGCCTCCCCTGACTTCTTGCCCACCACGCTTTGAAACGTGGTTTCCTGTCCTGCGGTCGCCACTGCGTTATTCTTTTGCAGCAAGGAGGCATCTCCACCCTTCCGCTGGACCACAAACCCTTTGTCGGCGTAGGGAGCAGCGCTCGCACTGAGCGCCGTATCGTAAGTATAGTTAGCTGTAACCGCGAAAATCGTGTTGGAGGAATCGGTCTCTTTCACCTTGTAGACTTTCAATGCACTTTTGCCGCCCAGAGTTACTGCGCCCGCGGAGTCAGCAATAGCAGTGCACGTAGCGCCGGGCGCACTCAGCAGTTTCTGGACATCGCTCGCTTTCAAATAATCGCCTTGCACCAATTTCGTTACGTATTGCTGAAGTGTCGTGATCGGCGCAGGGCTCGAGCCAGGAGCCGCAGCGGTCTCGGAAAGATCTCCAGGCCATGCCCGCGTGGGGTCGGAGTTTGTCGACCCATCCAGCGCCATCTGTTGGCCGGCAAGGAGAAGCTGGCGCGTGTTGTTCATGGTGCCGGTCATTTGGCCTTTCGCGAGAGCGTTAAACAATGCGGGTCCCGCAAAAGCGGCGAGCACGGCTATGATCGCAATCACAACCAGCATTTCGATCAGGGTGAAGGCGGCGGAAGAATTTCTTTTCATGATAAGCGAAGCGGTCTTGGAGAATGCCGAAGTAGGGTGCAGGCGGTCAAGCAGAATGAGGCGAGCGGAGCGAGTCGAACAAGGAGCGGCGGTTTCTAAACCGCCGTGGGCGATTGCAAATCGCCCTTCCTTGGTTGGGCCGGCGCGGCGCCGACGCTACTTTTCGCCTTCGAGCTTGAACGCCACCGTCGCCAGTGGCGGCAGGCTGATCATGAGTGAATGCGTCCGGCCTTGCCATGGGAAATCTTCGGCCTCGAAGCCCCCCATGTTTCCGACGTTGCTGCCGCCGTAGGTCTCGGCATCGGTGTTAATGATCTCGCGATAGAAGCCGGCCCCGGGCACGCCGAGCCGATAACCATTCCGCACCAGCGGCGTCGCGTTCACCGCGAAGACAATCACATCGCCGTCGCGCGATCGCCGCATGAACGCAACCACGCTGTTATCCGCATCGTGAAAATCGATCCACTCGAAACCTTCATGCGTATCATCGAGGTCCCAGAGCGCGGGCTCGGATTTGTAAACGTAATTGAGATGCTGGACGAGCCGACGCAGCCCATCGTGGCGCGGGAGCTGAAGCAAGTCCCAGTCGAGCTCGCGATCGTGATTCCATTCGCGCCGCTGCCCGAACTCGCCGCCCATGAAGAGCAGCTTCTTGCCGGGATGCCCGTACATCCACGCGAAAAACATCCGGAGATTTGCGAACTGCTGCCATTCGTCGCCCGGCATTTTGTTGATGAGCGAACCTTTGCCGTGCACGACCTCATCGTGGCTCAGGACGAGAACGAAATGTTCCTGGAACGCATACATCAGAGCAAAAGTGATGTTGTTGTGATGGAACCGCCGGAAGATCGGATCGAGCGCCATGTAATGGAGGAAGTCGTGCATCCAGCCCATGTTCCATTTGAACCCAAACCCGAGGCCGCCGAGATGCGTCGGGCGCGAGACCCCGGGCCAGGCGGTTGATTCCTCGGCGATCGTCATGATGCCGGGAAAACGCTCGTAGCAAACTTCGTTGACGCGCTTGAGGAAAAAGACGGCCTCCAGATTCTCGCGCCCGCCGAATGCGTTCGGGATCCACTCGCCGGCTTTGCGTGAGTAATCGAGGTAGAGCATCGACGCGACCGCATCGACGCGAAGACCGTCGATGTGATATTTGTCGAGCCAGAAGAGCGCGTTGCCGACGAGGAAATTGCGCACTTCGTTGCGGCCGAAATTAAAAATCAACGTGCCCCAATCCTGGTGCTCGCCCTGCCGCGGATCGGCGTGCTCGTAGAGATCGGTGCCGTCGAATTCGGCGAGCCCGTGCGCGTCCTTGGGGAAATGCGCGGGCACCCAATCCATGATCACGCCAATGCCCGCCTGGTGAAATGCGTCGACGAAATGCCGGAACTCGTCCGGAGTTCCGAACCGGCTCGTCGGCGCGAAATAATTCGTGACCTGATAACCCCACGAGCCTTCAAAGGGATGCTCGGCTACCGGCATCAATTCGATATGGGTGTAGCCCATTTCGAGGACGTAAGGCAGAAGCGTTTCCGTGAGCTCGAGGTAACTCAGCGACCGGGCGTCTTCGTCGGATTTTCGTTTCCACGATCCGAGATGGACTTCGTAGATGCTGACCGCGCTCGTGTGCCAGCGCTGTTCCGGCCGCGCTTCCATCCATTCGCGATCGTTCCATTGATAGCGGTCGAGATTATAAACAAGCGAAGAGGTCTGGATGCCGTGCTGATTGAAGAGCGCGAACGGATCGCTCTTGAGCAACAACGCGCCGGCCGGCGTCCTGATCTCGAACTTGTAGTGCACCCCCTCGCCCACCTCCGGCACGAATATTTCCCAGACTCCGCTGCCCAGGAGCCGCCGCATTGGATTCGTGCGCCCATCCCAGCCGTTGAAATCGCCGACGACGCTGACGCGCTGCGCATTCGGCGCCCAGACCGCGAAATAAATGCCCGCGATGCCGCCGATCGTGCGGAGGTGCGCCCCGAATTTTTCGTAAATCTGGAGATGATTTCCTTCCGAGAAAAGATGGAGATCGATCTCGCCCATGATCGGGCCGAACGCGTAGGGATCGTGCACGATTGCCGTCGAATCATCCCAACCGGTCAGATGAATCTGGTAATCGACATCGCGCTTCATCTCGGGAAGGACCGCCTGGAAAAAACCTTCGCGACTGAGCCGTTCCGCCGCGAAGTGCTGATTATCTTTTCCAGGAAGCACGATGCTCACTTCTTTTGCGTCCGGACGAAAGACGCGAACGGCGAGGCCGTCGCCGATCCGATGGGGCCCTAGAATGCGAAAAGGATCGGGATGCGCGCCCGCGAGAAAAATCTGAAGCTCGTCGATGGGCAGACCGGTTACTTCGAAAGAGCTCATGCGCGGTGCGGCAATTTAAAACGTCTCGCGGGAATGTCGTGCGTGGATTTTTCGTAAGGCCCATCGGGAATCTGGGGAGCGCAGGCTGCCAGCCTGCCTCGCCCGGCAGCTTGCCGGGCGAAATTCTTCAAACCGCGAATCACAGTGCGATAGAGTTGCTGTTGGTGTGGCGAGTTAGGTGTTCGTGGCAAGCTGCCACGAACTGCAGGCTGGCAGCCTGCGCTCCCCAGCGGAAATCTCGTGCGCTATTTGTAAACCCAAAGCAACAGCGCCGGTAGCGCGATTCCCGCGAGCAGACAAATGGTGGCGACGATCGGCCGCTGACTGAAGCGGTAGGCCATGACGACTCCGAGTGCGGCAGAGGCGACGAGACCTGCCGCGGCCGCGAGCATGAAATAGCGAAGCGGTGTGGGCTGCCGACCCGGAGTTCCCGGAATGTGCGCATCCTTATGGATAAAAGAAAGCGCGGCGAGCGCGGGCGGCGCGGTGTAGGTCTTGTCCTTTTTCGACTCGTGCCAGTTAAATAACTGCCACGAACCGGTAACCGCGAAGAAGATGAGCATCGGCGCGAAGAGGCAACCGAGATACAAATGTAATGTCCGCAAAAATTTCATGATAGATCGCCGGAACTACGGCTTCACCACCACCGGCGTGCCTATATTCGCGGCACTATAGAACTGGCGAGCTTTCCAATAAGGCATACGAATACAGCCGTGTGAAGCCGGCACGCCCGGCAGATAACCCTGGTGCAATCCGTACCCGGGAGAGAATTCGAGAAAGAAAGGCATTGGCGCGCCCTCGAAATGCGAATGCGGAGGTTTGCTGTCTTTCCTGGTATCGACGTTTCCCTTCACGATCCTGCCCGAGTCATCAACGTAACTTCCGTAGAGACTCGAGCGGTGGTCAATGTCCTTTCGGATCACAGCGAAGCGGCCGACAGGCGTGCGGTGACCTTCCCGGCCGCTCGAGATTCGCGACGAGGCGGTGCGATGTTTGCCGCGATAGAGATACGCTTCCTGTTCGCCGAGATCCACGACGATGGAGGCGCGGCCGGAATGCCTTTCCGGGACATGTGATGTAACCATGTCGGTGACGGTGCCGCAGCCACTCAAGGCAGCGACGAACGCGCCGAGTGCGCAGAATTTTAGAAGGCGAGTCAACATGGTTTCGTATGAAAGTTCAGGGCCGGAGCGCACCATAGTCGGCCGCGGCCTGGGAGCAACGCCACTTTGCGCGCGAATCAACCTAAGGCAACATTGGCGACGTTGAAGATCATGATCACGATTATTTCGTTAGTCGCCGCCGCGACGCTCTTGAGCAGTTGCGCGTCGGAAAGTATTTCATCGAGCGACGAGACACGCGCGCCGGGCGAACCGACGCCGGCGCCGGCACTGGGCGCTCGGAGCGGTTGGACTTGGTGAGCGCTGCGAGGGCAGCGGAATCTTTTCCGGAGAGTGGCGGAGGGGGTGGGATTCGAACCCACGAGGGCTTTCGCCCTGCCGGTTTTCAAGACCGGAGCCATCAACCGCTCGACCACCCCTCCAGGTTTTCGAGCTGCGCGAGAATTGTGCCATCGTCACGCCAGCGAGCAAGGTGGATCGGGCGCTCCGCCGCTCGATGACAAGGTGGCAACGGAACTGCATCGCCCGCGGAGCGACCGATCCACCTTCTCGCTCGACACCGCTCTATGTTCATGTGAACTTAGCCGGTGGCTGAGCGATCCAAGAAGGCAAAAAATAAGTTTGTCCCGATCGTCGAGGAAGAGCCGCCGCCCTCGCCCGCCATTCATGGACGAGGCGCTTCATGGAGTCCGGCCAACCGCTTCGAAAAACTTCATGTCGATCTGGGCGACGTCGATGTTGTTCAGATCGATCCGACGGATGACGAAGAGAAGCCGCGGCGCGAGACGCAGTTCTTTCGCGACGACACGCAGACGATCATCGCGCGGAACAACAGTCCGGACGTTGGTTTCGAAACGAGCGTGAATCCGTATCGCGGCTGCGAGCATGGCTGCATCTATTGCTTCGCGCGGCCGACCCACGAATACCTCGGCCTTTCCGCAGGCCTGGATTTCGAGAGCAAGATCATGGTGAAAACCGACGCGCCGAAGTTGCTCGAAGCGGAATTGTCGTCGCCGAAGTGGGAGCCGCAGGTCGTCGTCATGAGCGGAGTGACCGATCCGTATCAACCAATCGAGCGGAAGCTGCGGATCACGCGCGGCTGCCTTGAAGTGCTGGCGAAGTTCCGCAATCCCGTGGCGATCATCACCAAGAACAGGCTCGTGACCCGCGATGCCGATCTTCTCGGCGAGCTGGCCAGGCACAACGCGGCCGCGGTGAATGTTTCCGTGACTTCGCTCGATCCGGACATCCAGCGCGTGATGGAACCGCGCACCTCTTCGCCGGCGGCGCGATTGGAAACGATCGAGATATTGCGCGCCGCCGGAATTCCAGTCGGCGTAATGGTCGCACCGATCATCCCGGGCCTGACCGATCACGAGATCCCGAAAATCGTGGAAGCTTGCGCACGCGCCGGCGCGCAGTTTGCCGGCTACACCATCGTACGATTGCCGTGGGCGATCGCGCCCATGTTCGAGCATTGGCTCGACGAGCATTTCCCCGAGAGGAAACAAAAAATCCTGGAACGCATCCGTCATATTCGCGGCGGAACGAAATTAAACGACGCCCGCTGGGGCACGCGGACGAAAGGCGAAGGAATTTTCGCCGAGCAAATCCGATCGATGTTCGAAGTGGCCTGCCGCCGCTCGGGGATCGGAGCACACGCGGAACTCTCGACCACGGCTTTCCGCCGCTCGCGCGAGCAGTTGAATCTGTTCTAGCGAGCGATAGCCCGCGCATCGCCGCTCGAGTGCATCCGGCGTTGTTTGCGCATCACCATCAGCATCGAGACCCCGCCGATCGCTCCGAAGCTCGCCATCACCGGATACCAAACGCCCCAGCCATAATGATCGATGAGCCACCCGGTCAGCGGCAACGCAACAGCGGTTCCGTAATATTGAAACGAGTCCACAACGCCGGAAGCGAAGCCGGCCATTTTCCGGCCACCGATATCCATCGGCGCGGCGGTGCCGACGATCGCATGGGTGGAGTTGGCGGTGAGCGCTACCAGGATGAGGAAAAAGCAGCCGATAAATATTCCCATCGGCGTCGGGCCAACTACGCCAGCCGCGATGACTACTGCCGCCACCAGAATGACCCCGCACTCCACGAAATATAGTGTCATGGCGACGGGAGATCGGTGCCCCTTGAAAAATTTGTCCGAGACAAATCCCGCACTGAACGCGCCGAGGACCGCGACCAGCGGCATCAGATTGACGGTCCAGAGAACCGCGGTGGGCTTTTCGGCCAGGTTGAGTTTCAACTGGTCGTGGAAATAGAGGATCATGAGCTGATCCGAGCTGTTGCGCACCGCGCCGGTGCAGGCGTAAGCGATGGCGTAAAACCAAATGAGTGGATGGGTAAAGATCGTGGTGAAAGATTCTCGCAAGCTGGTGCGGCTGGTGGTCCCCCCGGTCTCTGCCTGTTCGATCAGGCCGTGGTAACCGGCTTCTTCCGGCGTGTCCTTGACGAAAATGACAAGCAAGACGGCGGCGACAGCGACAACCAGCGGTGGAATGCGAAAGAGCCAATGCCAGTCGCCTTTCGCCACCACCCAGGTGCCCACGGTAAAACCGGCGAGAATAATCGGCGCGAGATTGTTGATCCCGAATTGACCCAGTTGGATCATGAAACCAAAGATGCCCGCGAAGGTCCCGCGCTCGGTGCGACGAAACCAGGCCGCGTTCATTTTGATCATGCCCGGCGAGCCGAACGATTGCAGGTAGCCGTTCATGAGCCAGATCGCGGAGAAGGTCGCGAAGGTGCCGGCGAAAGAGGCGAACCCGAAGATGAGATTGATGACAATGGTGCCGGCGGCGCCAATCAGCATCGCGATCTTGCCCCCGATCCGGTCGGTGAGAAGGCCGTTTACCAATTGGCCCGTGCCGTAGGCGATCGACCACGCGCTCAGCATGCCGGTGATCTGAAACGTGCTAAATCCAAAATCCGCGACCATGCCGGGTGTCGCGAACCGGAAGTTATACCGGCACATGTAAAACGAGGCGTAAAGGAGGCCGATCACGACCCAGTTCAGCCCGCGACGCGCCCGGAACCCGGGCGGATAGCGAATGACTACTTCATCGGCAGGTGCGGCGATTTCCATGGGCGCGGAAGGCAGAATGCTCGGCGCACCGCATTGGGCACAACAAAAAAACGCGGCGTGAGGCGAGACGGATTTGACCGCCCGGGCAAAGCTCGCGAAGCATTGGGATGCCGCTGAATATCGAAAGTCTGCACGTCGGGATGAAGGTGCGCCATCCGCACTATGGCGTTGGTGTCGTTAGGTCACTGACGGAACACACGGCTGAGATTGCCTTCGACGACGCGCCCCGCACGGTGGCGCCGGCCTCGAGCGATCTCGAACCGGCCGAGGCGACCGCTACTCTAAGCGAGTTGCAACTTCCACTGGCGAATCTCATCCGCGATACCGCCCATGCCGTCGTGGAGGCGCTTGGTCTCGAGAAAAAGGACGTGGTCGTGGAAGGATTGGCGAATCGCTGGCAGCGCGGAACTCTCGTGATGCAATCGGCCGACTCGTCACTTCAACCGAAGGAAGTCCCGCTCGAGACTTTCTTTCACAAGATCGTCATGATCCGGAATAATCTGCGCGTGCTCGAACAAAAGGTGAACTCGAGCGACAAGCTGAGCGACGCCGACAAGTTCGACATGCAGCAATACATCACCCGCTGCTACGGATCGCTCACGACGTTCAACATCCTGTTCAAGGACAAGGACGACCAATTCCGGACCGGCGGGTAGACAGAGTCAGCGTCAAGGAGCGGCGGTTTTA
>JBEEHT010000118.1:0-23263 GCA_041167545.1 Verrucomicrobiota bacterium
CGTGTAATCCTTCTTGTTCGCCGCCTTGTACCAATCGTAAATGCGCCCGACGAACGGCGAGATCAATTCGATGCCCGCCTCCGCGCAGAGCACCGCCTGCGGCAACGAAAACATCAGGGTCAGATTGCAATTGATCCCTTCCTTCTCGAGCACTTCGCCGGCTTTGATCCCTTCATACGTCGACGCGATTTTGATCAGCACCCGCTGCCGATCGATCCCCTTCTCTTCATAGAGCTTGATCAGTTGCCGTCCCTTGTTGATCGAGCCTTCGGTATCGAACGAGAGCCGTGCGTCGGTTTCCGTCGAAACCCGGCCCGGCACGATATCCAGAATCTCGCACCCAAATTTCACGAGCAGATGATCGATGACGTCTTCGATCTGCGCCGCGCCCGAAAGTCCCGAATTCTTTCGCTCCGCCAGCACCTCGTCGAGCAGGTGAAAATACTGTTCCTTCTGCGTCGCCGCATAGATCAGGCTCGGATTCGTCGTGGCATCGCGCGGCTTGAATTCCTTGATGCTCTGGAAGTCGCCCGTGTCGGCAACCACGATCGTAAATTTCCTGAGCTGATCGAGCTGGCTGAGTTTCGTTCCCGTTTTTTCCTGGTCGGCAGTGGCGGTTGTCATGGGCAATTTGCTCCTGAGATTTACCGAGACGAAATGTCCTCGGTGTGATTCACCGTAACGCCCGTCCTCAAGCGCGACAATACCAAACTACTTCGCATCGAGGTTATAAACCTCCACCAATCCAACTCCGACGCTGTCGTCCTTCCCGCGCACAATGGCCGTATAAGCTCCCGGCTGCAGCGATAGGAGCATGGCGGATTCGCGGTTATCGGTCGGTGCGAGTCCGGAATCGATCAGCGCCTGTTCCTGATACGTGCGCCAATCGTCATCCTGGGCGAACAACACGCCATTTCCGTCGTGAACTTGCAGGATCGGATCGAGCGTTGCGTGTGCGATGCCGTAATTTGCCAGGGAAGGTCCGATCGCGCGCACGGCGACAATGGTAGGTTGATCGCCGCCAAGGATGAATCCACCGATCATAACGTTGTCGCCGTTTTCGACTTTCCCGCGAGTCGAGATGTTAGCGAGTTTTGAATTGGAGTTTGCCGTTAGATCATAAAGTTCCACCAAGGCAACTCCACTTGTGCTATTCACGCCACGGACAACCGCGGTGTAGCTCCCCGGATGTAAAGTCGCCGCGATCACGGCTTCATGTTCGTCCAAGGGTGCAAAACCTGTCGCGAGAACGTCGGCACGCCGAGCATTCCAGTTGTCATTCTTCCCGACCAGAGCGCCGGTCGCATCGCGTAATTCGAGCGCGGGATCGGCCAATTTCCCGGGTAGGGGAAGCGAAGGTCCCATCGCTCGCAGGACGACAGTTTTGGCCTCCTGTCCAGTGATGATAAAGCCGCCGATCAATACATCGTCGCCTCCCTGGCTCTTCAATCGCGTCGAGATATTCAGCAAGCTCTTCGGGGGCGTCGGCGGGCTGGCTGGCGGAACCAGAGAATAGACATATAACCCGGAGGCGGGGCCGCTCAGGGCCGCAACGAACAAGTATGAGTTCGTGCGGTCCACGGCCATGCTGGATCCCGTGTAAATATCCTCGGAGGCTTTAGCTTGATCTGGCAGCGTGATCGTGCGGACGAGTTGAGCGCTCCCGGTTTGAAAAACGTCAATCCTCGATCGCGCGAGCATTGCCTGAAAGGCGAGAGAACCATCCGGATTGTAGACCAGTTGATTAGGTGGACTGGGAGAGACAAAGCTTTTTTGGATAACATTGAGATCTGTAGTTGAGCGGATCAAGGTAGGGTCCGCTATTACTGTCCCAAAGCTCGCGTTCCACGTGACCAGACTTACAGATCCTCCGTTTGGGGAGACGGCAAGTTTCCGACCCTGGCTTACTCCATTTGTAGTCTGAATCTGCTGGATTAAGGCAGGTGGATTTCCCGGCGAGAGGCTGTATCGCGCGATCGGACTCGTGGGAGATTGGCCGGCAACATAAAGGGTCTTTCGGTCCGGGCTGATTTCGATCGTCGAGTAACCGAAATTGCCGGGAGGCGTGACTCTGCTGATCGTAGCTCCGGTGCTCGCATCAAGTTGGAAGATATCGGACTGGTTTCTATCAGACACATACAACCGCCCATCCGCGCCTTCTCTTATCAGTGTGGGATAAAGAGTAGTCGTGAAAGTGGTCGATAGCGTCAGCGTGTTCAGATCTATGCCATTGATTTTCCGATCCAAATAGCCTGTCACCCAAAGCTTATTTCCATCGGCTGAAATAGAGAGGTCTCCACTAAGATTCAACGAACTCGGAATCGGAATCGTTTGAATAACCGCAAGCGACTCCGTATCGACAACGGCCAGGCCGCCGCTGGTCACCGCATAGAGTCGTGGGCGCGCGGGGTCCGCTACGATTGTTCCATATATCGTAAGTGGAAGCTTCTTCAGAGGCGTATCGGGAGAATCCAGAAAGCGAATGTTGATTACCAGCGTTGCCGACGCAGTGCCAGTGGTCCCAGTTGCTGTAATCTGCACCTGATATTGCCCACTCAATTCCGCCACGCCGCTGATCTCTCCCGAGACCGGATCGAGGGAAAGTCCCGCCGGCAGACCTGTTGCGGTAAAAGCGTAAGGATGATTGCTGCCGGTGATCTGGTAGGTGAAATTGCTTCCGATATCAACGGGCGGCACAAAAGAAGAGCTGGTGATGCGCGGCGCTCCAATGACGATCTGAACAAGAGCGGACGCGGTGCCGAAAGCAGTTTGCGCAGTCACCGTTACATTAAAAACACCAGCAATCGTGCTCGTCCCATTGATCAAGCCGGTCGCAGGATTGAACTGCAAGCCCGCGGGCAGGTTCACCACCCCGAAGCTGGTCGGCGCATTCGTCGCGGTAATTTGATAGGTGAAAGGATCTCCGAACTCGACTGGAGACGGAAGAGTTGAACTCGTAATTCGCGGCGCCATGACGACGATCCGCAGAATGGCGGCCGCTTCCGAGACCGCGGAGTTTGCTGTGATCCGGGCATCGAACGTTCCTGTGTTTTGCGGAATGCCTGAGACCAAGCCGGTAGCCGAATTGGTTTGGAGCCCGGCGGGCAATCCTGCCGCGCCGTAACTGGTAGGATTGTTCCCCGCGGAAATTTGGTACGACATACTTTCCCCTACCTGAATCTGAATGAAGGTGAGACTCGTGATTGGTAACGGCGTAATCACGATCTGCACTCGCCCCGTCGCCATCCCCAGCGTTCCTTGCACAGTTATATCGACCTGAAAGGTGCCGCTCGTACTGCATCGGCCGCTGATCAGGCCGGTTCCTGTATCCAATTGGAGTCCTGCCGGCAAGCCCGTGACAGTGTAGTTCGAAGGATTATTATTCGCTGTAACCTGATACGCGAAGTTATCTCCGCTCCGTCCAGCAGGCGGGTTCAATGAGCTCGTCAGCTTAAACTGATAAAGCGATCTCGCCCCGGCGATATCGTCATCGGCAAGATGATCGAGATCGGTGATGATCGAATTCATCAAGGCGACCACGTTCTGGCCGTGTTGGTCCGGGTGATCGAGCCCGAGAACGTGCCCGAACTCATGGAGCGCGACGCGATGGAAATCGTAGGTCGCCCCCGCGCCTGAACCCTGGATCGGACCGCGATAGGAGTTCCAGGTTCTGGCGTTGTTGAAGATCACGTCGGTCTCGGTGAAAACACCGCTCCCGAGGTTTGAATAATTGATCGTCACGGCAAGCGTGCTCGCGCCAAACGCCTGACCGTAGATGGTGCTCGAGAAGAAAACGGAATTGGCCCCATCGTCTCCAGACGGGCTTATCGCGGGAGCTTCGACGAACTTCACCGCATCGACATACTGGTTCCAAGTGGCGAGCGCGTCCGCCGCGGATGCATTCCACGAAGCGCTGCCGTCCTGAAAAAGGACCGGCGGCCCGTTGAGTCCCAAATGCATCCCGATCTGCGAACCCGATGGCCATTTGTAGCCGTTGAGGGAATAGCTGAGCGCCCGGTCAGCTCCGCCAAACAGCAGGAAAAGGCCGAGGGAACAAGCCAGGAGAACCCGGCTACAGCGGGAGATCATGTCGCAAACACTTACCGGAAAAGTGCGCCGATTGCCAGGGAGACACTTTGAGAACACTTAGAAACACTTTGAGAACAGAATACCATCCGCTTCCGCACCCAGCCGGCCGAGTCACTCAACCCAGCTGCTCTAAGCTGAAATCGGCTGGCGGTCGGAGGCCGGTCGCTTCGAGCCGAGCGCGTGCCGGACGAAATTTTGCCCGATCTCCCACATTGGCCCTGGGAATTTCCGGCACTCGGTCAGGACGTCGTCCAGCGCGGTGACAAACATTTCGACTTCGCGCTCGCCGATGATGAGCGGCGGAAGAATCTTCACCACATCCATGGCGTGTCCGGCGACCTGGGTGAGAATGCGATGCTTGCTCAATAGCTGCGTGACGACCATTTGCGCGAAGAGGACCTTGTCGACTTTGTGCAATAGCTTCCAGCCCATCTTGAGTTTGAATTCCGTCGGCTCATGGAACTCGATCGCGATGATGAGCCCTTTGCCGCGCACTTCCTTGATGAAGGAATGTTTCGCGCGGAGCGCATCGATCCGCTCCATCAGGAGCGCGCCTATTTTCGCGGAGTTCTCGACCAGTTTTTCGTCGTCGAGCACTTCGAGCGAAGCGAGGCCACAAGCCATCGCCAGATTGTTTCGCCCAAACGTAGTCGAATGCACTACGCAACGGTCCATCCGGCTGAAGGTTTTCTGATAAATCTCGCGCCGGGTCACGATCGCGCCGCATGGGACGTAGCCGCCGCTCAAGCTTTTCGCGAGCGTAATGATGTCCGGCTCGAGGTTCCAATGTTCGAACCCGAACATTTTCCCGGTGCGCCCGAGCCCGGTCTGAATCTCGTCGCAGAGAAACATTGTCCCGTGCTTCCGGCAAAGCTCCTGGGCGCGTTGGAAGAAATCCGTCTTCGGCGACTTGCAGCCTTTGCCCTGGACCGGCTCGATGACGAAAGCCGCGACATCGCGTTTCGCCAGTTCCCTTTCGAGCGTCTCGATGTCATCGAGGGCGACGCGCGTCTCGAAACCTTCCATAAGCGGGCCGAAACCTTCCGTGAAACTTTCGCAGCCCATGAGCGAGAGCGCCCCCAGGCTGAGCCCGTGGAAGGCGTTCTCGAGCGAGATCACCCGCTTTCGCTGCGTGGCCGCGCGCGCAAACTTCAACGCGCCTTCCATCGCTTCGGTGCCGGAGTTGCAGAAGAACACCGCGTCGAGATGCGGCGGCGTGCGCTTGGTGACGGCCTCGGCCAAAAGTCCGCTGAGAAGCGAGCAATCCATCTGCACCATGTTTGGCAGATCGAGCTCGAGCACATCGCGAATTGCCTTTTTCACGACCGGATGGTTCCGGCCGATGTTGAAAACGCTGTAGCCGCTCAGGAAATCGAGGTAAGCGGCGTTATCCATGTCGTAGAGATACGTGCCTTCCGCGCGGGCATAGATTTTGTCGAAACCGATCACACGCTGCGCGGCCACGAGGGTGCGGTTGAGGTGGCGTTCGTGAAGCTGGTAATTTTCTCCCAGCCGCGCCGCCACAATCTCTTTCAGGTCGAATGCCATGGATGGAATGCTCTGCGATTTCACGCTCGAACGCAAACTACGGCCGCCAGTCGCGGTACGCTTCGAAGGCGCCGACGCGCAAGCTGGTTTTGCCTTTCCGGTTTCGCTCCACTTGATCGTTCAACCATTGGACAGCCGAAGAACGCGCCGGTGATAACCGTGATCGCCGTCGCCACGTTCGCGATCGTGCTGATATCCATCCCCTCATTCTGTCGGCTCCCGCTGAAAATGAAAAGCCGCAGATTCTCACGGAATCTGCGGCTCTCCAGGTTTGTTGATTTGATCGCTTACTCGTCAACGACCACGCGACTCACGACGCGGGCCTCGCCGTCGCCGTCATAATAAACGTGGACGTTCGCGCCCGGGCGGATCGTCGAGGCTTCGATTTCGGCCCCGGCCCTGTTCAGGAAACGGACCGTCTTACCCAGCGCATAGCGGATCGGTTCGGTCACACCCGTGCGGCGGATCACGATCGTCTTGCCCGGTTCGAATGTCGTCACCGTGCCATCACTCGAAGTGGTGGTGGTGGTGGTGGTCGATTCAGTGGCGACGGGTTTTTTCGTCGTCGTCGACTCAGTGGTGGTCGTGCTCGTTTGAGCGAACGCGAAAGGCGCGATCGCAGCGCAAGCGAGAATTAGCATGCTCTTTTTCACAATATAGTTCCCTTCTATTTTGTTGTTGTGATGACAGTTTGAATTCGTTTCCAAACCCCCAACCGGACGGCCTGACAGAGGTCTTGCCCCGGTCAAGGTTGGACCGCTCGGGTCGGCCTCATATTCAACAAAATATCGAATCTCGCGATCGACCGTAAAATCTTTCGAGAGTTGAGCAGCGAGTCACATCAGTTAACGTGCGCAGCAGATGCCCGTTGCCGCCGATCCGATCGTTACACCAGAGCTTGTCGCAAAACATGGCCTGACGCCGGAAGAATTTGAGCGCATCAAAAACATTCTCGGCCGCGATCCGAATTTCACCGAGCTCGGCATTTTCTCAGTGATGTGGAGCGAGCATTGTTCCTACAAAAATTCGCGAAAAGAGCTGAAAAAATTTCCGACCACGGGGCCGAACATTTTGGTTAAAGCGGGTGAAGAAAACGCGGGCGTCGTGGATATCGGAGATGGTTGGGCGGTCGCGTTTAAGATCGAAAGCCACAATCACCCGAGCGCGATCGAGCCATTTCAAGGCGCAGCCACCGGCGTGGGCGGAATCATCCGGGATATTTTCACGATGGGCGCGCGGCCGGAGTTTCTCCTCAACTCATTGCGCTTCGGGCCAATCACGGAAGGTGCGAATGTGGCCGCTAATCGCCGGCTTTTTACCGGTGTGATCGCGGGCATCGCGCATTACGGCAACTGCATCGGCGTGCCGACGATCGGCGGCGAAATTTATTTCGACGAGAGTTTCGAGGGAAACCCGCTGGTGAATGTTTTTTGCCTCGGCGTTTTGCGTCATGAGCAGCTGGCGCGTGGCGCTGCGAGCGGCGTCGGCAATCCGGTGTTTTATGTCGGCGCGGAAACGGGGCGCGATGGGCTCGCTGGCGCCGCTTTCGCTTCGCGCGAGCTGACTGAAGAATCGCGAGAGGACCGGCCGGCCGTTCAAGTCGGCGATCCATTCAAAGAGAAATTATTGCTCGAAGCTTGCCTCGAGCTCCTCGCGACGGATGCGGTCGCTGGCATTCAAGATATGGGCGCGGCCGGGCTCACCTGTTCCACTTGCGAAACCGCCAGCCGCGGCGGCACCGGCGTCGAGATCGATCTGGCGGAAGTTCCAAAACGCGAGCCGGGTATGACGCCGTACGAGATTCTCCTCAGCGAATCGCAGGAACGCATGCTGATCATCGCCAAACGCGGCCGAGAAAATGTGGTGCGCGAAGTTTTCGAAAAATGGGATGTGCCCTGCGCGGAGATCGGTCGCGTGACCAATGACGGAATGATGCGGGTGCGGAATAACGGCTCGCTCGCCGCCGAGATTCCAGCAAAGCCGCTCGCGGATGAAGCGCCGCTTTATTCCCGCGAAGCGAGGAAGCCAACCGCGGATTTCGCGGATGACACGGATGAATCCTGGAATCGGAAAGTATCCGAGTTATCCGCGCCATCCGCGGTTGATTCGCTCCGGATGCTTCTGCGCGATCCGACGATTGCCTCCAAGAATTGGGTCTATCGCCAATACGATCACATGGTCCGCACAGGCACGGTCGTCTGGCCCGGCTCCGACGCGGCGGTTTTCCGCGTGCGGGAAGCGAACAAGATTTTGGCTGCGACGACGGATTGCAACTCACTCTATTGCCGGCTCGATCCGCGTGAGGGCGGGCGCATCGCCGTGGCGGAAGCGGCGCGAAACCTGACCTGCTCGGGCGCGACTCCGCTCGCGGTAACCGACAATCTGAATTTCGGAAATCCGTACAAGCCCGAGAACTTCTGGCAACTGCGCGAAGCGGTGGAAGGGGTGGCCGAAACCTGCCGCGCCTTCGGCACGCCGGTCGTCGGCGGAAACGTCTCTCTATATAATGAGAGCCCGGCGGGCGTGGTCGATCCGACACCGACGGTGGCGATGGTCGGACTGATCGATGATGAGGCGCATATTACCACGCAATTTTTCAAAGCCGCGGGTGACGTAATCATTCTCGCCGGCGAAATCGGCGACGAGATGGGCGCGAGCCATTTCCTCAAAGTTTGTCACGGCCGCAAGGAAGGAATACCACCGCGACTCAATGTGGACCGCGAACTCGCCGTCCAAAACGCGGTCCGCGAATTGATCCGCGCCGGTCTGGTGCGGAGCGCGCATGATTGTTCCGAGGGCGGGTTGGCGGTCGCGCTGGCGGAATCGTGTTTCAATCCTGCCGGTTTGCTCGGGGCGGAAATCGATCTTCAGCCTGCGATTCAAAATCTCTTTAACGAATCTCAATCGCGGATTCTGGTCTCTTGCGCGCCCGACAGTGCCGAAAGAGTCTTATCGCAATTAAAAGCGCAAAATATTCCGCACCGCCGGCTCGGCGAAGTTTCGACGAAGACGCTCTCGATCAAAGGCTCCGGCTTTGAGTTATCCTGGCCGGTGGAAATTCTCCACGACGATTGGTTCCACACCATTCGCCGCGCGGTCGAGAGCGACACGGAATCGGTCCGCAGTTTGTAGCGATTGTGCCGATTGATTCGCGTTTCGATTAGCGGATGCTTCCTCACGATGCCGTCTGAATCGCCGATGCACCACGAACATCCGGCGCTCGCGTATCCGCAACACGAGTGCGGCATCTTCGCGGTTTTCGGGCATCCGAATGCCGCGGTGCTCACCTACTACGGGCTCTTTGCGCTCCAGCATCGCGGGCAGGAAAGCGCCGGCATCGTCACAAGCAGCGGTCAGGGATCGACCTTTCAGCTCCATCGGGACATGGGCTTGGTCTCGCAGGTGTTCGGTGCGAATGAGCTGGAGCGATTGAAGGGAACGCGCGCAGTCGGGCATGCGCGGTATTCGACGACGGGCTCGAGCACATTGAAAAATGCGCAGCCGTTCGTGGTCGATTGCTTCCGCGGCCAGATCGCGGTCGCGCACAATGGGAACTTGATCAACGCCGCCGTCCTCCGCGATGAGCTCGAACGCAAAGGCTCGATTTTTCAAACCACAGCCGACAGCGAAATCATTCCGCACCTGCTCGCGCAGCCTTCGAAAAATGGGGGGAATCCGTTGAGCGTGCTGCGCCGGCTCGAGGGCGCATTCAGCCTCATCATCATGAGCGAACGCGAGATCATCGGCGTGCGCGATCCGTTCGGTTTCCGTCCGTTGGTTCTCGGCAAACTCGATGGCGCCTACATTCTCGCTTCCGAAACCTGCGCCTTCGATCTCGTCCACGCAGAATACATTCGCGAAATAAAGCCGGGCGAAGTCGTGATCATTAGCGAGGACGGAATTCGCTCCGAGTGGCCCTTCCCAATGGAAGAAGCGGCCTTTTGCATGTTCGAGTACGTCTACTTCGCTCGGCCGGACAGCATCATGGGCGGCGTGAACGTGGCGAAAGTTCGCACGCAGATGGGCCGCGAATTGGCGCGGCGATTTCCCGTTGCGGCCGACATCGTCGTTCCGGTGCCCGACTCGGGGAACTACGCCGCGCTCGGTTTTGCGCACGAATTGAATCTGCCCTACGAACACGCCTTCGTCCGCAATCACTACATCGGGCGCACATTTCTCCAGCCGAGTCAGCTCATCCGCGATTTCGATGTGCGGGTGAAACTCAATCTGATCAAGGAGGCCGTGGAAGGAAAGCGCGTGGTGGTGGTGGACGATTCGATCGTGCGCGGAACGACGGCGCGCGCCCGCGTGGTGAACTTGCGCGAAGCCGGCGCGAAAGAAGTGCACATGCGAGTGAGCTGCCCGCCGCACCGGTTCGCCTGCCATTACGGAATCGATTTCCCCGACCCCGACAAGCTCATCGCGAATCAGATGCCGATGGATGAGATCTGCAAATACCTCGGAGTCGACAGCCTTGGTTACCTGGATGTGGAAGGGATGGTGCGCGCGACCGGGAAACCGGAGAACCAGTTTTGTCTCGCCTGCTTTACGGGTAACTATCCCCTCCCCGTCGATCCGGAGCTCGACAAATACATCATGGAAAAACGAGAAGGCCGTTCCAAGGCGCTCGCGGCCGAGGAAGCGCATCCCGATCTATTCGCTAACTTGAAATAACTTGCCGTCCGCAGATTGACACAGATTTTTTCTCCAACCTAATCTGCGCAAATCTGTGAAATCTGCGGATAAGAAAAAAAAAGCTTACGCCCGCGCTGGGGTGGACGTTGACCTGGGGAACCTGGTCAAAGAGCGGATTCAATCCCGCGTTAAGAGCACTCACGGAGTGGAGGTGCTTGGAAAAATCGGCGGCTTCGGCGGATTGTTCGCGCCAAATTTCTCCGGGATGCGCGAGCCGGTCCTGGTAGCGAGCGTCGACGGCGTCGGCACAAAATTGAAGATCGCCTTCGCGCTCGACCGGCATGACACCGTGGGCGCCGACCTCGTGAATCATTGCGTGAACGACATCACGGTGCTCGGAGCGCGGCCGCTTTTTTTCCTGGATTACATCGGAGCCGAGAAGTTGGAACCGCGAGTCTTCGAGCAGCTCCTTTCCGGCTTCGTGAAGGCCTGCCGCGATGCCGGGTGCGCCCTCATCGGCGGCGAGACCGCGCAGATGCCGGGAATGTATCGAAAGGGCGAATACGACCTTGCCGGCTGCATCATCGGCGTGGTTGATCGATCGAAGATGATAGACGGCAGTAAGATTAGAAAGGGCGACATCATTCTCGGGCTTCCCTCGAATGGCCTGCACACGAACGGTTATTCCCTCGCGCGCAAGATTCTCTTCGAAAAAATGCGACTGAAACCGGCCTCGAAGGTCGCGGGCATCAAGCATTCGTTAGGCAGCGAACTTTTGCGGGTGCACCGCAACTATCAGCCTTTGCTCGCGAAAATTCCCGAAGGAACAATTCACGGCCTGGCCCATATCACAGGCGGCGGCCTGGTCGATAATCTCCCGCGTGTCCTGCCGAACAATTGCGACGCGGTGATCGATACCAAGAGCTGGCAAGTCCCGCCGATTTTCCAGTTGCTGGAGCGAAACGGAAAAGTCGATCGGACGGAGATGTACCAGGTCTTCAACATGGGCATTGGAATGGCCGCGATCGTATCGGAAAAGAATGCGGCGATGGTATCGCGCCAGCTCAAGGCCAAGCTTGTTGGCCGGATCGAGCGGGGATCGGGTAAGACACAGCTTATTCTGTAGGACCGAGATTGGCGTTTCGCAGAAACGCCCTACAATTCAGAGATGGAAAAGCGCCAACTCGGCCAGACCGACATGCAGGTGTCCGTGCTTGGTTTCGGCGGGGCCGAGATCGGTTTTGAAGGCGCCAGTGAAGAAACAGTAGAACGCCTGCTCAAGAGTGCGCTTGATGCCGGCTTAAACGTTATCGATACCGCCGAGTGCTATGAAGGCAGCGAAGAGCTCATTGGCAAGACCGTGGCCGATCGGCGCGCGGATTTTTTCCTCTTCACGAAGTGCGGTCATCCGCGCGGGGTGGGCAGCGAAGATTGGTCGCCCGCGTCATTGCTGGAAAGCATCGAGCGGAGCTTGCAACGTCTCCGAACGGATCGACTCGATCTGATTCAGCTTCACAGTTGCCCGGAAGCTGTCCTTCGAAAAGGCGACGCGATCGCGGCGCTCCAGAAGGCGCGCGAGAAAGGGCACGCCCGTTACATCGGCTACAGTGGCGATAGTCTCGCCGCAAAGTATGCGGTGGAATGCGGCGCGTTCGACACCCTGCAAACGTCCATCAACATCGCCGACCAGGAAGCTCTCGAATTAACTCTGCCAATCGCGCGCGAGCGCAACATGGGAGTGATCGCCAAGCGCCCCATCGCGAACGCGGCCTGGAAAGAGAATCACAAACCAATCGACTCTTATCATCACGCCTACTGGGACCGGCTGAGCAAGCTCCATTACGAGTTCATTCGGCACCGCCCGCTTGAGGAATCGATTGCGCACGCCTTGCGCTTTACGCTCAGTGTTCCCGGAGTTCATACCGCCATAGTCGGCACCGCCAAGCCGGAGCGTTGGCTGCAGAATGCCAAACTGATGGAGGCCGGTCTGCTAAGTAACGCCGAATTCGAGGCGGTTCGTGAACGCTGGGAAGAGATTGCGCCCGGGACTTGGATCGGCCAGACATAGAAGGTCGAGCTCAGACCACGGCAGTCCCAGCGCCGGTCTGAAAGCAACAACGCGAGCATCCGTGAGGAAGCTCGCGTTGAAGTAAACTTTACAGAGAGCCGCTTATTTCTTGCCGCCAGCTTTCCGTCTCGCCGCCCATCTGGCCTTCATTGCATCAGAAAGCTTTTTCCGTCCGGCCGCGGTCAGTCCGCCTTTTTTCTTACCGGCGGCTTTTGCAGGCGCGCTAGCAGCACCGGCCCGGCGTTTGGCCCAACGTGCTTTCATCGACTCGGATAGTCTCCTGCGGCCAGCGGCGCTAAGTCCGCCCTTTTTGCGTGCCGGCGCTTTGGCAGCCGTGCTACTGCCAGTTCCCTTGCGCTTGGCCCAACGCGCTTTCGCGGCGGCGGCCAGTTTTGCTCGAGTTGCAGCTGACATTGGGCGGCGGCGGCGACCACCGGAGCGACGGCCTTTGCCGCGGCCAGTGCCAGAACTAGTCGAACCACCAAAGAGAGTGGACAAACGTTGTTCGAGCGCGCTGATCTGCTGCCTTATAGAAAGGGCTTGTGTTAGTTTTTGAAAAGATAGGTCCATGGCTCACTAGATAGCTCTCCAGGAAAGAACTGCAAGCGAAATAGCCAACAAGTTATCAGGGCGCCGGGCTGGATTTAGTTACTTGATCAACGTCAGAATAATTCAGAAAAAATAAACGGGCGCGATTAGTTCTCTTTAGTTATAGTGCGCGAACTTTCGGGCGGTTAGCTCAGTGGTAGAGCGGCTGGTTTACACCCAGTAGGTCGGGGGTTCGAAACCCTCACCGCCCATTCTTGACATGCCAGATACCGACGAGTTCATGCGCGCCGCAATCGCACAAGCGCGAAAGAGTCTTTCGGAAGGGGGAATCCCCATTGGTTCTGCCCTTGTCCTCGATAATCAACTAATCGCAGTCGGTCACAATAAGCGGGTGCAGGAGAATGATCCCGTGACTCATGCTGAAATAGACTGTCTTCGTCAGGCAGGACGGATCGGCGGCTTTCAACGCGCGGTTCTCTATTCAACTCTAATGCCTTGCTACCTTTGCGCTGGCGCCGTGGTTCAGTTCGGCATCAAGAAAGTAATCGTGGGAGAAAGCCGCACTTTTGCGGGCGCTTTAGACTTCATGCGCTCCCACGGTGTGGAGGTCATTGATCTGGATTTGCCGGAATGCGTCGAGATGATGCGAACATTCATCGCGGAAAACCCGGTTTTGTGGAACGAAGATATCGGGAGGTAAGGTAATTCCCGCCGCCCGTGGTTCTAGGTGGTAGGAGGCTGGATCTCGGGCGGCTCCCAAAGTTCGATGCGGTTTCCTTCCGGATCCATCACCCAGGCGAAGTAACCGAACTCCGATTTCTCCGCGGGTTTATCCGTTTCTACGCCTTGAGCGCGAAGGTCCTTGAGCAGAGCATCCAGATCAACCACGCGAAAGTTGATCATGAATGGCTTCTTGCTCGGTTCGAAGTAATCGGTGTCGGCCGCGAAGGGAGACCAAACCGCATAGGCCTGTCGCTGGGGACGGGATTCGTCCGCCGATTGCCCCTCCCGAAAAGTCACACCGCCATACTCTTCCACATCAAGACCAAGGTGCTTCCGATACCATGCCCCCAGCTTTTCCGGATCGTTCGCCTTAAAGAAAATCCCACCGATTCCGAGAACGTGTTTCATATAAGGAGATAGTTAGAAAAGAGGCAGTCGTGTTGTCGAGTCCTACTTCTGTTGCTTATGCCAGGCGGCGAGCACTTCCGCTTCGCGTTCGGGTGAAAGCCCGGCCTTCAATTTCTGACGCTCGGCCGGTTGCGCCTTGAACCACGCGAGCGTGTCGCGCGCGGTCTCGGCGAGCGGACGAAACGTCAGGCCTTTGCCTAACGCCCACTTGATGCTAATGCGGCCCATCCCGCCTTCTTCTCCGCGCGGCGGCACCCAGACCGGCATGTCCGACCATGGCGCGACCTTCTGCGTCTCGAGAAAATCGGCGTTCACCCAGGTGAAATTCGCGTTCGATTTATTTGCCGTCTTAATTCCTTCGAGCATCGCGCCGACTCCGAGCGGCTGAGCCGGTCCGGTCGCGTTGTAGACGCCGGTTTCGCGTCCCTCCACCATGCGAATGACCCATTCAGCCAGATCACGCCCATCGATGAATTGCACGGGATCGGTCGGATTGCCGGGAGCGAGCACTTCGCCGCCCCGATCGATCCGCACCGGCCAATAAGAGAAACGATCGGTTTCATCGCGCGGCCCTACGATTAGTCCAGGCCTGATAACCAGCGTTTGTTTCGGAAACCATTTCTCCGCCTCCTGTTCGGAAAGCGCCTTGAGCGGACCGTAAAGCGCAAACTTGGATGCGATCACAGTGTCACGCGTTTCTTTATACGGGTCCGCGCCGGTGTACTTCGCGAGCGGAGCGCTCTCTTCTATCCCGGCCTTGCTGGTGTCGGCAAAAACCGAGATCGTCGAAATGAAAACGTAGCGCTCGACATTGCCCTTCAGGATTTGCGCCGCGTCGCGCACCCAGGCTGGAAGCATCGTGGGGTTATCGATGACCACATCCCATTGGCGATTCTTCAGCGCATCGAGCTGGCCATTCCGGTCGCCGATCAATTGCTCGACTTCCTTCGGCGTTTCGCCCGGATGCGTTTTGCCGCGATTGAAAACGGTGACCTTGTGTCCGCGTTCGAGTGCGTAACGAATCTGAAACGGACCGGTGAACCCGGTCCCTCCCAGGATCAGGATGCGAAGCGGCTTGGTTTTTTCTGCGGCAGCTCGCGCATCCGGAAAAAGGCCGAGACCGAACGCTCCGCCCGCGGCGGCGGAGACTTTGATGAAACGTCTTCTGGTAGTTGGTGTCATGCGAGCGAAGCATGATCGCCGTTTTCGCGCGGCGCAACTGGAGACGGCTCGCCCTCGATCCGTATCGTCAAGCGCGCCGATACCACCGGCCTGAGGGCAGGCCGGCTCCAATACCCGTTTATGGTTGACGCGAATACGTTCGCGCGGCTGGAATTGAGTCTCATGGGCAATCTAACCGGCGGATTAATTAGCGGACTGATCTTTGGCGCCGTCGTCGTGGCAACGATGCTGCCGATGCAGTTTCCCGATAAAACCACTGCCTTGCTCGCGGCGTTCATCAGCCGTTTTGGATTGGGCCTCGTCATAGGTTGCGTGCAACTGCCCTGGCCGGGCTGGCTCATCGGACTTGTCTTCGGATTACTGCTGAGTATCCCGGACGCATTGATCACTAAGGCTTACGCGCCGATTCTTATCATCGGAGCGATCGGCGGCACAATCATCGGCGGCGTCCTCCACGGCTGGAAATAATGATGTTTCGTTTTTCGCGCTCCGCACTTCTGGGCATTCTCGCCACCTTCGCTTTGGCCGGTTGCGGCGGCGGTCATCTTCACAAGACCAGTTCCTTCGAGACAAGAACGACGCCGCCCTACCTGGAAATGCGCTCGGAGGTTTCGGCCGCAACTCTTCATTTTCCGCGCGGCATCTACGTCCTCGATCAGACCGACGACAACGGTTACTACTACCGGGCGCCGCGCAAGATTACCCAACGTTCCTGGTCCGGCGGCCTCCCCCACGACGGCGGAATTTTCGTGTCGAAACGCGATCGCAGAAAGTTGCGCGGCTACGTGATTTTGCCCGGAGGATTAACTCATGTCGGCAATTTTTCCTCGAGCGATCACGAATTTCGATACTAAGCGCATGTCGCGGCGAAAGGCGGCGAGCTTGATCACCCAAAGCGCGGCGGGCGTGCTCCTCGCGCCAGTCGCCTTCGGCGCGGAACCAAGCGACGCGAAGACGACCGGAAAACTGGATCTAGTACGACGCGCCATCCCGTCGTCTGGCGAAATGCTTCCCGTCATCGGACTCGGCACATGGCAGACCTTCGATGTTGGCCCGTCCCCGGGCAGAACGCCAACCGCTCGAAGAAGTGCTCGCGCTTTTCGCGAAACTCGGAGGTCGGATCGTAGATTCGTCGCCGATGTATGGGCGAGCCGAAGAAGTCGTCGGCGAAATATCTGCCCGGCTCGGCTTGAGCCAATCGCTTTTTCTCGCGACGAAAGTTTGGACCACCGGCAAACAACCGGGGATCGACTCGATGGAGAGATCGCTCGCGAAACTTCAGGTCAAACGCATCGATCTCATGCAGGTCCACAATCTCATCGATGCCAAAACTCAGCTCGCGACTTTGCGGGAGTGGAAAGAACAGGGCCGCGCCCGCTACCTTGGGATCACTCACTATCTTTCGAGCGGCTACAAGGAAGTGGCGGCGCTTCTTCGCAGCGAGAAGCTCGATTTCGTTCAGATCAATTATTCGATTCTCGAGCGCGAGGCGGAGAACGAAATATTACCGATCGCGCAGGAGCGCGGCGTCGCGATCATCGTGAATCGCCCGTTTGGCGGCGGCAATCTTTTCGCGCGCGTCCGACAAAAGCCGTTACCGGATTGGGCGAAGGAATTCGATTGCCATTCCTGGGCTCAATTCCTCCTTAAGTGGATCGTTGCGCATCCGGCTGTGACCTGCGCGATTCCCGCTACGAACAAGGTCCAACACCTGGAAGATAACATGCAGGGCGGCGTGGGGCGCCTTCCCGATGAGACGCTTCGAAAGCGGATGATCGCGGCGTTGTAGGCAACAAAATGATGCCATAAACCAGAAGGCCCCGCGCCGATCAGGACGCGAGGCCTTCGTTAGTTTAAGGGCAACCGGGGTTAGTCCGAATCCATCTCGTACACTTCCACGAGACCGATTCCGGTGGAGGTGCCAGCTCCGCTAACGACCGTCGTATAGGCGCCCGGTTCGAGGCGGATGAGCAACGCGGCTTCCAAATCGCCCGTCGGCGCGAACCCACTCGCGACGATTTCCGCCGCATTTGCATTCGTTCTCCAATCGTCGTTCGAGGCCAGAGGGGTTGACCCGGCAAAAAGCGCGAGCGCAGGATTTGCCAAGGCGGGCGAAACTCCGACCGCCGCCAGCGATGGACCCATCGCGCGGATCATGACCAGCTTCGGACCACCCGTGATGATGAAACCACCGATGAGCTGTCCTTGTCCGGTCCCGACGATACCGCGCGTCGAGATGTTCGCCATGCGATGGGAAAGTGAGTTCTTGAAGGTATTGACCGTGAACGTCCCGGCGCTTGTCTGAAATGCGCCGGTGAAAATGCCGTCGGTGATCGTGAAGTTGCCGGTGATGTTACTGCTGCTGCCGATGACGTTATCGAGCGTAAACGTGAATTGCGTCGCGGGCGCCACTGGTGGCGTGACCGTTCCAAAACCACCGCTCAAGACTGTGCCGGTGCGCTGAACCATGATGATGTGCTTATTCGCATCGATGATGAACATGACCTGGCTTTCTCCAGTCGGACCGTGCGCCACCCCGAAGTAGCGGCCGGCAATGTTCGAAGACGTGCCGAAGGTTGGGAAACGCGAAGCCTGAAAAGGCTGCCCCCCGAGGGTAAAGGCGATACCGTTCTCGTTGGCGGTTCCGATAATAGCCTGGCCGGTCGTGAGCGTGAGCGTGAACGATCCATTTGTCAGCGCGCCTTCCGCGAAGCCGAGGGCCTGGCCAGTAATGTCCAGGACATGAATCTGCACGTGATTATTCCTCTCGACATAAAAGAGGATCAACGAGCCCGTGGGCGTGGTGCTTCCATAAACTCCGCGCAGACTTACTTCGCCGTGGTCCTCGTGAGGACTGGGGGATGGTGTCGCGGAAGGAGACGGCGTAGGCGTCCCATCGTGATGCGGGGTCGGGGTCGGCGACGGCGACGACTCCGGATGAGGCGTGGGTGTCGGGCTCGGGGTCGGCTCGGCGTAAGCCGGGATCGCCGCGAACAGGCCGAGGCAGGCTAAGATACTGAGATGCTTAATAATTAGTTTCATTGTTTTTGGATGATGTTTTCTGCGGTTTGGCCGGCAGGAGAAAATCGGCTGAAGTATGGAAATTATAGCAGAAAACGTTCCTGCTAGCGGGCTTTTCAGAGCCACTTAAACGACGCTGTTGCTGTTAGCCGCTGCTTCAGCCTATAAGCAGTTCGCAACCTCGATCACGGCAGAAACAAGCAGGCATGAACATTACCTCGTCGAAAAATTTCGTGCTTATGGGGTTCCTGATCTCGCTGCTATCGGTCGCCTTCAATTCCATCGTGCTTTCCTACGTTAGCGGGCGCCTCCGCGCGGTGGACGCCGAGTACAACTCTTTGATCGAATCGCTGGCTAGGCAGGCGGCGGAATTAAACGAAGGCGATTCGCTCTTCGATCTTTACCGGATCATGCACAACGTCGCTTTCAGTGTTCCGCCGGCCAAAGCGAAGGAAGCGCGCCAGGACGCGGAGGCCATTCTGAAAAGATTCCTGACCAAGTACTACGCCGCGGCGAATGACGTCCCTGCGACAGAAGTGACTCGGGTCGAAGTCGAGGAGGCTGGCCAGATCATTCCTCTTCTGGAAAAGGGACTTGGCTTGACCCTGGCCCTCCAGGCAGCTTCCGACGATTCGGAACGCACCCGGCTGACCGCGGAATTGGAAAAGCTTGCCAGGGAAGTGCCGGAGCCTAAGTCCGATCTCGGCAAAAAACTTCGCGAGATTCAGAAGTATTCGCAGGCGGAATATGCCGAGAACGACGTAGTGATCATGTCCGCGCTGATGCCGGTGATGAAATCATTCCGGGAGCAAATCGTTGCAAGCATCACCAGAAAAGAGAACCGAAAGCATGAGTTGGAGCGCGAACGTTCCGCTCTGACGAGAAAGGCAAACTACGCCAGCTATGCTGCGATCGCGTTTCAGCTATTTGGCTTGATGCTGATCCTCACCAAGGACCTGCTTCGGGAGAAGCGAGCGACGTTGTAGCTGCCGCCGTCACTGGCGGCAGATCGTGAAATATGTTGCGATGTTTTTCCCCTGCCGCCAGTGACGGCGGCAGCTACAACGCCGGAAGAACGCGACCCGTTACTTCGCCAAAGCCGACGCGATAGCCATCTCCCTGGGCCCAACCAGTTATCGTTAGGCGATCGCCGTCTTGGAGCCACTTGCGGCTCTCTCCGTTAGGCAAGGTCAATGGGTTCGCTCCGCGCCAGGTGAGCTCGAGCATGCAGCCGCGCGACTCTTCCGTCGGCCCGCTGATCGTTCCGCTGGCGAGCAAGTCGCCGGGCTGAAGATTGCACCCATTCACCGTGTGATGCGCGAGCTGCTGCGCGATGCTCCAATAAAGGTTTTGAAAATTGGAGCGCGTGATGACGTGCGGCGCTTCCATTGTCGCAGTCTGAAGACGCGCTTCGAGTTCAATGTCATAAGTGAAATCGTCGGGGGCTCGCAAATACGGCAGCGGCGCGGGATTCTGCGGCGGCAGCGGTTTCCGGAATTCCTCGAGCGCCTCCAGGCTCACCACCCACGGCGATATGCTCGTGCAAAAATTCTTCGCGAGAAAAGGGCCGAGCGGCTGGTATTCCCACGCCTGCACGTCGCGTGCGCTCCAGTCATTCATCAGGCAGAGCCCGAAAATGTGATCGCGCGCTTGGCCGATTGGCACCGGTTCGCCGAGTGCGTTCCCCGGTCCGATGAAGAACGCCGTCTCGAGCTCGTAATCGAAGCTGCGGCTGGGACCGAACACCGGCTCGGCGGCATCGGGCGGCTTGGTTTGGCCGTGCGGACGCCGCACGTCCGCGCCGCTCACGACGATGGAGCTCGCACGGCCGTGATAACCGACCGGCAGCCATTTCCAATTTGGCATGAGCGCGTTATCCGGGCCACGCAACATCGTGCCGACATTATGCGCGTGGTGATACGACGAATAGAAATCGGTGTAATCGCCGATGCGCGCGGGCAACTGCATCGTGACATCTTTGTGGGCGTGGAATGCTCGGGCGCGCAACGCCGCGTCATCGCGCAAAGTGGCGGTGCCGGCGCCGAGCAGATTTTGAATCACCTGACGTGCCGCGCGCCAGGCTGGCCGCCCGAGAGCGAGAAAAGCATTCAGTGCGTCCTCGGCAAAAACAGCGCGTGCTCCGAACTCCGGCGAGGGAAAGTGACCAAGCTCCTCCAGCACGGAGAGGTCGAGCACCAATTCACCAATCGCGACTCCGACGCGCCAAGCGCCGTGCGCCGGCTTGAAGATTCCAAAGGGAAGATTCTGGATCGGGAAATGCGAGTCGGGCGCAACTTCAACAAAAGATTTGAGAGCGGGCATCGTTAGAAGAGTTTCAGGGCGCGCAAATCTTCGCGCGGTTCGTCGAAGCTACAACTGCCGAATGTCGTCACGAACCGACGCCGGTCGCTGAGCCGCTGGAAATCGATCTTCCAATCGCGCCAGGCAAAAAATTCGTCATCGAACTTGAATGCGCTCTCGTCTTCGTCTTCGAGCATGGCTGTCGTCTGCGCGGCATCCCATCGGTGTTCGGCGGCCAGGACGGCGGCGCCGAGCACATTCAGAAAGCCGTGCATCTTTGTTTGCACCTCCTCGCGATATTGTCGAAGCGGATGATGCAGACCGGCCGTGAATTTGATCGGCACCTGATGCGTTACCGGCGCGACCAGGGCCGGGGCGATCTGCGCCGGCGTGGGAAACGCATCCGCGGTTACTCCGCCCGTCCGCATCTTATAACCGAAGGTCGGATCGTCGGCGTTGGAATTGTGCTCCGCGAGCAGGCCAATGGTCCGCTCCGCCCTCTCCGCCGGCGCTTCCCAGAACGCGGGTAAACTTCCCACGATCGACCCCGCTTCTGCCAACAAAGTGGAATCGACGTCGCCGGGCAAAAACATTTCGAGCTGCCTGATCGAGACAAGATCGACATTGTGCGCCGACAGCGAACGAATGGCCGTATCCGTCTCGACGAGCGCTTCACGAAACGCCGTCGCATTCTCCGTCTTGGGCCCGAGCGCGGAAATACAAAGGGGATGCAGCGGGTCGAAGTGAGGAAGAAATTGTTTCGCTGCGTCGAACTGCCCCACCGGCAGAACAAACGCATTGAGCATCCAGCTCTCGTCCAGGCGGACGTAGCGCGCCTGATTTGTTAACGCCGGCCCCAGTTCGAGGCCGCACGGCGGAAACATTCCGGCATAATCGATCGATTGTTCAAGTAAAGCGCGCAGAGAAGCAGCCGGCATCACCTTGGAATCCACGGAACGCCAGATTACTTCTTCGCCTTATCCTCGACCCAGGCGATCAGCTCAGCCACGCTCTCGCCATCATACCCGGTTAGCTCACGCAGGATTTTTCCGTTGGGATCAAGCAACACCACCGTCGGGAACCCTTTTGTCTCGATGCCGTACTGTTTCGACAGCCGCTCGTTCTGCTTCACAAGTTCGGGCGATTGCTTTTTCCGCTGCGGATAATCGACTTCAACCAGCACGAGGTTCTTTTCCGCGTAGGCGGCGAATCCCGGTCGCGAGAACACCTGCTTCTTAAATTGGATGCACGGTCCGCACCAGTCGGACCCGGTAAAATCCAACAGCACGCGCTTGTTCTGGGCTTTGGCCGTCTCGAGTGCCTTCGCGTAGTCGGTCGACCAATCCGCCGCGGCCGCGACGCTGGAGAAGGATAGAAACGCAAGGAGGGCGGCAAAGAGATTGCGACGGAACATTCTTCGATATTAGCGCGGGTCCGCTCTGCCACAAGCGCATCGGCCTGCGACGGGGGACAATTGATTTCCAGGATGGACACCCAGGATCAGTTCGCTACCATCTGTCGTTTCTCCCGCGTCATGTCTTTGGAAAGTTCCGCTCCCGATCCTTCGCCCGAAGCCGACTCGCTTTTTCAGAATGCTTTTGTCCATGCTGCCATCGGAATGGCGTTGGTCGCGCCCGATGGCAAATGGCTCCGGGTGAATCATTCCATCTGCGAAATCACCGGCTACACCGAAGACGAATTGCTTCAGGGTTCGTTCCAGGACATCACGCATCCCGACGACCTCGATCTCGATCTCTCCTATGTCGGCAAAATGCTCGCCGGTGAGATCGACAGCTACCAGATGGAGAAGCGTTACTTCCACAGGAACGGCGACATCGTCTGGGTCCTCTTGAGCGTCTCGCTCGTGCGCGGCGGAGACCGGTCGCCGCGTTTTTTCATCTCGCAAATCCAGGACATCACGAGCCGCAAGGAAAGCGAGCAACAGTTGCATCAAGCCTCGGCCGAGATCGCGCAGCTTCGAAAAGGTCTGCTGAAAATCTGCGCCTGGACAAAGCGGATCGAGATCGACGGGCAGTGGATTCCCGTTGATGACTTCCTGAGCAATCATCTTCATCTGAAGCTGACGCACGGGATGTCGGTCGAAGGAGCGCGCCTCTTCCAGAAGGAATAATAAAGCTTGTTGTTTCCGGCTCGCGCCTTCTAACTGCCGCGATGAAAACCAAATTCCTTATCGCGGCCCTGTGCCTTGCGCCTTTTGCACTTCAAGCCGGCACGCCCGCGCAGGACAAAGAGTTTGTCGATAAATACAAGGCTGCCTACGAAAAGGGCGACAAGGCCGCGCTGGAATCCTTTCTCTATACGAAGGACGCGCACCCGATGGCGCTCGAGTTCTACAAAATGATGCAATCGGAAGGCGCCGGCACCGCGAAGATTTCCAAGATCGAACTCGTCGAGCTCACGCCGGAAGATGTGAAGAAAGCAGCGGAAGTTCAGACGGGGCCCGATGGCGTCAAAGCGCAGTTGCCGCTCAAACCGACCAAGAAACTGAAAATCAGCATCGAGACCAAGGACGCCAACGGGAGCTCCAGCAGTTCGACCGAGAATTTCATCGCCGAGAAGGACGGGAAGTATGTCATTCCCGTGCCGGCTACAGTGAAGTAGGTCTCCCTATTTTTTTCCGGGAAGCGCAGGCTGCCAGCCTGCCCGTCTCGGCAGCTTGCCGAGACGCTCTCCGCGCCTAATAGGTGTTTGCTTCCTAACGGTGTAGCCGGCAAGCTG
>JBEEHT010000119.1:0-32226 GCA_041167545.1 Verrucomicrobiota bacterium
GCCGTGGATGGAAGAAGCAGAACGAGCCCGGCGGCTGTACTGGCCAGGAAAAAGAAAAGCAGCCCAGCGGGATAAGCTAACGGGCCGCCGATGCCGCTGTCAGTGAATACAGCCCAAAGAAGTAGCGCGAAGTAAGTAACGGTCCAGAGCGCGCAAGCGGCAAGAACAGTGATGGCCAATGCGAGACAATGCCGAACGCAGACGCTGCCAATGCGTCTGGCTGTCTGAATGACTCGACTTTCGTTCATGGGGTGCGCGAGCATAAGCCTAACGAGAATAAGATCAGCGACGCCTACCGGAGGCGAGCGCTGATCGGAGGTGGAATGGTTTGGTCATCTGAAATGTGGAGCGAACGACGGGTAGGCGTTCGCTGCATCGCATGGTTAGGCGCTCGACGTGGCATCTCGTTTGCGACGAATCGCCAAGACGATAATACGAGCAATAAGGAATGGAAGGCAACAGGCAGCGCCGAGGAGAGCGCCGCCCCCACCTAACACCCAGATCGCATCAGTCATGTGACTGTCGCGGTTGTGGTCGAAACGGTAGGCGAGCTCGATGGCAACACCGCCCCAAGCCCAAACGCCGACCACTCCAAATGCGAAGCCGATCGGTCCGTGCCGCAATGTCGCAGCAATGGCAATCGCCACAGACACCATCGCGACCAAGTCGAGCATGCTCATTGCGCCTGACGAGAATAAGATGAGCGACGGCGGACGATGGCGCGCGTTGCTCGGAGTGAAAGTGTCGAAATCATCTCAGAAGTGGAGCGTACAACGGTCCGACGTTCGCTCCATCGCTTGGTTAGATGGTTGGTGCGGCGAGAGACATGTCTAGCCAGAAAAGGTGCGTTCGAAAACCGCCGAGTGCGCTCGATGCGATGCGCTGACGAGCCGAAGGCCATGTTGTCCGAACTCTGGACCGACGAAATAGCCGCCCGGCGACGCGCGCATGATGCGTCCCGAATCAAGATCGCGAATCGTCGTGGTGCCGTCCTCGTCAATAGACACGAGAGCGACTCTGAGCTGTGCATCTTGCGGGCGCTCCCGCGATAGCGTCGTGCGCGTACTATAATGCGCACTCGTGATACTTGTATATTCCGTATGCGACGAAGAACACGCTCCCGCGAAACCGCAGATAAAGGCGACTGAGATCAGAGCGAGCGGTTTCACCATCTAACGAGAATTAGACGAAAGAGTTTCGTCTAACTCAGAATCGGGGTAACGGCGGAAGTTCATGTGAGGGGCGGAGCAGCACTCTACTTTGGACGACCCGTCTACACAACGCTGAAACCGCGCCATCGCGAACGGATAGCAGTGATGTTCCCTGGGTTTCTCCGTCGAACAATGCGTCCCACAGGCCGCGGCTACAACGCGGCGGCTTCCCGGCGGCGCGCGAGAGAAAAACTTGCTCCGCCCGAGCGACTGCTTCCTATTGCATCCGTGAATTCTCTTCGGCTCGGGGTAAACATCGATCATGTCGCGACGTTGCGGCAGGCGCGCTACGCGACGATGCCCGACTCGAAAAATGCGGAGCCGGATCCGATCGCGATCGCGGGGATCTGCGAGCGGGCGGGCGCGCACGGGATCACGGTGCATTTGCGCGCGGACCGGCGTCACATCCAGGACCGGGATATCCAGCGGTTGCGTGAGAGCATTGTGACGAAGCTGAATTTCGAAATGGGCAATACACCCGAGATCGTGGACATCGCACTGCGCATCGTGCCGGACGAAGTCTGTCTTGTTCCCGAGAAACGCCAGGAGGTCACAACCGAAGGCGGCCTCGATCTTGTGGCCCATGGAAAAGAATTGGCGCCGACGGTGAAAAGGCTGCACGCCGCGGGCGTTCGCGTGAGTATGTTCATCGATCCGGCGCTCGAGCAGGTTGACGCGGCTGCGGAATTGGCGGCGGATATGGTGGAACTGCACACCGGCAAATTGGCGAACGCTTTTACGGAGGAGATTGCGCAACAGGAGCTGGCGCGATTACGCGCGGCGGCAATCGGCGCGGCGGAACTAAAGATGCAGGTCAACGCCGGACATGGCATCAACTACCGGAACATTTCTCTCATTCACAAGATCCCGCATCTGGTGGACTTGAACATCGGGCACTCGATCGTGGCGCGCGCGATCGTGGTCGGCTTCGAAACCGCCGTGCGCGAAATGCTGGCGCTGATGGAAAACTACAAAGGAAATAATCTGGAAGCCAGGAGGCCATGAAAAGAATTGCATTTCCGATTCCTGGGTTCCTGGTTTCCAGATTCCTCCGATGAGTGTGCTTGGCATCGGTGTCGATCTGGTGGAGAACGCGCGCGTTCAGCATTCGCTGGATCGTTTTGGCGAGCGCTTTCTCCATCGCGTTTTTACGGCGGGTGAAATCGAGTATTCGCAATCGATGAAATATCCGGCACGTCATTTGGCGGCGCGGTTCGCGGCGAAAGAGGCGGTGTCGAAAGCATTCGGCACCGGCATCGGGAAGGCGATGGGATGGAAAGAGATCGATGTTCACCGCAAACCGAGCGGGGAGCCGTTTGTGGTTCTCGAAGGCGGCGCGAAGAAACTGGCGGAAGAGCGCGGGGTCACGGCGGTGTGGATCACGCTCAGTCACACCGAACATCACGCCATGGCGATGATCGTGTTGGAAAAGGGATGACCCTTGCGTTGTGAGCGTGGAGGGCGGAGCTCCTGCGACGCCGTGATTTCTTGCCCCAGGGCTCGCGGAGCTCCTGCGACGCCGTGATGCTTGTCCGCGGGCTCGCGGAGCTCGCCCCTCCATCAGACTTGTTAACCGCATTTATGTCTGCCGCTTCGCGTCGGCGGAAAAGAATTTCTGCAATTCCCCGTGCGGTGCGGCCTGCGCGAAACCTTCAAAGCGTCCGGCATCGGCCAGCTCCTTCGCGGCGCGGATGAAACCGCTCCACGCCGCACGCGCAAGCGCACTGCCGACACTGACGCGTCGCACGCCGAGCGCTGCGCAATCATCCATCGTTAGGCCGCCCGGTCCGCCGATGAGCACATTGACGGGCTTCGGTGCGACCGCCGCGACCACTGCCGCGATATCTTCGCGCGTGTGAACGCCCGGCGCGTACAGACAATCAGCGCCCGCCCCGGCGTACGCGGTGAGGCGCCGGATCACTTCATCGATCTCTGGCCGGCCGACAAGAAAGCACTCGGCGCGCGCGACGAGCACAGCGCCGCTGTTTCCGATCGCCGACCGGGCCGCTTCGATCCGCTCGACGGCGGCACCAATCTCATACAACGGCTGATCTTTTTTCCCGGTCGAATCTTCGATCGACAAGCCGGCGACTCCGGTCGCGAGGCAGAGCTGCACGTTGGAGAAAACTCCGGCCGGATCATCGGCGTAGCCATTCTCGAAATCGGCATTTACGGGAATGTCTGTCGCTTCCACTAATTCGCGGATGTGCGCCAGCATCTCGTCGCGCCCCACCGCGTTATCCGGCAAGCCGCGCGAGAAAGCGAAACCCGCCGAGGTCGTCGCGAGCGCCTTGAATCCGAGATGCTGGAGGTAACGGGCGCTGCCGATGTCCCATGGATTCGGGATCGCGAAGCAACCGCTCTGGTGCAGCTCGCGAAAGATTTGGCGCCGCTCGGTGATTGTGGGCATGCAACCATGCTACATCAGATCTCGGCGAATGCGGAGGCAGCGTAACCGCGCGGCGGAGAAGTTTGCATTGACCGCATAAGGGTGGGGGAGGCAAGACTGCGGCATGTTCAGACGCATCTTGAAATGGACGCTGCGGATCGTGGCGCTGTTGGTTCTTGTGGCGGCCATCTTTCTGGTCAATCTCATCTGGTTCCGGCCCTGGAGCCTGAATCTCTTTTACGAGAAGGTTTTCGCGCAAGTCCTGTTCGAGGAGCCGGAGCTGCTCTCATCGCTCGGATTGGTTGAGCGGTTCGGAATTACCGGGCACAACGGGAAACTTGGCGATATCTCGCCGGCGCATCAGCAACGTGCGTTCGACCGCGCGAAACAAAACCTCGCCGATCTTCGCCAGTATCCGCTCGAGAAGCAGACGCCGTCGCAACGCCTTTCGACTCACATTCTCGATTGGTTCATCGGCCGCGAAATCGAAGGCGAAAAATATCAGTGGCACAACTATCCCGTTAACCAGCTCTTCGGTGTGCAGAACGAATTCCCGTCGTTCATGGCGAACATTCACCGGCTCGTGAAGCCGCAGGATTGCGACTATTACCTCCAGCGGCTCAACGCGCTTCCGACGAAGTTCGATCAACTCCTCGAAAGCCTGCGGCTGCGCGAACAAAAGCAAATCCTGCCGCCGCGTTTCGTGGTCGAGAAAGTCCTCGCGGAGATGAACGGATTCGTGGCGCAACCGGCCGCGGAAAATATCCTCGCGACCTCATTCAAGACGCGCGCGGCGAAGATCAACGGCCTAACGGATGCGCAACGGTCGGACTTGCAGGCCAAGGTTGAGAGCGCGATCAAGGGCACGGTTTATCCGGCCTATCAAAAACTGATCGATTACTTCAACGGCGTTCTGCCCAAGACGACCACGGACGACGGCGTTTGGAAACTGCCCGATGGCGATGCCTATTACGCTTTCGTGTTGCGCAGGAACACGACCACGACGATGCCGCCGCAGGAGGTGCATGATCTCGGCATCCGCGAAGTGGCCCGGATCGAAACGGAGATGCGTGCGATCCTCGACGCCAATGGATTCGCCGGCCGCCCGATCGGCGAAGCGATGGACGCGTTGCGGAAGGACCCGAAATTCCAATTCTCGAATGACGATAAGGGACGCGCGGATGCGCTGGCGGAATACACGCGGTTGATCACCCAGGCCACGGAGCGTTGCCGGGAATTATTCAAGACGACACCGAAAGCGAAGGTCGAGGTGCGCCGCGTACCGGAATTCAAACAGGCGACGGGTCCGGGCGCCTATTACCAAGGCGCTTCGCTGGATGGGGCGCGCCCCGGCGTTTTCTACGCGAACCTCCGCGACATGACTGAGATTTCGAAATGGGCGATGCCGACGCTCGCTTATCACGAGGGGGTCCCGGGACATCATTGGCAGATCGCGACGGCGCAGGAGTTGAAGGGGCTGCCGCAATTCCGGAAGCTCATTCCGTTCACGGCGTATCAGGAAGGCTGGGCGCTTTACACCGAATGGCTAGCGAAACAGGCGGGCTGGTACGAAGGCGATCCGTTCGGCGATCTCGGGCGTTTGCAGGGCGAGCTTTTCCGCGCGGTCCGGCTCGTGGTGGACACGGGCATTCATGCGAAACGCTGGCCGCGTCAGCAGGCGATCGATTTCATGCGCGAGAAAACCGGCATGCCCGAAAAGGAAGTGACCGCGGAGATCGAGCGTTACATCGTGAATCCGGGACAGGCGTGCGCTTACAAAGTGGGAATGCTGAAGATCCAGGAATTACGAACGCGCGCGCAGACGGAGTTGGGAACGAAGTTCGATCAACGCGAGTTCCATGACGTCGTGCTGAAGAATGGCGCGTTACCGCTTGAGATTCTCGAAGAGCAGGTGACGGAATATATTCAGAAAGCGAAGTAGCACAGGCATCTTGCCTGTGGGGCGAACGGGCGTCTCGCCCGTTCATTCGCTTTTTTTGAGATAACTGACAGGCAAGATGCCTGTCGGCCCCACAGGCGAGACGCCTGTGCTACGGGGGCCGCACCGCCGCCGTCGGGATCGTGAATTTCTCGATCCGCTGCTTGATGTCGTGGACGAAGCTCGCGGCGCCGGCGCCGTTTACCACGCGATGATCGAACGTTAACGATAACGTGATGACTTCCACCGGTTCCGATTTCTTCCCGTCACCGATCGTTTCGTAATGGGCCGAACCGACAAACAAAGTTCCGACTGACGGCGGCACGACAATCGGCGCCGCGGCCCGCACCCCGAATGCGCCGAGGCTGCTGATCACGAGCGGCGCGTTTACGGCATCGACGCGGCCAGCCCGAGTTTCCTCGACGGTGTTGGTGTAGCGCTGCACGAAATCCGGCCAGTCGCGGCTATTGGCATGGGTCACGACCGCGGTCGCGAGCCGGTCGTCCTCCAGTGAGACGGCAATGCCGAGGTCGAATTCGTCGTTCTCGATAATGCTGTCGTCGTCCAAGATGATGCGGCGGAACGGCGCGTGTTTCTCCATTGCCCTAACGACCGCCCACGCGATCATGACGGAAGGCGACGCCGCATTTTTCTTGTCGCGTTTTTTTTCTTTGTCGCGCGCGAGCCGAATCGCGTCCCAGCGTGCATCGATCTGCAAGTTTGCCGGGACGACGCGACCGAGACGTCTGACGATGGTGGGCGAAAGCGCCGGTTCGATCGCCGCGGATTTCTTGGGCAACCGTGCGGGCTGCGCTAATGCAGGCGACGCGCCGTTCGGTTGCGTTTCGTCGGCCGAAGTTTCTGCGGCCGTTTCGAATTGATCGGCGAACGAGTCGCCTTCCGCCAGGATCGTTCCAATCTCCTGCCCGATTTCCACCGTCGCGCCGACTTCGGTTTTCCATTCGCCCATGGTGCCGGCGAACGACGACTCAATCGGGTAGACGGCCTTGTCGGTTTCGACTTCACAAAGCGGATCGTCCAGCGCAATCGCGTCGCCCGGCTGCTTGAGCAGCGTCACGACTTTCGCGTTGCGAATTCCTTCGCCCATGATCGGGATCGTGATTTTTTGTTCGCGGTTCGATTCGGTCATGGCTTGTCTTCTTGGAGCCGGCCCGCCCTCGGGCCGGTGGGTTTCAACGCGAGCGGGCGCAGCAACGGCACGAGGGCGTGCCGTCTCCACGGAAGAGATCGACCGCCGGATCGCGGCAACGATCCGCTTCACATCGGGCAGCGCGGCGTATTCGTAGATCGGGTTATATCCGATCATGACATTGGTTTTGCTGACGAGAATCGGCGGCGCGATCAGCTCGCTCCAAATTTCCGGCAGGCCGGCGAGATGCGAGACGATCATTTGACCCACGCTGCAATTCTCGCTGTCTTCCTGCACGACCACGAGACGGCCGGTGCGCCCGACTGATTCTTCAATTGCGGCGCGATCCCACGGAACGATCGAGCGCAGATCGATCAGATCGACGCTCACTTCGCCGCCGATTTCCACCAGCGCTTCCAGCGATTTCTCGACCGTGTTTCCCCACGCGACCAGCGTGACGTCAGAACCGCTCGCCCGCTTTCGCGCGACCCCCAACGGAGCGGCGCGCACGGGCTCTTTCGATTCGTGTTCGGCCCAAAGAAGATGTTTCGGGATGAGAACGAAGGTCGGATCTTCGCAGTGCATCGCCGTCCAAAGAAGTCCCGCTGCGTCCTCGGACGTGCTCGGGATCACGACGTTTATGCCAGGAAAATGCGCGAGCGCGGCTTCGTTCGCCTGGCTATGCCACAGACTTCCGCCGGGAAGATACGCGCCGTACGGTGCGTAGATCACCACCGGGCAGGTCCATGTGCCGAACGAGCGCCAGCGCAAGGTCGAAAGGTTTGTCACGAGCTGATTCCAGGCGGGCCCGATGAAGTCGATGAATTGCAATTCGAAGACCGGCCGCTTGCCGTACGACGCGAGGCCGCACGCGACGCCCATGATGGTCGATTCGGCGAGCGGCGAGTTGTAGACCTGCTTCGGAAACTCGGTCGAAAGTTTTTGGGTGAGTCGAAAGACGCCGCCTTTCGGATCTTCCACGTCTTCGCCGAAAATGATGCGATCACCGTTTCGCTCCAAGCCGAGACGGAGCGTCTTGTTGATCGTGTCGCCGATGCGGTATTTGCCCGGTGGCAGAACTTCATCGTCGAGTTGCGGCAATTCCGCCGTGACCTGTAGCTCGAGTTCGTCGGCGGAAGGATCTTCGGCGCGCTCAGCCTCAGCGAATTCGTTGCGAATGCGCTCCTTGATTTCCTTGTCGAGCGCGGCGTAGTCGCCCGCCGTAATCACGCCTTCGGCGATCAGGCGCTCGCTCCAAACTCGGAGTGGATCGAGCTTCTCGCCTTCGGCCAGTTCCTCCGCGGTCCGGTAAAGTTTGTGGTCGTCAGAACTGGTGTGGCTCGAGAGGCGTTCCATGTTCACCCAGAAAAACGCAGGACCGTTGCCCGCGCGCATGGACTCGAACGCTTTCACGCCGGCATCATGGATCTGCTGGACGTCGGCGCCGTCGATCTCCTGCCAGTCGTTAGGCTGGAGAACATCGAGCGCGAGCGGGTTGATTTTCCGGGTCGGACTGCTGATGCCGTATTTGTTGTCCTCGACGACGAAGAGCACCGGGAGCTTGCGTTCCTTCGCGAAACAAACGGCCTCGAAAAAATCGCCCTGCCGTGTGGCGGCATCGCCGACGGTGGTGACGACGACGTTCGTTTTGCCATCGAGCTGAATGCCCCAGGCGATGCCGCAGGCCGGGAGAAGTTGCGATCCGGTCGGGGTGGGAACGCTCCAGATCTTGCGTGCTGCGTAACTGTAATGCGACGGCATCTGCCTCCCGTGGCTTTGGCCTTTTCGCTTCGCAAAATAATCGAGCGCCAACTCGCGCGATGCGACCCCGCGGCCGAGGACCAGCGCGCGGTCGCGGTAGTACGGGCAAACGTAATCGCCTTCCACCATCGCGAGGCCGAGCGCCGCCAGACCTTCGTGGCCCATGCCGGAAACGTGAAAATGCCCTTTGCCCTGGCGATTCAGATTTTGCTCCCGCAGATCGCCGTGCCGGCTCTCGAGCAGGATCGTGAGGAGCCGGAGTTTATCTTCGTTGCTAAGCGCGGACATTTCGGATGCGTGGATGGTTGACGGAATCGGGCCAACACTCAACTCGCAAGCATCAGGCATCAACCCCCAAGGAGCGGCGGTTTGCAACCGCCGTCTTTAAAGCGTGGGCGATTTGGAAATCGCCCCTCCTTGTCAAAGCAGCTCTCTTACGACACTTATTTCTTCCAGTGAACGAATCGACCGCAGTTCAAGTTGCCCCGCACCGGGGCAGGGGAGTGATCGCGCGTTACCGGGAGTTTCTTCCGGTTTCGGACTCGACGCCGATCGTCTCGTTAGGCGAAGGCGGGACGCCTTTGATTTTCTCACCGCGCCTGAATGCGATTGTGGGGCGGGGATGCGAAGTCTATTTGAAATACGAAGGGCTCAACCCGACCTGCTCATTCAAGGACCGCGGCATGACTGTGGCTGTGTCGAAAGCAGCCGAACGCCGGGCCAGCGCGCTGATCTGCGCATCTACGGGCAACACTTCTGCATCCGCGGCTGCGTACGCCGCGCGCGCCGGCCTTCGTTGCGCTGTCGTGCTGCCGGCTGGCAAAATCGCGAGCGGAAAATTGCTCCAGGCATTTGCCTACGGCGCGAAGGTCATCGCGATCGAAGGCAACTTCGATGATGCGCTGCGGATCGTGCGCGCGCTTGGAGCGCGCCACGATTTCGCGATCGTTAACTCCATCAATTCGGACCGGATCGCCGGCCAAAAAAGCGCGGCGTTCGAAATCGTCGATGAACTCGGCGACGCGCCCGACTTGCATCTGCTTCCTCTAGGCAACGCCGGAAACATCACGGCGTATTGGGCCGGTTACCGCGAGTTTCGGGACAACGGCAGATCAACGCGGTTGCCCGCCATGCTCGGATTTCAGGCCGCGGGCGCGGCGCCGATGTTTCATCATCGCGTCATCGAGAATCCGGAAACGGTGGCGTCCGCCATTCGCATTGGAAACCCGGCGAGTTGGGAAGCGGCGGACCGCGCTGTTGCCGATTCGCGCGGAGCAATCGACATCGTAACCGACGAAGAAATTCTCGCCGCGCAAAAATGGCTGGCCACAAACGAAGGAATCTTTGTCGAGCCCGCGAGCGCCGCGCCGATCGCCGGGCTCTTGAAATGTTGCGATCCTGCGCGCACTCCCGCGTATCCATTCACGAAAATTCCCGAGGCGAGCCGAATCGTTTGCACGCTAACCGGCCACGGCTTGAAGGACCCCGAAGTGATGAGCGATCGCACCGGAACGGTGCGGTCGATAGCGGCGAACGAGCAGGATGTTCTGCGTGCGCTAGACTTCTAGCTCAACCGCACGTGACGCCGAAAGCTTTCGCGAGTTGACACCGCCACAACATAAGCGAAAACCATCCCGTTCCGTGACTCTTCGCTCTCATTCTGGCCCCGCCTTGCCATGCGCCTGATCGTCCAAAAATACGGAGGCACTTCCGTCGGCTCACCCGAGCGGATCCGGAACGTTGCCCGGCGCTTGCTCGAAACGCAGCGCGAAGGTTGCAAAGTGGTCGCCGTCATTTCCGCGATGGCCGGCGTGACCGATGAGTTGATCAAGCTCGCGCGCGAAACCTCGCCCGAGCCGGCGGAACGCGAGCTCGATGCTTTGCTTGCCACCGGCGAACAGGCAGCCATCGCGCTAACCGCCATGGCGGTGAATGCGCTCGGCGGCAAAGCCGTTTCGCTTACCGGCGCAGAGGCGGGCATCCTCACCGACCGCGCTCATACCCGGGCGAAGATCGCGAACATTTCTCCGAAACAAATCTACGAATTGCTCGCGGACGATTACATCGTCGTCGTCGCCGGGTTCCAGGGCCAGAACGCGGACGGCGAGACCACGACCCTCGGACGCGGCGGCTCCGATTTAACCGCGATCGCACTGGCCGGGGCATTGAACGCCGATGAGTGCCAGATTCTTACTGACGTCGATGGCGTCTTCACCTGCGACCCGCGAGTCGTCCCGGGCGCCAGGAAGATTGACGAAGTCGCCTACGACGAGCTGCTCGAGATGGCGGGCGCTGGTTCAAAGGTGATGCAATCGCGCGCGGTCGAGTTCGCGAAAAAATTCGGAATTGAGTTCCAAGTGCGCTCCAGTCTCAACCCCGGCCCCGGCACCATCGCAAAGGAAGAGACCGCGAATATGGAGGACGTGGTCATTCGCGGCGTCAGCCTCGATCGCAATCAGGCCAAGCTAACGATCGACGACGTCCGCGACGAACCCGGGATCGCCGGGCGCATTTTCTCCGAGATCGCGCGAGACAACATCGTCGTGGACATGATCGTGCAAAGCGTTTCAAAGCATGGAACGACCGATATCTCGTTCACGATTCACGAAAACGATCTCGAGGCAGCGAAAGCGTTGCTCGCTCCAATCGTCACCGAAGTCCAGGCGGCCGGATTGCTCACCACAAAGGGAGTGGCGAAGCTGAGCGTCGTCGGGATCGGGATGCGCTCACATTCCGGCGTGGCAGCACGTCTGTTCGACTGCCTGGGCAAAGGCGGCATCAACATCCAACTGATCTCAACCTCCGAGATCAAAATAGCCGTGATCATCGATGGCAAGGACGCCGATCGCGCCGCTCAGCTCCTCCATGAAGAGTTCGGCCTCGCCCGGTTCACGCCTTCTCGCTCCGCAACCGTCGCCGACGAGTAGCTCCACGAGGCTGATTTCGGTTAGAAAATCGCAGGAGAAGCCAATACGAGCCCTGCATAAAAAAGCTCGGCGCGCTGCTTATTCTGAATGAGTTGGCTAATAGCATAGATCTGGAGCGGCGGGAATATTAGATAGCTTGCCCGCAGAGAGCCAGCGCGCCCGGCATCTTGGCTCCCAGGGCTGCCGTAAAAGCGCCGGATATAAGACAAGCGGGCTAGCTAGGGTCCGCCGCCTCCGAATCTTGGCACGACATGATGGCTTGTCGCGAGCGGGATCGGCGCGGTCCGTTACGAAACAGGCCAGGAAAACCGCCGGCGATTGTCCACATTCGAGATCCCATCCCGGCGGGGATGATCATGGACCCGATCGCGGAGGCGATCCGCATATATAGATGTGCTTGATTACCGTAGAGAGCGATGAATCGACGGTGAGGGGGCGGGACACCGCTATGACATCTTCCTCCCACACTCTTATAACATCAGACAATATATGTCATATAAAATGTAAGGGCGTTGCCTCCGATTGCGTATGGTTTTTCTATGTCTCCCGCACTAGGCGCTTCTCAAAACCTCGACTACGCCTCGACGCGCGCTCCGCTGTCCTTGGCAAGGACCGCGTCAACGTCCGCGACGAACGTCGGGATGAAGCCAATATGTTTGGCGCTGCGCCACCAGGCTCCGCCGCGCTCCGTTCTGAGGAGGTCGCTCAAGTGAGGTCCGACCGCCAATTCGAAAGTCCCCTTTGGAAAAATACCGCGCTGCGTTCTCTCCCAAATGTGGAAGGAGGCCCAGAGGTTTTCTTGAAGCATCTGCTCCAGCCTCAGTTGATCGGCGACATCGAGAGCACTCTCTCCGTGCAAGCCGGCGGTCATCAATTCGGCAATGTCGCGGTTTTTGGCGATCGCCATGCGGATCACGGTCCATTGCGCCATGGTGGAATTGTGCTCGTTACGCTGGAGGGCACCGGTATTCTGGCGGATCTGGAGAGCGACAAAGATCAAAGACGCAATCACGCCGACTGAGGCAACCATCTGCGCGAGATAAGACAATTGTTCGAACGACATAGATTAATTGCCGTTTCCGCAGTCACGGTGTCCAAGCGCTCGACAAATGTCTATTGCTATATGTCCGCTAAGGTCGCCGGGTTCTTACTCGGAGCGAATTCGGAGCAGGCAGTATCCGACCTTACCGCTCGGCGAGGTTACGTAATACAGGTGCGCTCTGGAGTTCGAGTAAATTAACGTCTCATCGGTCCCCGGATCGATCCCCCTCGCTTTGTCGAACGAGACCGGACGCGCATAGCCGATTGCCACTCGGATCGAAGTGGGACCGTCGTCGTGGATCGCCAGTCGGACCGACTCCCCGCCAAAGTTCTGCAATTCAACGAACTGGTCGAGCTGGACTGGCAGATCGAAAGGGACGGCAGCGAATGCGCTCGAGAGCAAGAAAAGCAAAATGATGGAAAGCAAAGGGCGGAACATGGCGCCAGTAAAGCAGGACGCGTGCGCGGTTCTCGGTGGCCCCTCCGGCTAACCCTGACTTAGCTAGCTCTCTTACTTCAATTCGGTCTTGGTAAATACTTCTAGCATATCGCGCTCTGTCGGTGGTTGCAGGACGTTGCAGGCGGCGAACTGCTGAGCTTGGGGATAGTTTGTCGCTCGAATGCGCTCAGCCGCTTTCTCGAGATCGTAGGAGGTCTGGCGAAGTTGAACGTCGGGTCCCAGGAGAAGCCAATAGGCGCTTGGTCCTCCAAAGGGCATTCCGACACTGCCTGCGTTAACGACGCGAGTGTCGCCGATCATTCGGTCGAATTGCATATGGGTATGACCGCAGACAACCAAAGGCGCTCTTGCTTCGGCAAAGATGGGTAGGAGTAGGTCTTCAGATGTCGAACGGGTAAAGACCTCGGTGTCACTTCGCGGGGTAGCATGACAGAAGAGGACATCCCCTAGCCCGCCGATCTCGACCCGGAGCGTATTAGGCCAGCCAGCTATTAACTGTTCATATTCCGGTTGAACCTGTTGGGCAGAGTGACGAATGGCGTCGCGAAACTGTTCCGGGACGGTACTATTCCGGCCTGCGATCTCGGCTAACACTGCCGTCTCGCCGTTGCCCTGGATGAATTGAACGGGAATGGGGAGGCTGAGCAAACAGCGCAAGGTTTCAAGTGGCATCGGGCCTGGAACCACGTCGCCTCCGACTACGACCAGATCTACTTCGGCCTGAAGAATAACATCGAGGACTGCCTCCAAGGAGGGAAGGTTCCCATGAATATCGTAGATGGCGGCGACACGCATGATCTGCATCCCTATCTTTGAATTGTTATTGGAGCAACTCGGTGGCAGCGTGCCCGTCTTATGCGCTCCCAAATATGTTTCGCCGCGGCGTTGGTTGCTTTCATCCTTCCGCTCACGGTGTCGGCGGAGGAGCCGTTCAAGTTCGAGAACACGCCGGGTAAACTCCCCAAAGAGGTGGTGCCAAAAAGCTACGATATCAAGCTCAAGCCGGACCTCGAGAAGCTGACCTTCACCGGCTCGGAGACCGTTGTGCTGGAAGTGCGGAAGCCGGTGAAGAGCGTCACGCTGAACGTGAACGCGGTTACGATCGGGTCGGCGACACTAGCCAGCGCGAGTGGCGGACAAGCATTGACGGCGACCATCGCGATCAACGCCCAAGAGCAGACGGCCACGCTCACATTTGCGAACGAGATCGCGGCTGGAACACATACGCTCACTCTCGATTTCGCGGGCAAGATAAACCAGGGCGGACAGGGCCTCTTCTTCGCAGATTACCGCGAGGAGGCGAGCGGCGCGAAGAAGCGAATGTTGGGCACGCAAATGGAGGCGGTCGATGCGCGCCGGGTATTCCCATGCTGGGACGAACCTTCCTTCCGGGCAAAGTTCCGGCTGACAGCCACCGTGCCGGCGACCTTCAACGCCATCTCGAACATGCCGGTCGAGCGCGAGACGAAAGCCGGCGACGGCAAGGAAGTGCGCTTCGCCGAGACACCGCCAATGCCGACCTATCTGATGGTGTTTTGCGCGGGTGAATTCGATTCAATTTCCGGGGAGGCCGGTGGAGTAAAGATCGGGGTTATTACGACGAAAGGAAAAGGCGAGACCTGCCGTTATGCGCTCGAAAGCGCGGTAAAGATCCTTAACTACTTCAACAAATATTTCGGAGAAAAATATCCGCTCCCGAAGCTCGACTTGATTGCGGTGCCGGGCGGGTTTGGCGGCGCGATGGAGAACTGGGGCGCGATCACTTTCTACGAAAGCGCCCTGCTTTACGATCCAAAAAATTCGTCGGAGGAGACCAAGGAAGGCATCTTCAGGATCATTGCGCACGAGGTAGCGCACCAATGGTTCGGCGATCTCGTGACGATGGCGTGGTGGGACAATCTCTGGCTGAACGAAGGCTTTGCCTCATGGATGGGCACGAAGTGCACGGACCATTTCAATCCGCAATGGCAGGTCTGGCTCCGGGCGAATGCGGCCAAGCAACGCGCCATGGCCACCGACGCTCTCTCCGCCACGCATCCCATTCAACAGCCGGTGAAAACCGAGACCGAAGCCGACAGCGCGTTCGACGAGATCACCTACCAAAAGGGACAATCGTTCCTCCGCATGCTCGAGACGTATCTGGGCGAAGAAGATTTTCGCTCGGGGATCCACGCCTACATCACGGCGCACAAGTTTTCGAACTCGACCACCGCCGATCTCTGGAACGCGCTCGCCAGGTCTTCCCACAAACCAGTCGGTGAAATCGCGCGGAGCTGGACGGAGCAGCCGGGATTTCCGCTGGTGTCGGTGACGTCCAAAAAGAACGCGTTGATCGCGACCCAGGAGCGATTCACGGTGCATCAGAAGGCTGCACCGCAGTTCGAATGGAAAATCCCGATCGCCACGATCGAGGTGAAACCGAACGGGACGGATCGCGGTTCCATGTTCCTGCTCGAACAGAAATCGGCGCCGATCCCTAACCTTGGGCCCGCGCAAAACGTTAAGCTCAATGCGGGCGGCGTCGGCAATTACCGGGTGAGCTATGAGCCGGCGCGGTTCGAGAAACTCGTCGCCGCGATCGCGGACTTAAACGAAGCCGACAAGGTGAATCTCGTGAGCGATACGTGGGCGCTGGTCCTGGCCGAGCGCAGTCCGATGCGCGATTACTTCAGGTTAGTCGAAGCAGTGCGGACGGACGGCAACCTGGCCTTGTGGGAGCAAATCGCCGGCGCGCTCGGCTTCATTGACGACCTTCATTGGAAGCACGCCGATCGGCCCGCCTTTCAAGCGTATGCCCGCTCGATCCTGAAGCCGGTGTTTGAGCGCGTCGGCTGGGAGCCCAAACCCGGCGAAGAAGTCGCGACGGGATTGCTGCGCGTGCAGCTCATTGAAAAACTCGGCGATCTCGGCGACGAAGCGGTCGTCAAGGAAGCGCGCGAGCGTTTCCAGAAGTTTGTCGTCGATCCGAAGACTCTCGCGCCGGATATCCGGGCGGCGGTCATTGGAGTTGTGGGCCGCTACGCTGATGCGAAAACTTGGGAGACATTGCATCAGCTCGGGTTGAAAACGAAAAGCATCGAAGAGAAGGGAAACTTCTACCGCGCGATGGCGATGGCGCTCGATGCCGAGCTGGCGAAAAAGACGCTGGCGCTTTCGCTCGGCGATGAATTGCCGGCGTCGCGGGCCACTCGTCTTGTGCGCGACGTGTCGATCTCGGCGGAGCAACCGGAATTGGCGTGGGAATTCGCGCAAGCGCACCAGAAGGAGCTGGACGCGAAACTCGATGCGCTCGGGCGAATCCGTTTTGCATCCGGCGTCATGAGGGGTTTCTCGGATGAATCGCGCGCCGCGGAGCTGGAAACTTACGCGCAAAAGAATTCGCCCGCGGGCATTGGAAGCGACGTGAGGAAGACTGCCGAGGAGATTCGATTCCGGGCCGATCTGAAACGGCGCCTGATTCCGGAGATCAAGCAGTGGATTATCGAGAGCGCGAAGAAGTAACGCACTGGAGCGCGCGATATTCCAAAAAGGTGCGCGCCATTCTGCGAATCCACGGGTTGAAAGGTTGACGAAAACCGATTGCTCGGGAGATTGACCAACTTCTATCACATTATGCGAAAAATGAATTTCATGCCTCTGTTCCTGGCCGCCGCTGCCTCGCTGGCGATTGCACCGCTCCTGGCCATCAACGCTCGCGGAGCTGCAGGCGATGTCTACGAAACCAATGAAGGCAACGTCATCCGATTCCGGTCGGTCGGAGGCACCCCAGGGACTTATTCCTCGGGATTTTCCAGCCCGAAGGGGATCGTGTTTGACGGCCGCGGCCGCTTCTATGTGGCGGATGCGGGCAAGAATTCGATCATTGTGTTCACTCTTCCTGACGTCGAGGGCGCCACTTACGCTAACGGCCTCAGTTCCCCCGTCGGGCTCGCGTTCGATACTTCCGGTACCCTGTTTGCAGCGGAGGCCGGCAGTGGCAACATCATCTTTTTCCCACCGGATGGGACGAAAGCTACCTTCGCTACCGGGCTGAGCGGACCGGCTGGCCTGGCGTTCGACCCCAGCGGAAATCTTTTCGTGGCGGACTATACCGCCGGGACGGTTTTCAAATTCACAAAGGCCGGGGTAAAGAGCACATTCGCGACGGGGATGAAACTCCCGGCCGGAGTGGCGGTGGACAATGCCGGCAACGTGTTTGTTTCCGAGTCTGGCACCGGCACAATCTTCAAATTCGCGCCGGATGGAACCAAGACCAGTTTCGCCACCGGATTAAGCCGTCCTTACGGCCTTGCGTTCGATGCTTCGGGTAACCTGATTGTGGCAGACAATGGTGCGGGCGCGACGCTTCTATTTGCTCCGGATGCAACGAAGACCACCATCTTCACCAGCAAATTCAACACGCCGCAATTTGTCGCGGTCGAGCCGCTGCCGCATCAACTTCTCAATGTCAGTACGCGCGGCCTGGTCATGACCGGTGATAATGTTCTCATCGCCGGGTTCGTGGTGGCCGGCACAGGCCCGGTGGGCACTAACGTAGTCGTGCGGGCCCTGGGGCCTTCGTTGGCTGCCTTGGGAATCGCTAATCCGCTCGCGGATCCGACGCTGGAATTGCGGGATTCTTCCGGAACCCTAATCGCTTCGAACAACGACTGGAAAGATAGCCAGCAAGCGATTCTCGAGGGGACAACGTTGCAGCCTACGAACGACAAGGAGTCGGCCATCTTTATTTCGCTCCGTGGTGGTTCGTATACCGCAATCGTTCGCGGAGCTGGCGGCAGCACCGGCACGGCCCTGGTCGAAGTATATAACCTGCAGTAGCTGCGCGGTTAGACATTGCTGCCAGTCCACTTCAACTTCTGGCGAACGACGCCGAAGAAGGAGACGCCGGGTAACGAGGCCAGCGGCAGGACGTGTTCCGATTTTCTGAACTCCACCACAGCGCCCGTAGCTACGGGGAGCGGATCGCGCCCGTCCACAGTCAGAAACACAGGATGATCCCGCTCCGTTACTTCGATCTCGATGATGGCGTCTTCATCCACGATGATTGAGCGGTTAGTAAGAACGTGCGGGCAAATCGGCGTGATGACGAGCGCGCCGGAGCCCGGCGCCAGGATCGGGCCGCCCGCTGAAAGCGAATAGGCAGTCGAGCCGGTTGGAGTTGCTATGATCAACCCGTCGGCGTTGAACTCGGTAAGCGGCTCCCCGTTGACACTGGTTTTCAATCGGATGAGCCGCGACACTTCGCCGCGGCTGAAGACCGCATCGTTCAGGCCTCTGACACGCGCGACTTCCGCACCAGGGTTTTTGATTGTCACTTCCAGCAAGGTCCGATCACTGAAGACCATTTTTCCCGCTGCGATGCATTCGACTGCTTCCACGTAGGTCGACGAGTTCGCGCACGTCAGGAACCCGAGCGAGCCCACATTGATTCCGAAGATCGGCTTGATCTGATCTCCCAACTGGCCAACTGCGTGAAGGATTGTTCCGTCGCCGCCGAGAACAACCAGAAGGTCGGCTTCGCGTCCGAGGTCGGCGACTGAGTACGTCGAGGTCATTCCTGCGAGCTCCGCGGTCCTGGCTTCGATCAGGAGCGTCAGGTCGAAACGCTTGAACTCGGTGGCCAGCGCTTGGACCAATTGCGCCACGCCCGGTTTCCCGGTGTGCGCGATCAGGCCGATTTTCGTCGGACGCATATGAAGAATTCCTGGTTGCCATCAGTTCCAGTAATCGCTGAGGCGACCATGCCGATGACACTGTGCCCGGCGTTGAGCACGAAGTCGCGAATCTTATTCTGCGCTTTTTCGTGGAGCGCCGGGTCGCGCACGATCCCGCCGTGCGCCACCTCCGCCGCCTGGAGCTCGAATTGCGGCTTGATCAATGCCAGGATCATACCGTTGGGAATTACCAGGTCGAAGGCGTTCGGCAAAATCATGGTCAGTGAGATGAAGGAAACGTCGATAACGCACAAGTCTATCTTGTCCGGCACATCTTCGCGAGTGAGGAACCGCGCATTCAATTTTTCGCGCACGACCACGCGTGGATCGTTGCGGATTTTCCAGGCCAATTGTCCATGCCCAACATCGATCGCGTAAACCCGGGTCGCGCCGCGCTGCAGGAGGCAATCGGTAAACCCGCCGGTCGAAGCGCCGATATCGAGCGCGCTCAGTCCTTTCGCGTCGATCTTGAAATGCTCGAGCGCACCTTCGAGCTTGAAGCCGCCCCGGCCAACGTAAGGCGAACGCGCCTCCACCGAGACCTTGGCGTCAGGTCCAACCAGAACCGACGATTTGGTGATGACGCGATCGCCAATTCGGACCTCGCCGGCCATGACCGCGCGTTGCGCTTGTTCGCGGCTGGCGCAAAGTCCCTGCTCGACCAGGAAAATATCCAGCCGCGACCTCTTCGATTTCGTCATCTACTGATCACTCATGCGCGGCGTACTCACTAAGCAGCTTGTCGATCGAATCCACATCTTCGGCCGAAGCCCTGCGCCGCTGGTATTTTCTAAAAACGACATCGCGCAACGCCTGAAGATCCTCGAGCAGCGGACGGTCGTAATAAGTCCACTCGGTTTCATCCGCGGATTTCGCCTGGAAACGCCAGACGCCCCCGAACTTCGTCACCCGGACTTCGCGCTTTTTTCCTTCCGCGTCCTTCTCCTTCCATATGTGTTGACTCCGCATCTGGACGGAATCTTACATTAGCGCCTTGAAAGACGCAGCCAGATTGCTCGGCTATTTTGCCGCCACGATCCTTTTTGGGGCCGTGGCCGCGCCTGTTCTCTTTTGGGCCGCGCAGTGGCTGGCGGCGCACGGAATTTTTCCCGTGCTGGCGACGTTCGATTTCGAGGCGTTTTTTCATCGCGCGCTCATGCTCGGAGCGCTTTTGTTTCTCTGGCCTTTTCTGCGCTGGCTCGGAATCAAGAGCCCGCGCGACCTGGCGCTGACCCGCAATCCCCGTTGGGGCCGCGACCTGATCATTGGATTTTTGATCTCGGTCCTGCCGGTTCTTTGCTGCGAAATCTTTCTGGTCTGGCGAGATGTCTACACGTTACGCGCGGAATGGGAGTGGTCCGCGGTCGGACAAGTGGCGCTAGCTTCGTCGATCGTCCCCTTGCTGGAAGAAGCACTTTTTCGCGGATTGTTTCTCGGCGTCTTGCTTCGCGGCAGTCGCCCCTGGACCGCCACGGTATTGAGCGCAGGAATTTTCTCGATCGTTCATTTTCTCAAGGCGCCGGATGAAACAACGACATCGGCAGGATGGACTTCAGGATTCAGCTCCCTCGCCCATTCCTTCGATCAGTTTGCCGAGCCGAAGCTTTTGCTCGCCGGTTTCACAACCTTGTTTGTCATCGGTGTGATCCTGGCACACGCGCGGCTCCGCACGCGATCGCTTTGGCTGCCGATCGGCCTGCACGCCGGCTGGATTTTGGGTAGCGGCGTTTTCAACAAGATCGCGCGCCGGGAAATTCTCGCGATGCCGTGGCTGGGCAAAAGCTTGCTCATCGGAATCATCCCGCTGTGCGTTTGCCTCACCAGTTGGGTCCTGCTCAGAGTTTGGTTAAAATATGCTGGCGCTCGCGAAGCTTAATCCCCTCCCCGCGCTAAGCTCGCTCTTCTATCCGGCGACCTGCGCGGTCTGCTCCGGGGAAGTCGGGCGCGCCGAATACCTCTGCGAGAAGTGCCGCAGCCGAGCGCCGCGCATCACTCCGCCTTTCTGCGCGCAATGTTCCGAGCCCTTTCCCGGCGCGATCACGCAGGCGTTCAGTTGCGCTAATTGCGAACATCGCGTTCTGCACTTCGATGCGGCGGTCGCGGCCTACCGCAGCCGCGGAATCGTTCGCAAGCTCGTCCACGAATTTAAGTACGGGCGTCAGCGTCAGCTCTGTTACCCGCTCGCCGCCTGGCTCGCCGAAAATATGAATGACGCGCGGCTGCGCGGCCGGCACTTCGATGTGATCGTTCCGGTCCCCTTGCATCCGGCGCGGGAACGCGAACGAGGTTTCAATCAAGCAACGGTTCTGGCGGAGCTGCTCAGCCGCCAGGCCGCCACGCCGCTTCGTCCGGTCCTGGAGAGAATCCGTTACACCACCACCCAGACCGCCTACGACCGGACCGAACGGATGGAAAATTTGCATGACGCCTTTCGTTTACGAAAAAAGGCGGACGTGCGAGAGTTGCGGGTGCTCCTGATCGACGATGTATTAACCACGGGCTCGACGTTGAGCGAATGCGCGCGTGTCTTGAAAGGCGCGGGCGCACTCTCTGTCCACGCCGCCACCGTCGCCCGCGCCTGACGCCATGGCTATTTTCAAAAGACCTCCGATCGGCGGTGGCGGCGGAAGGAAACGCCGCGGCGATATCCCGCAGGGGCTTTTCCAAAAGTGTCCGGGCTGCAAAGAGGTCGTGCACGAAATCGAGCTTGCGCAGAACCAGCGGGTCTGCCCGCATTGTGATTACCACTTTTCCCAATCGGCCCGGGAACGGATCGAAGACCTTCTCGATCCCGAAAGTTTCGTAGAACGGGACGCGAACCTGCGCTCGGTGGATACCCTGCAGTTTCAGGGCATGGCCACTTACAAGGACCGATTAAAAAAATATCAGGACGCCACTGGGCTAACCGACGCGGTCTTGAGCGGACATGGCATGATTGAAGGCTACAAGGTCGCGATCGCAGTGATGGATTTCAGTTTTCTCGCGGCCACCATGGGCTCGGTCGTCGGCGAGCGCATCACTCGCACGATCGAATACGGGACGGCGAACCACTGCGCTGTCATCATCATCTCCGCTTCGGGCGGCGCGCGCATGTATGAGGGGATGTTGAGCCTGATGCAAATGGCGAAAACGAGCGGCGCCCTCGCCAAACACGCCTGCGAGCGCCTGCCTTACATTTCCGTTCTCACTAATCCGACCACGGCCGGAGTCATGGCGAGCTTCGCCTCGTTAGGCGACGTCATTGTGGCCGAGCCAAAAAGCATGATCGGTTTCGCCGGGCCACGCGTCATCAAGGAGACAACGCATCAGGATTTGCCGGAAGGTTTTCAGACGGCGGAATTCCTCGAAGAACACGGGCTGATCGATCAAATCGTGCATCGGAAAAAACTGCGCGCACAGATCGTGCAATTTCTGAGCTACTTCTCCAGCACGTCGTGAACGCGGGAGAGTCTCCGGCGTTGCGACCATCTCCCGCCTGCAGAGAAGCGCTTCGCTGGCTTTACGCCACCGAGCGTTTCGGGATCAAGCTCGGGCTCGAGAACGTTTCCCGGCTCTTGCGCGAGCTGGAGGTTCCCGAAAAATCCCAGCGCATCGTTCACGTCGCCGGCACGAACGGCAAAGGTTCGGTCTGCGCGATGATCGACGCCATCGTGCGCGCCCAGGGTTATCGCACCGGACTGTTCACCTCCCCTCACCTCGTCAGTTTTCGCGAGCGGATCCGCGTCGATGGAGAAATGATCGGAGAGGACGAGGTCGCGGCCGGGCTCACCAGAATTCGCGACAAGATCAGCGACTGGGATCCGCACCCGACATTTTTTGAGATCACCACCGCGCTGGCGCTTCTCCATTTCAAAAAGCGCGGCTGCGAAGTGATCGCGCTCGAGACCGGCCTCGGCGGCCGGCTGGACGCCACCAATGCCGTCCAGCCGGTTGTCTCCGTGATTACGCCGATCGGTTACGATCACCAAACCTGGCTCGGCCACAGTCTGGAAAAAATCGCGAGCGAGAAAGCTGGGATCATCAAGCCCGGTGTGCCCGTGGTTTCCGCCGTGCAGGAACCGGAAGCGGAGAACGCGATTCGAGACAGAGCCGTCGCGTGTGAAGCGCCGTTGCACATCGTAACGGTTCCGTACACAGGAACACCAGTCGCGCTGGCCGGCGCGTACCAACGAGAAAATGCGGCGCTCGCGATCGCTGCTCTTCGCTTCGCCGAAATCGCGGTAGACGAAGGCGCGATCATTCGAGGTTTGGCGGACGTTGCCTGGCCTGCGCGTTTTCAATTCTGGAACGACCGAATCATCATCGACGGCGCGCATAATCCGGCCGGCGCGGGCGTTCTTGTGAAAACCTGGCGCGAACAGTTCGGCGACGAGCGCGCCGCGATCGTTCTGGCCGTGCTGGCCGACAAAGATGTCGCCGGAATTCTGCAGGCGCTGGCGCCCATCGCTCGACGAATAATCCTGCCGCCGGCTCGCAGCGAGCGGGCGATGCCGCGTGAGGAAATCGCGCTGGTCGGCGCGAATCTTTTTCCGGGACTGCCCATCTTGATGGCGCCCTCGCTCGATGCCGCGCTCCACGAGGCGCGAGCCGGGCGTGAACGCATTCTCGTGACCGGCTCTCTCCATTTCGCCGGCGAAGCGCTCGCGACGCTCGGCGGCGATGCCACTGCCTTGGAAGAGTGCGCGCAGTAACTATTACGTTTCGACGGCGACGATTCGCGCCTGCAAAGCCCGGTGCCTTTTGCCGTGCAGCGTTCGGTGGATCGTCATGATGATGAAGAGCGAAAAATAAACGAAGCCGGCCAGGTCCACGTAATTCGCCGTCAACGCCACCAAGGCCGAGGCGACGCCCACACTGGCATGGCAGAGCATGGCGTACAATTCCCACCGCGTGTCGAGCGTCTCCATTTCATTGAGCTCGAGCTCCGCGCTGCGGCGGTAGGCATGCAGGTAGAGCGCAGCCAGCGCGAGATAAATGGCGGCGAATCCCATCCCGTAAATGACAAACAACGTCGACCCCTGGTCGTGGGTGAGCTGGCCGCGGAGACCGCTCAGGATCATTCCGTTGATGAAAAGGTTGAACAGAAATTTCAGCGGATAGACATAGAGCAGAACGATGAACAGCATTACGCAGGTCAGGAACCTAACGAAACCATCGTCGAGGCCGAAGCGCCGGCTGAAGACGTAGTGAGAGTTCCAGATCATCGCCAGGATGCCGAAGCAAATCCCGAACGCGAGAAATCCGCGCATCGTTTCCATCAGTTCGCCGAAGCTCTTCGGCACCTCGAGCGATACCACCAGCAGCGTGACCGCGAAGGCGAAGACCGCATCGCAGAATGATTCGAGCCGGGTGACTTCGCGGCCGCGCAGGCGAAAGCCCTGACGGTCTATTACCGCCGCACCGCGCATTCGGGCCTCTCGAATCATCACTTCTTTCTAGGTGCAGGCTTGGTAAGCGACAAGACGGATTACCGGCAAGCGGGCCACTTGGCGGCGGTGGAACGAGCGATGCTTAACAAGTGGCATGCGTCTTCTCCCCCAGAGAGGTCCCGCACCGCGGCTGCTTAACTCCGTGGTAGCTGAGCCGCGTACCGGCAAGCCCGATGATGCTGCATCCGACGTGCGGTCGCGGCTTCAGGGTGCTTCGCTCTTCTCGGGTAATGGCCGGGCGATTTTTTTGGGCATCTTGTTCGGGGCGGCCGCACTCTCGGCCATCGGATTTCTTTATTCTCGCCACCGGACCTCGATCCAGTACGAAGAAGCCAGGCTTAAGCTCCTGAATGTTTCGACCGAAAGTCTCTCCGCCTCACGGCACGCTCAGGTTACGCCGGCGCCGATCCTGGTTCAGCTCCGGGCCGATCTGCTGCACGTCACCGCTATCTCACTCGGCCATCCGCGGATGGCGATCATTAACGGACAGCAGGTTGCGGAAGGCGAGCTGATCACGGTGCACACGCCGACCGCTTTTGTCGCCCTTACCTTGAAGGTGTTGACGATTGGCGATGGACGGATCGACCTGACTGATGGCACTCAGGTGATCACGGCGCGGCTGGAGTTGCCGGGTCCTGCGCCGTCGCGGCCCTAAATCTTTTTTGCGGCGCACCGCAACTTCGAGAAATCTTGGGGGTTTCTCTCTTCAACAAGGTAGCCGGTCTTCGAGCTGCCTAACGATTAGAAGAAAGAAACAACAATGAAACTACGACAGATCACTCTCACGGCCACGTGCCTGGCCATGTTAAGCACGCTCTCAGTCGCTTACGCTCAGGACCCACAGGGACAGGATTGGAAAAACCGTCGCCATCGTGACGGCGGCAATATCCTCGAACACATGACGAAAAACCTGGCCCTTACTCCTGAGCAACAGGCGAAGATCCAGCCGATTCTCGATCAGGCGAAGCCGCAGATCGTCGCTGCCCGCCAGGAAGCGATGGGAAAGATGAAGGCGATCCGCGACGCCACCCGTGCGCAGATTCGTGCGGTGCTGACGCCGGAGCAGCAGCAGAAATTCGATGCGCTCCAAAAGGCGCGCGAAGACATGCGCAAAGCCAGGCAGGAAATGCGCGACGCCAGGAAGCAGTAACAATTTAGGTTGACGGAAACGCGGCGGGTATTCCGATCCGGAGATAGGAATCCCGCCGCGATCCGTTTTTGAAGCGGCTACACGGCGATCGTTTCGCCGATCGCGGGCAGCAATAATTCTTTTCCGGCGGCTTGGGCTGCGGCAAGCGCGGCCCGGTGATCGAGCTTGATCGGCGGGAAGGTGTCATAATGCACGCCGATGAATTTCGACACCCCGGCAAAATCGGCCGCTTGTAATGCATCGGCGATTCCCATGGTAAAGAAGTCGCCGATCGGGAAAACGGCGAAGTTCAGTCTAAAAGTTTCGCCGATGATCTTCATGTCGTAAGTCAGAGCCGTGTCGCCGGAGTAATAGAAATTGCCGTCGCTGGTTTCGACGACGAAGCCGCAAGGGTTGCCGCCATACGAGCCGTCCGGCATCGAACTGCTGTGAATGGCGCTCGTGAGTTTCACGCGACCGAATTCGGTCTTGGCCGCGCCACCGTGATTCATCGATTGCACATTCTTTACGCCCTTCCCTTCGAACCAGGTGCCGACTTCATACGGAGCGATCACTGTAGCCCCCGTTCGATTCGCGATGTCGATGACATCAGCGACATGATCGCCGTGGCCGTGTGAAACGAGGATGAAATCCGCCGCGACTTTCTTTACATCAATCTCTTTCGCCAGCGGATTCGGCGAGATGAACGGATCGAAGAGCAGCGTCTTGCCGCCAGCTTGGACCGAGAAACAGGCGTGGCCGTAGTAAGTGAACTTCATGAAGATAGATCGCGGTTGCGGATATGTTTTTCAAGGAGCGGCGATTTCCAAATCGCCGTCTTGTTTTCAAAGTCGGCGGTTTGGAAACCGCCGCTCCTTGGGGCAACATTGTGATTGTGGAGTCCGAGAAAAACACGCGCGCCATTATCCATCTCGACATGGATTGCTTCTACGCGGCGATTGAAGTTCGCGATCAGCCGGCCTTGAAGGGAAAACCGGTGGGCGTCGGCGGCGCGCGGGATCGGCGCGGAGTGCTGACCACTTGCAATTACGAGGCGCGCAAATTCGGCGTCCGCTCGGCCATGCCTACTTTCATGGCGCTGCAACGCTGTCCCAATCTCATTATTCTGCCGACGCGGTTCGACGTTTACCGCAAAGAGTCCGCCGTCATCCGCGAGATCCTGCATCGCTTCACCCCGCTCGTGGAGCCGCTCTCGCTCGATGAAGCTTACCTCGATGTGACGGCCCATCCCGGCGCGCCGGGTCCGCTCGCCGAGATAATCCGGCAACTGATTTTTCGGAAGACGAAATTGACCGCGTCGGCCGGCATCGGTCCGAACAAACTGGTGGCGAAGATCGCGAGCGATCTGAAAAAACCGAACGGGCAATTCGAAGTAAAAGTGAACGAGGTCGCGGGGTTCATGGAAGAAATGCCCGTGCGCAAACTCTGGGGAATCGGCGACGTAACCGGCCAGAAGCTTGAGAAAATGGGGATCATGACCTGTGGCGATATGCAGCGGCTTTCGCGCGTCGCGCTCCAGGAACATTTCGGGAAATTCGGAATCGAGCTTTACGATCTCTGCCGCGGCATCGATGACCGCCCGGTCGAACCGGACCGCGAACGCAAATCGCTGAGCAACGAGGAGACGTTCTCGACCGATCTGGAAACGCTGGCGGAGTGCGAAGAAAAGCTCCCGGAATTGTTCGAGGAATTGATGGCCGACCTGGCGCAAAAGGAATCGGCCCGCACCGTCACGAAAATTTTCGTCAAATTGAAATTCTCCGATTTCACCCGCACCACCGTTGAGCGCGCGGGCCTGACGTCCACGCTCGAGCAGTTTCGATTGCTCTTGCGCGAGGCGTTTGCGCGGACGGGAAAAAACGTGCGGCTAATCGGGCTCGGTGTCCGCTTCGCGAGTACGGAACAGGATGAGACGCAGCTCCCGCTGCTGTAGCCTGCGCGGCTCGACACTGACGCCGATTTGGGAAATGGTGCGGGAGTGTCCCAACTTGAAAGCAGGCCAAGATGACTAAGCCGGAGTGTCTGGGAACCGTTGCAGTTTGTATGAGTTGCGCCGCGGGCATAGCGGCTGGCTTGTTCTCCGTCCGACGCGTCAAAGCCGAAACCGATGCTCGCCGCATTTTTGCTTTTTGGCCGGTGTTTTGGCTAACTGGCTTTGTAACATTCATAATCTGCCTTTGGGCCGGATTTTTGATCTTTGGGTTCAAATTAGGACACTAAGGGCGGTGCCTCGGCGCGTTGACTTGATTCGGTTTGATTTTACTTTGCGATGCCGGCAACGCGCCGGCTCGAAATCGTGAAAAGCGTCCTCTTTGTTTGTACCGGAAATATTTGCCGCAGCCCGATGGCGGAAGGGCTTTTCCGGCGCTTGCTCGGCAATCGCAGGGACATCGAGGTCGCATCCGCGGGCGTCCACGCGGTGCGCGGCCAGCCTCCGAGTTTGCACGCCATTAACGTCTGCGAGCAGGAGGGAGTCGACATCCGGAACCTCCGCAGCCAGCCGCTGACGGCCACGCTGGTCGAGCGCGCGACCCACATTTTCGCCATGACTGGCGCGCATGTCGAAACCATCCACATGCTCTTCCCGCATGGCGCGGAGAAGACGTTTCTCCTTCGTGAATTCGAGGAGCCCGGCATGACCGTCTGGCGCGACGTGCCCGATCCGATCGGATGCACCCGCGATGTTTACAGCGTCTGCGCGACCACGATTAAAAACGCTTTACCGACCGTGCTCGCGTTCGTAGAACAAAGCGAACTCGCGGTGCCCGCAAAATCGCGCGGCGGCGGAACTTCATCCTTTTCCATGGCAGATCAGCCTAACGACACCACGACCGGCCTGGGCTCAGTCGCGTCCATGGGAGCGATGGGTGGCGGACTGCGCAAGGTGGACCCGGAAATCTTCGAAGCGATCGCAGCGGAAGAGAAGCGGCAGCGCGAGAACATCGAACTGATAGCGTCGGAGAATTTCACGAGCCGCGCGGTCATGGAAGCACAGGGGAGCGTCCTCACGAACAAATACGCCGAAGGTTACCCGAAGAAGCGCTGGTATGGCGGCTGTGAAAATGTCGATACCGCGGAGCAGCTCGCGATCGACCGCGCGAAGCAGCTCTTCAGCTGCGAGCACGTGAACGTGCAGCCGCACAGCGGCGCGCAGGCGAACATGGCCGTCTATTTCGCGATGCTGAAACCGGGCGACAAAATTCTCGCGATGAATCTCGCCCACGGTGGTCATCTTACCCATGGCCATCCCGCAAATTTCTCCGGTAAATTCTACGAAGTCTCGCAGTACGGCGTAAGCGCGGAGACCGAGCAGATCGATTATGATGCGTTGCAAAAACAAGCCGAGGAAGTCCGCCCGGCCATGATCACAGCAGGCGCGTCCGCGTATCCGCGCATCATCGACTTTCCGCGGATGCGGCAAATCGCCGATTCGGTCGGCGCACTTTTGTTCATCGACATGGCGCACATTTCCGGCCTTGTTGCCGGCGGCCAACATCCCACGCCTATTCCACACGCGCAGTTCGTAACCACGACGACGCACAAAAGTCTTCGTGGTCCGCGCGGCGGCATCGTGATGTGCACCGCTGAACACGCGAAAGCGATCGACTCGACCGTGTTCCCGGGAGTGCAGGGCGGCCCACTCATGCATGTCATCGCCGCCAAGGCAGTTTGCTTTCACGAAGCGCTCCAGCCGCAGTTCCGCGATTATCAGCGGCAGGTCGTAGTGAACGCGAAAGCGCTTGCCGCGGGCCTAACGAAACACGGTTACCGCATCACCTCCGGCGGCACCGACAATCACCTGATGCTGGTCGATCTTCGTCCGAAAGACATCAACGGCAAGATCGCCCAGGAGGTCCTCGACCGCGCCGGCATCACCGTGAACAAAAACGGCATTCCCTTCGACACCTACCCCATCTTCAAACCCGGCGGCATTCGCATCGGCACGCCCGCCGTCACCACCCGCGGCATGAAAGAAGAAGAAATGCTCGACATCGCCGACCTCATCAACGACGCCCTCAACCGCCGCGACGACGCGAATGCCCTCGAAGAAATCCGCGGCAAAGTCCGCGAGCTGACCCGCCGCTTCCCGTTGCCGAGTTAGCGAACGTCCGTGGGGGCGTGCCGGTCCTCGCGAGCTCTCGCACCCGGCTTCTCCGAGTGCGAGACGATACTTTAATTCAGCTGGAACGTGTCGCTGGGTTTTCAGCGGGCGTCGGCGCTGCGGCCTTCAATGGATTGCCGTTCCCCGATGAGCCTCTGCCAGTGAATTGGCGGATGAAGTCCTCCAGCGGCTTCGAGCTAGCCGTATTCTCCTGGATGTTGATCCCAGCTTTCTCGCTCAGGATGAGGCTGAGCAAGGTCTCGAGGACGCTGCCGTTACCCTGGCCTTCGCCTGGTTTACTACTTCCGCTGCTGATGAAGAGGCGGCTCGGCACCAGTGGCTGGATGCTCTGTGAGAAGCGGTCCGCAAAGACGTTGAGCGCGTAGAGACGCGGGTCGCGATAGGCGCCGACTTTTTGCAAGGTGACGGCGGCTTCGGCCAGACCGACTTGGGCGATCCGTGAGGATTCGCCTTTGCCGATGAGTTCTTTGGAGCGCGCTTCACCTTCGGCGAGCGCGACCTGCTTTTTCGCCAACTGTTCGGCCTCGGCGAATTGGGCCTGGCCGCGATTGGCGGCGATCTCAACAGCGATCGCGCTCTGGGTGAGCTCGGTCTGTCGTTCGGCTTTCGCCTCCGCTTCGTTCAGCGCGATCTGTTGCTGCGCGGCTTCCTGCTGCCTGGCATAGGTGGCGCGTTGTTCGTCGGCCAGACGCCGCATGCGCAACTGGTCGAACAGCGTTTCGATCGGGTCGGCCTTTCCGGCCGCGATCTCACGGGATTCGGGCCGGCCAATCAGGACGGCGACCACATTGATGTCGTAGCGTTTGAAACGTTCGCCCAACTCTTCCGTCGCGTGTCTTTGGATTTCTTCGCGCTTCGTCAGCAGGTCGAGCATGTGCGATGTCTGCGCGACGTCGCGGAAGTAGGCGGTCAGGATTGGGTCGAGCGTTTGCGTTATCAAACGCTTCACGTCCCCGAATCGCTGCACGACCGACGGCGCCTTCTGGTAGTCGATGTGGAGGACGAGCGACAACGGCAGGCGCGGTTCATAACCGTCGGCCGTGATCAGGTCGATGCTGGTCAGGTCTTCGTCGTAGTGGTGCGCTTCGGTTTGTCCACTAATCCAGCGCAGGACGAAGTTGATCGTCGGGACCAGCTCCACTTTCACCGCGTAAGGATTGAGCGCGTACTTGCCGGGCGTGAGCGCCGAGCGCCAGACACCGCGATGTCCCGCCTCAACCTGTTCGCCGTAACGGAACGACTCGCCGGTGGTGTCGTCGCCGGCAGCGCCGTGGTAGGAAACCACCACGCCGACGTAACCGATCGGGATCAGCGTCTTGGCCTTGATCTCCACGGTGCCGAACCAGCGGTTGATGAAAAACGTGCCGTCCGTCAGCACCTGCAACTGTTTGCCGCGCTTGCCTCCGAGCGCGAGAAACGCCTCAGGATCCTGGAAGTAATTGTGATCCTTTCCTGTAGTCGCTTTGACCTCCGGAGCGATGATTTCCCCGGAGCCAATCGTCGGGCCGTCCTGGATACTGACGACGCCGATCGTGTCGATGTTCGGATTGAAGTCGGGATTGACTCCGGCCAGCGACGGTGGCGCGCCGGCTTCGCTCGCACTCGTGTCGGCGAGGTTCGCGCGGAAATGACTTTGACCGCCGGCACCGATGACTACTGGATCGAAGGCACGCACCGAAGCGAGCTGCGCTTTCCAGGATTCATAACGGTCGGCCGTTTCGCGCACCGGTCCGGAGAAAACGCGGTCTTCGGTGATGACGACGAAGAGCGCCAGGTTAATCGCGTAAACGCCTTCGCGGAGAATGCAGCGCTGCCGGCCTCGCTGCCCGTGCGCTTCGAGAAAGCCGACGGCGTCCTGGAAGTGATTGTCCGACGGTTCGGCCCAGCGTCTGGACGGGCTCGAGCGGAACACCGTCCCGGGCATAGACGTAAGCCATCTTGCCTTCGGCCACCGCCACAAGCGGTTCCTTATGAATCCGGTATTGCCACGGATACAAACCGAAGTGAATACCGCCACGCAGGAACCTGGCCTGCAAACCAGCCTCGCCGTTTCGGGCAATGATCTGGCCTTCGCGCAGGGAACCCTTGCCGCTCCAGATTTTTTCAATGATGCCAACCTGCGTGTGCGGAATGTAAACAATTCCGAGCAAACGCGGCAGGCAGACCAACAACACCACAACTGCAATTCCTCCAAGCCATAAAACCAACGGGGCTTCTGGAAGTGAGAGAGCGATGCTATTCATATTTGATTACTCCTTTTTTCTGTCACGCGTTAGACAGCGTCCGGCCGCGGACCCGCAAACCTGTTCAATGAATTTTTCGCAATATTTTTTCGGCGCGGGCATGCCGGTTGTTGCCATGGCGCAGTGCCAGAACAATGCCAATCGGATCAACCGGCCTAACGAGCGTTTTGTTAGCTGGTTGCGAATCCTGGCATGCCGCGTGATTTTGCCCCGCACCGCTCACGCTTCGCACAGCGAAGCCGCTCCAGAAAACCGTTTGCCTTGACCTGGCGTGAAAAACCGCTTTACCTAAACGCCCAGCCTCACCACGGAGCCACCTTGGAACTTAAAGATATCAAAGCCGTCATCGACTTGATGAGGAAGAACGACTTGTCGGTCTTCGAGATGGAGAAGGACGGCTTCAAGCTCAAATTACAAAAGGGCGCAGGCGAACAAACCGTTTTTGCCCAGCCTCCCGCGATGGCTCCGGCGCCAGCGGTATCATCGGCGACCGGCGCTGCCGCCGCGGCCCCTGCCTCAGCCCAGCAAGCCGAACAAGCCGGAGGCCTGCGAGACATCCTTTCGCCGATGGTCGGCACATTTTACCGGGCCGGTTCGCCCGAGTCACCGCCGTTTGTGGACGTGGGGAAAGAGGTCACGGAAGAAACCGTCGTTTGCATCATAGAGGCGATGAAAGTCATGAACGAAAT